>JBKPPO010000055.1:0-9796 GCA_046733635.1 Pseudomonadota bacterium | reverse complement strand
GCCATGCGCCAACCCCTGTCCTTGCGTGCTCGCGTTCGCGGGCGCGAGCGCCAGGGTCACGCTGAAAACCGCGCCCTGACCGGGACCCGCGCTGCGCGCGGTGATGTCTCCGCCCATGCGTCTCGCGAGCGATCGCGCGATGGCGAGCCCCAGGCCCGCGCCATGTGTCATGCCATCGCCGCTGCCGCGATTGTGGGGGTCGAAGAGCTTCTCGGCCGCGTCGGGCGGAAAGCCGCGGCCCTGATCGCTGATGTCCAGGCGCCAGCGCCCGTCGTTGACGCCCGCCGCGATGCGCACCTTGCCGCCACCGTACTTCTGCGCGTTGTCGAGCAGGTTCTCGACGATCACGCGCAGGCCATCGTGATCAGCCTGCACCTGCACCGCGTCGACCACCGCGAGCTCCGCTTCGCCACCGCTGGAAGTGCGCGCGCGATGCGCCAGCAGATCCGTGATGAAACGCGCTGCGTCGATGTGCTGCACGCCCTGCCGGGGATCCCGCGCCATCGCGCGTTGATAGGCGAGGATCGTCTCGGCCAGGTGCTCGAGACGATCGCACTCGAGCTGCCCGAGCTGGATGAGCTCCGCACGCTGTGCCTCCGGGATGCTGCCCAGCGCAAGGCTTTGCAGCAGTCCTTTGACGCCCGCCACGGGTGTCTTGAATTCGTGGCTCGTGAACTGCAGCAGCTTCTCCATGTCTTCGCGCTGCTGCTTGCGACGCTGCGCGAGCAGGAACAACACGACCAGGCTTCCCGACAACAGCAGAGCCAGCAGCGCGGACTCGCCGACGAGCATGACGTTGCGGCTCTCGTGGTGCTCCGCGATCTCGACGCGCCGGTCCTCGAGCTGCTGCGTGGTCAGGCCGGTCTGCGCATCGAGCAGTGCGCGTTCGAGCGCTTCGTTGGTGCGCATCTCGCCACGCAGCAGGATGGTCCACCAGAACACCAGTGACGAAGTGGCGAGCAGCGTCACGCCGAGCACGACGAGCTCCGCTCTTTCGGCAAACCACTGTCGGAAGCTGGACCGCATCAGGCCTCGTGACTCAGCACGTCGAGGAGTGTATCCACATCCGCCGTGGTGTGAGCGGCCGAGAGAAAACACACCTCGTACGCCGACGGCGGCAGGTAGACGCCGCGCGCGAGCCAGCCGCGGTATCGCCGGTGATATTCGTTGACGGCCGTCGACGAGATCGCCGACGCGGCGGCGGGCAGCGCGGCATCGACATCGAAGTAGGGCCACACGATGGGCCCGATGCGCGGCAACTGGGCCCGCTTCGCGAGCGCATGCTTCGCGAAAGCCGCATCGAGGTGGCGGCCTAACATCTCGATGTGGCGGTAGGCACCGCCTTCGGCGAGCTCGGTCAGCGTGGCGACGCCGGCCGCGAGGCAAACGGGATTCCCCGCCATGGTGCCCGCCTGGTAGACAGGCCCGAGCGGCGCGAGTTGTCCCAGCAGTTCCTTCTTGCCGAGCACCGCGGCCACGGGCATGCCGCCGCCCACGATCTTGCCCAGCGTGGTGAGGTCGGGTTCGATGCCCACGACCTTGTCGTAGCCGTGATAACCGAAGCGGAAGCCGGTGATCACCTCATCAAAGATCAAGACCGTGCCGTGGGCACGCGTGAGCTCGCGCAGCTTCAGCAGGTATTCACGCGACTGCTGCAGCAGCCCGTTGTTGGCCGGCACGGGCTCGATGATGGCCGCCG
The DNA here is from genome assembly GCA_046733635.1 of Pseudomonadota bacterium. Lineage (GTDB taxonomy): Bacteria > Pseudomonadota > Gammaproteobacteria > Steroidobacterales > Steroidobacteraceae > CADEED01. The sequence goes on along the minus strand of JBKPPO010000055.1, from coordinate 8,097 downwards.
CCAGCTCCTTGCCGTACTCGCGGAACGCCTGGTCCAGCGCGTCGATGTCACCCAGCGGAATCACGGTCGTGTCCGCGGCCACCTGCGCCGGGACTCCCGCGCTGTCAGCCAACCCTTGCGTGACCACGCCGCTGCCGGCCTTGACCATCAGCGAGTCCACGTGGCCGTGGTAGCAGCCATCGAACTTCAGGATGCGGCGGCGGCCGTTGCTGGCGCGCGCGATGCGCACGGCCGTCGCCACCGCCTCGGTGCCGCTGACCACGAACCGCACGAGCTTCGCGTAGGGATAAGCCGCGAGCACAAGTTCGGCGAGCTCGCCTTCGTGACGATGCGCCGTGCCGAATGCCAGGCCGTCCGCCGCCGCGCGCCGCACGGCTTCGACGACCTTCGGATGCGCATGACCCAGGATCAACGGCCCCCAGGCCATGCACAGATCGAGGTAGCGGTTGCCATCTTCATCGACGACATGCGCGCCGCTCGCCGACTTGAAGAACACCGGCGTGCCGCCGACCTTGCGGAAGGCGCGCACCGGACTCGAGACACCGGCCGGGATCAGTGCCTCGGCACGCGCGTAGAGCTTGGCCGACTCAGGCAGGCCGACAGCCGGCGACCGCGGCGCGGATGAATTCGTCACGTGGTTTTCCTTCTAGCGAAACATCGGGGAGATCGACCGCGTTGGCGGACCAGCCGGCATCGGAGGCGATGCCGAGATACGCACGCTTGCCGATCACATGGCAACCGAACGGAGTGGAGCAGCCGCCCTCGATGACGCGCAGGAACTCGCGCTCCCAGCGTGTGGCGTTGACGCAGGCCGGGTCGGCCAGGCGCGAGAGCTGCGCCTCGATGGCCACGTCGCCTTCGCGGCACTGCGCGGCGAGCGCGCCCTGCCCCGGCGCCGGGACCCACTGATCCGGTGGTAGTTCGATGACGGCGAACGCCGAGAGATCCAGCTTCAGGCGTGTGAGCCCAGCGGCTGCGAGCACGATCGCATCCACGTTCTTGCCTTCACCGAGTCGGCGCAGCCGGGTCGGCACATTGCCGCGCAGCGGCACCGGCGTGGCCTGCGGCGCGAAGCGACCCAGCAAGGCTCCGCGTCGCAACGACGACGCGCCGACGCGCGCTCCCTCCTTCAGCGGCAGCAGGCCGTCGGATCGTGATTCGTGGAATTCACGGCGTATCAGCAGCCAGTCCGCGGCATTCGCGCGCGACAGGATGGTGCGGTTCCAGAGGCCCGCGGGTGGGGCCGTGGGCAGGTCCTTGAGCGAATGCACGACGAGATCGATGCGATTCTCCGCCAGGGCGAGTTCCAGCTCGCGCGTGAAGAAGCCCTTCTCCAGCTTGCCCACCAGCAATGGCGACTGATCGAGATCGCCGCGCGTGGCGATCACGGTGATGTCCGGATTCCAGCGGGCGTCGGGCGAAGTGCGCCCGAGCTCCGCGAGCACGGTCCGCGATTGCCACAGTGCGAGGTCGCTCCCGCGGCTGCCGATGATCGAAGGCTTCATGGCGCCTCGCGCCGCGCGGCGGCGATGAAGTCGTGCATCATGGCGTTCACTTCGGAGGTCAGTTTGCGCGCGCGTTGCGGCGGCAGGCCTTCCAGCAGGCCGGGTAGTTTGTTCTGCATGAATTCCGTGCGGATGGCCGTCATCGCGGCAAGCGTGTCGCTGGGCGGCGGCGCGAGCAACGTCTGGCAGATCTTCTCGGCGAAGGCCGAGCACTCGGAATCCAACGCGGCGTATTCGGACTCCGGCAGCACCGCGCCGTGTCCATCCAGTAGTTCGTCGAGCTCCGTGAGCTCCCAGCCCGGCGCGTCGGCGATCTGCAAAGGACTTCCGAGATCGAATACGCGCCGGCCTTGCCCTGGCGGCAACACGGCCCAGGCCTGCGGCGCGCCGGAAGCCATGATGACCACGCTCGCACGCTGCAATGCCGCCTCGAAGGCGCGCATGCTCGCGCGATTGAAACTCTCCACGGCCGTGTACCCCGCATCCGCGAGCGCTCGCAGCATGGCGCGGCCGATCTCGCCCAGTCCGAACACCGCGATCGGTGCATCCGGCGTCAGGCCCACGATGCGATCGATGACGAGCTGCTGCACGCCACCCGTACGACCCTGCGGCAGGATGCGGCGCGCCTTGCCCAACATCTCGCCCACGCCGCGCCAGACCACGTGCAGGTTCCGGCAGACGGTGCCGGCCTCGTGCGCGCGTTCGAAGGAGCGCAGCACCTGATTGCCGATGGCATGTTCGCCTTGCGCCACGGAGTCGAGCCCCGCCGCCACACGCAACAGGCCGCCCGCGGCGGCCGCGCCATGCCTCACGCGCGGACGCAGATGATCGGGGTTCTCGGTCGCACCGACGAGCGTGGCCGCGAACAACTCCGCGGCCCAGGCCGGGCGCGGCGAGGCAAACAACCACTCCACACGCGCGCAGCTCTCGATGCGCACCAGCCCCGTGATCTCGCCCGCGTCGAGCAACTGCTGCGAGGGGCCCTTCACCTCGGCATCGATGGCGGCGAGCGCCGCGCGCACCGCGGAAGGCGCCTCGCGATAACTCATGCCCACCAGCGCGAGCGGAATCACGTCAGCCCCTCAGCGGAATTCCGCGACCGTATCCACGAGCGCGCCCACCGTCTCCGGCGGCGTGCCCGGCAGGATGCCGTGGCCCAGATTGAAGATGCAGGAACGTCCGCCGGTCGTGCGCTTCATGACCTCGAGCAGATCACGCGTACGCTGGCGGATCACGTCCGGACTGCCCAACAGCAACACGGGATCGATGTTCCCCTGCAGCAGATGCTTTGGATAGAGATCGCGCGCGACCTGCCACTCCGTGCGCCAGTCCAGCGAAAAGCCGGTGACGCCGCTCTCGCCGAGCAACGGCAGCAGGTGATGTCCGCCTTTCACGAACAGCAGCGTGGGCACCTTGCGCGCATTCAGCTTCGCGGTGATGCGCTGGAGCGCGGGCAGCGCGAAGTCGCGATACTCGTCGGGCGCGAGCAGGCCGCCCCAGGAATCGAAGAGCTGCACCGCATCGGCGCCGGCATCGACCTGGCGCAGCAGCAACTCGGCCACGATGTCGGCGATGGTGTTCAGCGCGCGGCGCGCCAGCGCCGGATCGCGATGCATGAGTGTGCGGGCTTCGCGGAAGTCGTCGCTGCCGCCGCCTTCCACGCTGTAGGCAAACAAGGTGAACGGCGCGCCGGCGAAACCCAGGATGCCGTAACGATCCTGGAGCGTTTGCTTGAGATGCGCGACGGCGCGCGGCAGATAGGCGATGCGATCGACCGCGCCGTCGACCTGCCACGCGTCGTAATCCGCAGCGGTGCGCAGCGGCTTGCCGATCAGCGGCCCCTCGCCTTTGCCAAAGGTGACGCCGAGCCCGAGCGCCAGCGGCACCACGAGGATGTCGGAGAACACGATGGCCGCGTCGAGCTTGTATTTGTCGAGCGGCTCGAGCGCCGCACGAGTCGACAGCTCCGCGTTCTGGCAGACATCCCAGAAGCTGTGCTCGGCGCGCAACGCGCGATAGCCCGGCAAATAACGCCCGGCCTGGCGCATCAGCCACACGGGGGGACGGTCCAGCGCGTCGCCGCGCAGCGCCGCAAGGAATCGCTCACGCGGTTGCATGCAGGACAAACTCCATTGAAATCAAACGCAAGCGTACGGCCGCAGCCCTCGCGATCTGTCACAGCTATGTCACGGCGCGGCTTGTTTTCAGCCACTTGCGAATGCGCGTTACCATTCCGCGCAGTGCCGCACACCTGGATCATCACCAAGTCCCAACCGCATGCCGACAGCGCCGTCATCCAACTCCGGCGCCAGGGTATCGCCGCGCTGGCCCTGCCCTGCATCGATCACCATTGGCAGGACTGGGCGGAGTTGCGGCGCATGGGGGCGAGCGGACGCGCCGTGCTGTTCGTGACCAGCCGCGCCGCCGCCGCACGCGTCGAAGTACCGGCCAGCAGTTCCGAGGAAGTCACGGTGGCCGCGCTCGCGCCCGCCACGTCTTCCACGCTGGAGTCGCGCGGCATTCGCGTAGGTCTCACTGCGCGCGGCGGCGTGCGGGAATTGGCGCGCGCGGTGCACGACGCTGGCGGCATCCCGTCGGGCGCCGAAGTGTTCTACCCCACGAGCGATGTGGCGCTTCGCCAGCCCGAGCATCTGGCCGCGGTGGAGACTCTCTCCAGGCGCTTCCGCGTGCACACCCAGGCCGTGTACTCCACCGTCGCGCCCGACAACCTGGCGCAGGCGCTCTCGACGATCGGCAACGGCGCCGAACGATCGCTCGGATTTTGTTTCTGGAGCCCGTCGGCCATCGAAAATTTCGCGGCCGCAGGCGGATTCGCGCTGGCGCCCGGACCGGTGGTGCTGGTCGGCGGGTCCACCGAACGAAGCTGGCGGGAACAGGCGCCGCCGGCATGGCGGCGCGCCTTCAAACACGATGCGGAGACACCGCTCGAGTGGTCGTTGAGATTCCTCGAACGGAGCGCCGCCGGCGAAACCGCCGGCGGTTAGTACCCGCGGCTACTTGATGGAGCCCGGCTTCCGCATCATCTTGCGGATGTCCGCGAGATGCATCTCTTCCGCCGCGATCTGATCGCGCGCGTATTCCTCGAGCAGGACGCTCTTGCCCTCGGTGAGCTTGAGCAGCGCGTAGTACGCGTTGAGACCTTCCTTCTCGTGCGCAAAAGCCTCGATGAGGATCTCGTTCACGTCGTGCTGATGCGTTTCGAGCAGCCCGCCGATCTTGAGCGAGGGATGGCCGCCGAACGCGGTGATGTGTTCACCGGCGAGTACGGCGTGCGCGTTCGATTCGTTGGCCTGGTCGCGCAGCCACGCGACGATCGGGATCCGGTTGTGACCGAAGATCATGAAGCTGTAGTGCATGTAACGAACCACGCCGGCGAGCTCCAGCTCGAGGATGCGGTTCAACGCGTCGATCACCTTCTTGGTGAGATCGTCGCCCAGTTCGGAATCGGTCATGGCAAGCCTCCTGTCTTCGAGGCCGCGCATGTTAGAGGGTCCGCGCGAGGATTGCAGACATGCGAATGGCAATGCGAATCCGTCGCAGTTCCGCGCGCCTCTTTCGCTGCATCGCGGAGCGGGGACACCCCCGCTCCGCTTGCAGGCTCACATCCTCAGAACTTCGCGCGCACGCCGACGAAGAAGCGCTTGCCGAAGGTCTCGTTGCCGATGCGGCGGAACGGGTTGTTGTACTCGATCTTCTGCTCGTCCAGCAGGTTCACGATGTCCGCGAAGGCCGTGAAGTTGTCGTTCACGTTCCAGCTCACGGAGGCATCCAGCGTGCCGTAGTCATCGTTGAACTCCGGCAGGCCGCCGCGGCCGTTCGGCGTCAGCAGCCAGGCCTCGCGCCAGTTGTACGAGGTGCGGACGCTGAACTTCTGGTTCTCGTAGTAGATGGACGCGTTGTAGCTGGTCTCGGAGAGACCCGGGAACGGCAGTAGTTCGCCCGTCAGCAGATTGCGGCCCGTGAAGCCTTCGTCCTGCGCGAACGTGGCGTTCGCCATCACGCCGAAGCCGCTCCAGAAGCCCGGGAGGAAGTCGAACGAGTACTGACCGCCGACCTCGAAGCCATCGATCGTCACCTGCTCGCTGCCGTTGACGGGCCGCGAGATGGTGTACGTCTGTCCGTCGATCACTTCCGGCGCCGACGTGTTGACGATGAACCGGCCGATCTCGGTGCGGAAATACGCGAGCGACACGTAGCTCACATCGGAGAAGTAGTACTCGAGACCCGCGTCGTATTGACGCGCTTCGAACGGCAGCAGGTCCGGATTGCCGCGCGAGCCGGTGAGACCCACCACGTCCGTGGAACGGCGGAACGCGAGCTGCGAGGGATTGGGACGCGCCATCACGTCACCCGCGGTCATGCGCGCCACGAGTTTGTCCGAGAGATCGAACTTGAGGTTCAACGAGGGCAACCAGTCGTTGTAGCCACCCGACTGCGAGGCCTCGGGGAAGGTGATGGTCGCGCCCTGCTGCACGCGGTTGTAACCGGAAGACAGTGTGTTGGTGTCGAAGTAGCGTGCGCCGACCGTGGCGGCGATCGGCACCGCCAGTTCGTCCCAGGAGAACGACGCCTGCAGGTAGCCCGCCTTGGTCTTCTCTTCCACCGACCAGGTGTCCAGGTAGTTCTGGAAGGTGCCATTGGTGCCGGCGTTCGCGTTCGCGCCCCAGGGATCCATGGTGAGACCACTGGCCGCGATGGTCGCCTCGTACGTGGCGTTGCCGTTGTCGTTCCAGTAGCGGATGCCGCCCGGGAATCCGAGATCGCCCGTGTCGAAGAACCGCACGCGATTCACGCCGGAGTTGTCATTGACGATGCCGGCGATGAGCGGCTGCGCCACGGCAACCGTCGTCGTGGCGCCCGAGCTCGCCGGCGTGGGCGTGCGCGAGGTGATCTGGATGGTGCGCGCGAACAGCAGGCTGTCCATGGTGAGATCGCGTTGCTCGTAGCCCGCCTTCACCGAACGGATCCAGGCGACTTCCGGCTTCCACTCCACGTTGAACTGCGCACCCGTCTCTTCCTGGTCGTTGATGCGCGGGTTGAAGACCGCCGCCAGGTTGTTGACCAGCGCGCCATCGGTGGTGTCGATGCCGGGGAACGTGAAGTTCGGCGCGCCTTCGCCGCCGGTGTAGTCGATGACCACGCGCGGCACACCGAAGATCGTGGCCGTGGAGTTCTTCTCGTTGTTGTGGACCTCGCCGCGCGAGTAGGCCAGGCGTGCATCGAAGGTGAACGCGCCCGCGGTCCATTTGCCGCCGAGGATGCCGTTGTATTGTTCGCGCTCCAGCGAGCCGTTGATGTTGCGATACGCGAGATCGATCGGGAACGCCGCGCTGCTCGTGAGCTCGATGTGGTCGACGGTGTTGTCCGCACCGACGGAGGAATTGGCGTAGTCGATCAGGCCGGCGCCCGCGCCGAGCTGCATGAGCGAGCTGTACACCTTCTCGTGGCCGCGCGTGTACGTGCCGTCGAGGTAGAACTCCAGCGCTTCGGTGGGCTTCCACTGAACCACGCCATTGAACGCCGTGCGTGTGGTCTCGCGGCGATCGTTGATGTAGCGCGGAATCTCGGGGACCCAGTCGAGCGTGCCGTCGCCGTTCACATCGGTGCCGCGGCCGGGCGTTGCGCCCGCGCCCGTGGCCGCAGGCGCGCGGCGCAGCCAGCCCGTGGTGCGCGCGTTGTTGCTGTAGATGTGGCGGTTCTCCCATTGCGTGGAGAACTGCACGCCCAGCGTGTTGTCGAGGAAGTTCTTGCTGGCGATGAACGCGAGCTTCGGGTCGTATTCGTCGGCGAGATCGCTGTAGACGCCCTGTACCGAACCAGCCATGTAGCCGTCCGGCGTGTCCAGCGGACGGCGCGTGTACAGGCGCACGGTTCCGATACCACCTTCGGTCATCTCGGGCGTCGGCGTCTTCACGGCTTCGACCCGCGAGATGAACTCGACCGGAATGTCGCGGAAGTCCACGTCGCGGCCACCACCCACCGTCAGCGACAGCGCCGAGACGCCATTGATCTCGACGCGGATCAGGGACTGGTCGGCGCCGCGAATGCTGACCGCGCGACCCTCACCGTCCTGGCGATTGATCTGAACACCGGGCACGCGCTGCAAGGCTTCGCCCACGTTCTTGTCCGGGAAGTCGCCGACGTCTTCGGCGGAGATGGCGTCGATCGCCTGGATGGAATCGCGCTTCACCGCCACGGCGCTGCGCAGCGATTCACGAATGCCCGAGACGACGACCTCTTCGAGCTCCTGGCTGGGCTGTTCGGACGGCTGGGCCTGCTGGGCCTGCAGCGGCGTGCAGATGGCGATGGCGAAACCCGCCAGGGCTGCCGGCGCCGCCGGCGAATGCAGGAAAGACTTGCGCATGAACATACTCGACAACCCCCACGTTGTTGTTTGGGCGCCCGCGGAAGGCGAGCACCTGGAACTTGCGCGAATTTGCTCCTGCATGATTGATATTGCAACTTTTATCGACGAGCCGCGTGCATTTCGGTCAGAATCGAGGCACATTCTTGTATGTCTCGATCACTAATTCGCACAATCGATCAGCTCATACGATGAGAGGTGTTCCGA
>JBKPPO010000054.1:0-8222 GCA_046733635.1 Pseudomonadota bacterium | reverse complement strand
AAAGGCTTGATGATGGCGGTGACCAATTTCATTTCTTTTCTCCCAATACTCTTTGTGACTGGACCGCCGACATCGGCGAGCCTTAATCGCAGTGCAGCTTCCGTGCCAGTATCCCGAAAGCCCAACATAGCGGCAATTTCGCAATTGGGGGGCTGCCGGCCGGAAATACCGGCACCAATTTGGCGCGATGATTTGACTAGCGCCCACAATTGGTGCGCGACGGACTTCTCCTATTAATAGGTACGGAACGATGGAGCACATGGTGATCGTGGGTGGGGGTCAGGCCGGCGGGCAAGCCGTCGAGACGTTGCGCCGGCGCGGGCATCGCGGCCCCATCACGTTGATCGGCGACGAGTTGCTGCTGCCGTATCAGCGTCCGCCGCTCTCCAAGAAATTCCTGGCGGGCTCGCTCGACCGCGACCGCCTGCTGATCCGCCACGCGGCCCACTATGAGGAGCATGCGGTGGAGACACGCCTGGGCTTCGCGGCCGTGCGCATCGATCGCGCACAGCGACGCCTCGAAATCTCGGACGGCTCCCACGTGGAATACGACCGCCTGCTGTTGGCCACGGGCAGTCTCGCGCGACAGATCCCCGTGCCCGGCGCCGAGCTGGCGGGTGTGCACTATTTGCGAACATTCGCCGATGTGGAGCGACTCCGCACCGAACTCCTTCCCGGTCGCCGCGGCGTGATCGTGGGCGGCGGATACATCGGGCTCGAGTGCGCAGCCACGTGCCGTGAGTTGGGTGTGGCCGTGACCGTGCTGGATGCGGCGGATCGCGTGATGAGCCGGGTGGTATCGCCGTGGATCTCGCGCTTCTACGAAGACGAGCACGTGAAACACGGCGTCGAGATCCATCTACGCGCGCGGGTCGCCGCCTTTCTCCCCGATCCGGATGAGGCGGCCTCGCGTCCCGGCACGGCGCGTGTGGCGGCCGTCGAACTCGCGGATGGCGGCCGGATACCCGCGGACTTCGTGCTCGTGGCGATCGGTGTCACGCCCAATGAATCCCTGGCGCGAGATGCGGGCCTCGACTGTGACAACGGCATTCTCGTAAACGAGTTCTGCCAGACCTCGGATCCGCTCATCTATGCGGCGGGCGACTGCGCGCGGCATCCGTCCATCCATTACGGTGGCAGCGTATTGCTCGAGTCGGTGGACAACGCCTTCGAGCAGGCGCAAAGCGCCGCGCTCAACATGTTCGGCATCACCACCGTGCACGACAAGGTGCCGTGGTTCTGGTCGGATCAGTACGACCTCAAGATGATCATCGTCGGCTTGTCGGCCGGGCACGATCACGCGGTGTTGCGCGGTGAACCGGGCTCGCGATCCTTCAGCGTGTGTTATCTGCGCGATGGCGAGCTCATCGCCGTGGATACGGTGAATGCCGCCAAGGATCAGCTCTCGGCGCGCAAGCTCATCCCGGCGCGCGCGAGGCCGGATCCACGAAAACTCGCGGATCCGGCCGTGCCACTCAAGGATTGTTAGTCGGTTCGAGCTCGCTCAGGCGCCGGAACGCGCCGGACTGGAACGAACGATGGAATCCTGCGATCTCGTTCATCGAGCCCGCGACGAAGGGACCGCGCTGCACGATGGGCTCACCGAGCGGCTCGCCCGCGTAGAGGATCACTCGCGCCCCTTCCGCGCCGGTCCGCAATTCGAAGCACGTCTCGCTCACGTCGGCCCGGTCGATCCAGCCGATTTCATCCTGGGCCAGCGGCATTCCGCCGATGGTCAACGATCCCGACACGCCATAGAACAGGCCGCTGTAAGACCCGGACAATGTCTGCGAGATGCTGGCATTCGGCTGCAGGCGGAATTCGACCAGCGTCACCGGGACCAGATTGCGCGTGGGAGAAACCAGATCTCCCGACCGCCCGCTGTAAAGGCGCGCCTCCACGCCGGGCTCGCGGCGGATCGGCAGCGTCTGCAGCGGCACGCGTTCGAACCCCGGCTCGGCGAAACGCAGCCTGGACGGCAGCGCGATCCACAACTGAAGGATGCGCGCGCGGCCGCCCGCGGTGACGTGTTCGTTGTGGATGATGCCTCTGCCGGCCGTCATCCAGAGCAGGTCGCCTTCGTTCATCAGCCCCTCGGCCGAATCGTCGAGCGATCCTTCGAGCATCAGCGTGACGGTCTCGAGACCCGCATGCGGATGCGCTCCGCCGACGGCCTGACCCGGCGTGAAATCGAGGCGGTCATCCATGAGGAATACGAACGGCCCCGCCTCGCCGAGGCGCTGCGATCCCAGCACCTCGACGGCGGTATGACCCGGCCCCGCGAAGCCCGGCTCCGGCGGAGCCGCGCGCGACTTGCTCAGCCGCTCACGCGCTCCGGCGCTGAGCGTCTTCACCGATGCCTTCATAGACGTCTCCTCCACCCACCACTTCCGAGATCCGCGCCTTCGCATTCGCGATGGCCTCGGTACGTGCCTCCGGGCCGTAGCCGATCTTCTCGGCGTGCACGAATGTCACGTCCGTGATGCCGACGAAGCCGAGCAGATGCCGGAGGTACGGCTCCTGAAAGTCGATCACCTTCGCGGGGCCTTCGCTGTAGAGGCCGCCACGCGACTCGATGACGATCACCTTCTTTCCGGTGAGCAGGCCCTTGGGTCCCGCGGACGAATACGAGAAGGTCTCGCCCGCGCGCAGCACGTGGTCGAACCAGGAACGCAGCGCGGTGGTGACACCGAAGTTGTACATCGGCGCACCGATCACGATCGTGTCGGCGGCGCGCAGCTCGGCGATGAGCGCATCGGACAGCGCACGCGCATCCCGCTCCGCGTCACTGGCCGGAGCGCCGCGTACGCCATTGAGCGTGTCGGTCGTGAGATGCGGAACGGGGTTGGCGCCGAGGTCGCGGCGAACCACGTTCACGCGCGGCGAGGTCTGAAGCAAGCGATCCACCGCGAACTCCACGAGCTCCCGGGATACCGAGCCCTCGCGGGCGGCGCTGCTGTTGATGACTAGAAGGTTGTTCATGACTGTCTCCCAATTGCGTTGGGAGGTATGCTCGCGTTCCCCGATCCGAACCACTAGCCCTGAAAAGTGCAACTCGGCGTCGCATAAACCGGAACACCACATGGAAATCGAGGATATTCAGGCATTTGTAGCCGTTGCTGACGCCGGCGGGCTCTCCACGGCGGCCAGCCGGCTGGGCGTCAGCAAGTCCATCGTGAGCCGCCGGCTCGCCCGGCTCGAGAAATCGCTCGGCGCCACGTTGCTCACCCGGAACACGCGCGGCACCGCGCTGACCGAGGCGGGCGCGACTTTTCGCGAGCACGCGACGCGCATCGCCGCCGAAGCGGACGCGGCCCGCGATGCGGTCTCACCGCATGGCGAAGTGCGAGGTCGGTTGCGTGTGGCCGCGCCGCTGTCGTTCAGCGCCACGACCTTCGCGCCCGTGCTCGCGACGCTCGCCGCACGTCATCCGCAGCTCGAGATCCAGGCCTCGTTCAGCGACCGCATGGTGGATCTCGTGATGGAGGGCTTCGACGCGGCGATCCGCCTTGGCATCCTTCACGACTCGAATCTGGTGGCGCGCCGCATCTCCGGCTTCGGCGGCGCCTTGGTCGCGAGTCCGGCCTATCTCGCCCGACACGGCACGCCGCGAACGCCGGAAGAACTGCTGAAGCACGCCACCGTCAATCGCATCAACGATGAGTGGCCGCTGATGCACGAGGGGAACCGCATCACCTTTCATCCGCGGAACACGCGCTTCAGCGCCGACAACGGCGCGGCGCTGGTGCCAGCGGTGCTCGCGGGGCTCGGCATCGCGCTGATGCCGAATTTCCTCATCAAGGAGCACCTCGCGAGCGGCGCCATGGTGGCGGTGATGACGGACTATCCGATGCCCGAAGCGGGCGTCTACGTCGTCCGGCCGCCGGGCGGCAGCGCGCCCTGCAAGGTGCGCCTGCTCATCGATGCCATGGTCGAGCATTTCGGCGGGCGCACGACCTGCTGAAGACTAACTACGCCAGCGCGCGAACACCGACTCCACGTCGGCGCCGGAATCCATGACGATGCCTGCCGTGAGCTGTCGACCCAGCTCGCGATAACTGTCGAACTGCAGCTCGCCATAGAACTGGTTGGACGTGGGCTGGTTCGGGAACTCGGGATTGGTGCGCCAGTAGCCGTAGATATCCGCACCGAGGTTCTCGCGCAGCAGCGCCTTGAGATAGAGGATTTCGCCCTGCGTGCCATCCGCGTAGGTGACGCGGCCCACCAGGTGCGCACGGCGGCGCAGCTCTCCGCCCGCGCCCTGCTCCCCTTTCGCATGGAACAGCGGATCCGCGCAGATGTTCACGTCCGCATTGAAATCCGCGCGCGCCCGTTGCACCGCCTGGCCGAGGTCCGCGAGCGTGCAATCCGGATCCGCGCCCGCGTCGCTCACGATGATGTACCGGCAGCGCCGGCGCAGCAGCTCGTACAGACCCAGATTCTCGAAGTGCCCGCCATCGGCGAGATGGATGCGCGAGTCCTGCTCCGACAAACCCACGCCGAGCATCTCGCGCAGCATGAGCTGATACCACGCGGGGAATCTCCACCGCTTCGGCTCCTGCTTCGGATTGCGCAACCACACGCCGAGCCGCACGTTGAGCAGCGCCATGAGGAAACTCATGGGACGGGATTTCGTCGCGTAGGTATCCGGGTCCACGGCGGCGCCAGAGACGGAGAACGCGGTCGACAAAGTGAGCTCGCCGCGCAGGTAGTGAGTCGTGCGTCGATAGCCGGTGGCGCTGGACCCGCAATACAGCGGCGTGAGGATCATGTTCTCGCCGTTGCGTGCGCGGAGCTTGGCGTTGCCCGAACTCGTCGTGTTCAACGTCGTATTGACGATGTGGAATGGCGCGCCGGAGCCGGCCTTCACATCCGTGAGACGGAAGTTGAGCGGATGAATGCCCGCCTGCTCGCCTGCCGCCACGAGCGGCATGAAGGCTTCCGAGAGCCGGCTGCGGTAGTAGCTGTGCATCGAGACAGCGTTGATGTCGCAGACCAGGGCCATCAGCAGCGACGACCCCAGCCATATCATGAAGCCCGTGGTCTCGAGCAATCGCGTGTGGTGGGCCAGGTGATACATGCCGGTGAACAGACCGACGAGCACGAGGATGAGTCCCAGCATGGCGAAGGTGTCGGCATGCGCGCCTTGTTTGTTGGCCTGGCGCACGGAAAGCCCGCCGGTGATCAGCGGCAGCAGCCACGTGGCGTGACGGGTGAGGTCATCCGCCGCATCGACGCGCAACAGACGCAGCGCCGTTTCCTCGATGCCCGCCAGAACGGGCAGCAGGCCGACGCCCACGCACGCGACGCCCGTGCCCAGCAGCACACCCAGCCGCTGCCGGAGGTACTGGCCCGCGCTGATCTGCCGCAACGGCGGCAGCACGGTGCTCAACGCGAACACCAGTGTGGCCAGTAGATAGGTTGCGAGGAACGCGACGCCGACCAGCACGAGGATGAAGAATCCGTCGTGCGCGTTCACCTGGCCCGCGCCCGGCATGTGGATCTGTGGCGGCCAGGCGAACTCGAACCAGTCACCGGAGGCGAGGCCGATCGCCAGCAGGAAGATGGGCAACAACACGAAGAGGTTGAGCAGCGTGCCCGAGAGGATGCTCGCCGCGAGTGTCCATCCCGAAAGGCCGGGACCGGAGATGAGGTAGCGTCCATGCGCGCGCAGCCAGTCGAGCACCGTGCCCGTGCCATCGGCGAGCGGCAGAGCGCCGAGTTTTTGCGACGCCGCGGCCGGCACGTGCGAGCGCAGCCAGGTCACGCAGGCGCCGATGTATCCGCCGCCCGACACGGTGGATAGATAGTCGACGCGATTCAGCAGGCCGGTGCGCGACAGCGTTTGCAACACACCCATGTTGAACGCCGCGGAACGGATGCCGCCACCGGAGAGCGCGAGCCCCACGAGCGGCGCATCCGGCGGCCACCCGCCCACGGCGTCGCGCCGCTCGCGGATCCAGCCTGCCTCTGCATCCTGAACGTCCTTGAACTCCGCCGTGTACTCCGGCGCTTCCGGCGCGCTCACTGCGTCTTCCCCCAGAGATTGCAGGAAGGCGGTTGATAGCCCGCGGGCGTCGCCGGATCTTCATGCACCTTGAGGTACTCGATGAGCGCGTAACGCTCGTCGTCGGTGAACTCGGGACCGATCACACCCTTCGGCAGCGGGTTCGCCTTGGGATCGGCCTGGTGCTTCTGCCAGGTCGAAGCATCGGCGGCGAATGCGTGGCCGATGTTGAGATTGCCCTTGAGCGACGTGTCCAGCCAGAAGCCGTCATCGTTGCCATCGGCATCCGGCGCGGTCACGTAGCCCACGTGTTTGGGATCGTATTCACGCCGGCCGACGAAGAACTCGCGGTCGCGCTTTTCCGGCGGCAGCAGCATCTGATACAGCGTCGGCACCGAGCCGTTGTGCAGGAACGGCGCCGTGGCCCAGACACCGGCGAGCGGCCGCGGCTTGTAGCCGGCGATCTCCTGGGGGAGGTCGAGAGCGCCGAAGCCTTCGAGACATTGCTGTGTGGGGTAGTCGATGCCGTAGTCGGCGTAGAAGCGGTTCTTGATCAGGATGCCGACGAGATTCAGCGCGAGGCCTTCGCTGAGTTGTTTGACGTCGAGCTTGCTCAACAGGCGCTCCATGCCCGCGACGCCGTGGCGGACATCCCAGAGCAGGTTCACGAGATGGCAGTTCTCGTCGCAATTGTAGGGATCGCCGGGGCGATGGTCCGCGTCCGGCACGGCGGGCAGCGGCGACACGCCGGCGTTCAGCGCCGCGTCGATGGCGCGAAACACGTTCGCATCGATCGAGGGCGTCACGGCGGCATCCGGATCTGGATAGGCTGCAAGCAATGCGCCGAGCCCCGCATCGGGCGCGCCGCGCGCCTTGCGCGCTTCGACGACCTCGGTGAGGCGGAAGCGCGCGTCGCGCGCGAGTGCGCGGATGAGCAGCGGCCGGAGCGTGGCCTGGAGTTGTTCGTTGCTGAGCCCCGTCTCCGAGATGTCGTAACGCCGCTCCATGAATCCCTGCGCGGCCGTCGGATCCGTTCCGATGTGTTCGAGCGGCACCACTTCGATGCGCCACTCCAGGCCCTCGGGTTTGAGCGGCGCCGACGCCCTGGCGCGCGCAGGCGATGCCACGTTGGGGCCATGACAGCCGCGGCAGCGCTGCTCGAACAGCTCTTTGCCCTGTGCGGCTTTGGTGTCATCGATCGCGCCGAGGATGTGCTCCGGCCAGCGCGGCGGCTTCAACAACTGAAGCGCATGTTCGATGCGCGTCAGCCCCGGGATGTCGACGGTGCTGCGGAACCGTTCCGCGTGCGGCAGCGGCTCCTTCATCTCGCTGATCAGCGGCGCGATCGCTCCCACACCGAGCGCCTCGCCCACATTGCGGGCCAGGGGTTGGGAGACCGAGCCGTTGTACTGCACCCAGTCGAACTTCCAGATGTTCCAGAGATAGGGGTAACTCACGGGCGCATCGCCCGCCTGATAGTTCTTGGCCACGAGGTGATCGCCGAAGGCCGTATTGCCGATGCGGCCCAGCGCATCGGTGCGGCCGAAGCCTTCGTGCACCGGATACAACTTGCGCAACGGATTGTTCTGGCCGGTTTCGAGCATCGCGGAGATGGTCGCGCGCAGCGCCTTCTTGAGCTGCGGCTTGGCGCGCGGATAGCCGTCGCCCAGCACCTTCTTCGCGAACCGATCGAACTTCCAGGGGCTGGCCGCGGTGTTGATCAGCGAGGCCACGAGCTCGGGCGCGAAGTTGCCGCGCGACATGTCGGTGAAGGCATGCATGGCGGGGCCGCCGTCGATGCGGATGGCCTGCGTTCGGCCGTCGCGCGTGTGCTGGATCTCGCCCGTGTGGCAGGCAGCGCAGGTGATGTCGAGCACATACTCACCGATGCGCGGATCGAAATGGCGTGTGAAGCCGATGGGAAGCTGGTCCGGATTCGCAGCCGTGGGTTTCGGATCCACGAGGAACCGGTACCGGCGCATGTGATCGGGATCGGCGAATCTTTGTTTGGAGAACGGCAGCTCCACGTTCACGAACCAGTCGTAGCGAACGGCGCCGGTCGATGCGCCCTGGGGCATCGAAGTGCCCTGGGCCGTGTAGTAATAGCGTTCTCGCAGCGGCGAGTCCTGGGTCTCGCCCCACCCCTGGTCCAGCCACACGT
This sequence comes from Pseudomonadota bacterium, assembly GCA_046733635.1. Taxonomy (GTDB): domain Bacteria; phylum Pseudomonadota; class Gammaproteobacteria; order Steroidobacterales; family Steroidobacteraceae; genus CADEED01. The sequence continues at coordinate 54 of JBKPPO010000054.1, read as the reverse complement.
ATTCGTCCACGTGTTCCAGCGCCGGGATGGTGTGCACGGGCCACCATACGAACC
>JBKPPO010000053.1:0-24005 GCA_046733635.1 Pseudomonadota bacterium | reverse complement strand
TCGGAGATGTGTATAAGAGACAGGCCTCGCGCCGCTCTCTTCGCGAGGGAACTTCGAACTGACGGACGTACGCGCCCAGACGCTGTGGGCGTACCTCCAGGAATCCCTGGGCTTCGACGTCGCGGACGGGCTGGTGCGCGTCACCGGCGACTATCACTTCGCCGCCACCGACCCGCAGCTCACACTCGAAGTCGGACTGGGCTCCATTGCCGTGCAGGATCTGAAGATCCGCGCGCGGGGCGGCGACGAGGACTGGATCCTGGCGAAGTTGCTCGCGATCGCCGACGCGAAGGTGAACCTGGCGCAGCGGATCGTGAGCATCGGCTCCGTTCGGCTCGAAGGTAGTTCGATGCTCGCGCGCCGCGACCGCAACGGCGCCATCAATCTGCTGAGCCTGGCAGACGCGCCCGCCGCCGGGCCCGTCAACGCACCGGCGCCGGTGACCGTCCAGGCCGACGTGAGCGACGCTGCGGCGGAGCGCGCTTGGAGTGTGAATGCGCCTCTCATGGAAGTAGCGGGCCTGCGTGTGGCAATCGACGATCAGTTCGTCAAACCCGCGGCCCAACTGGTGCTCTCACCAATAAACCTGCGGGTGAAGGACTTCAGCACGGAAGCGAACCAGACACTGGAAATCAGCGCGGATCTCGTCCTGGAAGAAGGCGGCAAACTCCAGATCCAGGGTCGGGGCTCGCCTGCGGAATCCCGCTTCTCGGGGCAGCTCACCTTGACAGGCCTCGATCTGACTGCGCTTCAACCTTACGTGGGTTCGTATACGCAGATGACGCTCGAGAGCGGATCGCTGAACTCGAAGCTGGACATCGACTACGCGCCCGATGACCTGCGCATCAAGGGCGACGTCAGCAGCGCGAACCTGCATACGATCGACGATGCGCTGCGCGAAGATTTCCTCAAATGGGAAAGGCTGGCGCTCACGGGCATCGACTACCGCTCGAAGCCCGAATCACTGCGCATCGCGGACATCGACGCACGCAAGCCCTACGTGCGTTTCATCATCGCGCCTGACCAGACGACCAACGTGAGCAAGGTGCTTGCGCGGCCGGGCGATGCACCGGGTCCCGTGCAGACCGTGGAAGGAGTGACGGTGCCCGCGGGCGCGGCTTCTCCCATGGCCATGCACATCGGCCGCGTGCGCGTGCATGACGGCTCGGCGAACTTCGCGGACTTCTGGATCAAGCCCAACTATGCCGTGAGCCTGCAACAACTCGGCGGCACGGTGTCGGGACTTTCTTCGCGCAAGGATTCGCGCGCGAAACTCGCGCTCGACGGCAAGATAGACCGCTATGCGCCCGTCGAGATCGCAGGCGAGGTAAACCTGCTGTCCGCGAGCCTGTTCACCGACATCCGCGTGAAGTTCGACGGCGTGGAGCTCACGTCCGTCACACCGTATTCCGGGCGCTTCGCGGGCTACCGGATCGAGAAGGGCAAACTCTCCGTGGACGTGCGTTACCAGGTGGAGAACCGCCAGCTCAACGCGGAGCAACGGTTCGTCGTCGATCAGCTCACGCTCGGCGACAAGGTAGATAGCCCGGACGCCGTGAACCTGCCGCTGCGCCTGGCCGTGGCATTGCTCAAGGACCGCAACGGCGTCATCGACCTGGGACTGCCCGTCACCGGCAGCCTCGACGATCCGAAGTTCCGCATGGGCCCCATCATCTGGAAGGCGTTCGTGAACCTGCTCGGCAGCGTGGCCACCTCGCCTTTCAAACTACTGGGCAGCGTCTTCGGCGGCGGCGAGGAAGTGAACCTCATCGATTTCGCGCCCGGCAGCGCGGCGCTCGATGACGCCGGGAACGGCAAGCTGGCCGCGCTCACCCGGGCGCTCTACGAACGTCCGCAGCTCTCACTGGAAGTGCCGGCGAGTTACGCCGCCGAGGTGGACGCGAACGCACTCGGCGCCGCGATGCTCGAACAGAAGCTGCTGTCACAGGCGCATGGCAAGGGCGGCAACGGCGATGATGTTACCGTGAGCGATCCTGCCCGGCGCTTCGAACTGCTGCTCGCATTGCATGGGAAGGAGAAAGCCGGCGCGGCGTTGCCACCCGCAGCGCAGGCACTGCAGGCCCTGCGCACCAGGGATCGCGAGGCGGCCGCGCTCGAAGCCGCGAATCGCGAACTGGAGGCTGTGCTGCGCCCGGGCGCCGACGCACTCGAAGACGCCTTGTTGTCCCTGGCGCAGGAACGCGCGCGACGGATCCAGGATGCACTGCTGTCGTCCGGGCAGGTCGAGCCTGGCCGCGTGTTCATGCTCGCCGCGAGCGCGCAGGCGGCCTCGGGAGACCGCATCCGCGTCGCGCTGAGCCTCAAGTAGTTCGTCACCGGACGTACGCTAACTACTCGCGCTGCCGCGGCGCATCAACCACTGTCAGAGCCCTCCTGCATCCGGGCCGCCTCAAGACTGACCCCGTTCCCACGCGCCCGAGCCTCGGCAGGGTGTAAGAATCGCCCGCAACGAAACGCGTCGTTGCAAAAGCGACACGTGCGAAACCTACGAGGGGAATCATGAGAACTTTTCCGCGTCTCGCGCTTGCTTCCGCCATCGCCGCCGCGCTTGCCTCGCCGATGGCCGTGCAAGCGCAATCCGCCGATGCCACCCTGCGCGGCAACGCGCCGGCCAACGCCGATGTCACGGCCCAGAACGTGGCCACGGGTATCACTCGCCGCACCAAGGCCAACGCCGCCGGTGCATACACGCTCCCCGGCCTTCCGCCCGGTACCTATAGAGTCAACGCCGGACCCGGCACGGAAACCGTCGTGACGCTGAGTGTGGCTTCCACCGCCACCTTGAATCTCGCGCCGGGCGAAGTCGCCGGCGAAGCAGTCGGCGAAGTGTCTTCGCCCGAACAACCCATGCAGGAAGTCACCGTCACGGGCCGGCGCCTGAACGAAGTCCGAACCTCGGAAGTCGGCACCACCGTTTCGATGCAACAGATCGAAACCACACCGCAGATGACGCGCAACTTCCTCGAATTCGCGGACACGGTGCCCGGCGTCGTCTTCGAAGTCGACGCCAGCGGCCGCACCTCCATTCGCGGCGGTGCACAGAACGAGAACGGCGTGAATCTCTACATCGACGGCGTAGGCCAGAAGGGCTACGTGCGCTCCGGTGTGTCAGGCCAGGCGGGCGACACGCAGGGCAATCCGTTCCCGCAGCTCGCGATCGGCGAGTACAAGGTGATCACGTCGAACTACAAGGCGGAGTACGACCAGATCTCGAGCGCTGCGATCACGGCGCTCACTCGATCCGGCACCAACACTTTCCAGGGCGAGGCTTTCGGCACCTACACCGCGGACAACTTCCGCGCGCGGACGCCCGGTGAAGTGGACTCGGGCATCAAGACGCCGTCCGAGAGCAAGGAATACGGTGTGGCGTTCGGCGGTCCCATCATCGAAGACAAGCTGCACTTCTTCGTCACGTACGAAGCCAAACGCTACGTCACGCCGAAGACCGTGGCGCTCGAAGGCAGTCCGCCCGCGGCCATCGTCGCGCAGATTCCCGCCGACGTGAATGCGCAGCTCGGCCCCGCGAGCATCGCCTTCGACGAGGACCTGTACTTCGCCAAGCTCGACTGGCAGTTGGGTGAGACGATTCGTTGACGCTGTCCGCCAAGATCCGCAAGGAGATCAGCCAGGGCAATCAGACCGGCACCGGCGTTGCGCAGTCCGCCTCCGTCGAGGCCGACAACGACGACAACCGTTACGAGCTGAGCTGGCAACACAATGCCGAGCGCTGGCAGAACGAACTGCAGTTCACGTACGAGGATGCGTTCTTCGTCCCGTCGATCGCCAGCGCCGAGGGCGTGAACGGCGCCGTCTACACCTGGAACAACGGGCCCAACAACGATCCGCGCCTCATCGCCGTGAATGGCGCCGATCCGCGCGCCGCGCAGAACAAAGGTCAGGAAGGCTGGTCCATCGGCAACGTCATCACGTTCCCCGATGTCGCGGGTGCGCACGCCATCAAGGCCGGCATCAAGTACAAGGTGGTGGACCTCACGGCCGCGGACTCCATCCCCGGCAACCCGGTGTTCTACTACGACGTCAGCGCCGCGGGTGTCGCCGCGACGCCCTGGAAGGCGATCTTTGCGCTGCCGCTGGCGGGCTACGACTCCCAGGTCACCTCCGAGGACAAACAACTTGGGGTGTTCGTGCAGGACGACTGGACGGTCAACGACAAGCTCACGCTGAACCTCGGCATCCGCTGGGACCTCGAGCGGAACCCCTCGTACCTGGATTTCCAGACGCCGCAGTTCCTGCTCGATGCGTTCAATACCGAAGTGGCGCCCGGCGTCACCTACGGGCAGTCGCTGGGATTGTCGTCGGACCCGAATGTCGCCATCGACATCAACGATTACATCTCCACCGGCAACAACCGCAAGGAGCAGCGCGACGCGTTTGCGCCGCGCCTCGGCTTCTCGTATGACCTCGGCGCCGATCAGCAACACGTGATCTTCGGCGGCGCGGGCCGCGCCTACGACCGCACGCTGTACGACTACCTGCAGCTCGAGCAGACCAAGTTCACGCTGGCGACGACGGAGCTGCGATTCAACACGCCGGATCATCCCTGCGTCATCAGCGCTTCCTGCCTCGCGTGGAATCCCCAGTTCGCCTCGGATCCCAACGCCCTTCCGGCGCTGCTCAACGGACGGGCCGGCGAAGTGAACCTCATCAACAACGATCTCGAGGTTCCCTACTCCGACCAGTTCAGCCTCGGCATGCGCAACCGCATCGCCGACTGGAACACGAGCGTGGCGGTGTCGCGCATCCTCAGCAAGGAGGGATTCGTGTTCACGCTCGGCAATCGCTATACCAATGGCGACTTCTGGCAGAACCGCAGCCAGCCGTGGAGCAATGCGCCGCCGGGACTCGCGGGCAATCTCATCATCGGCGACAACGGCATCGAGACGAAGAGCACGCAGGTACTGCTGTCCGCCGAGAAGCCGTTCTCGCAGGAATCCCGCTGGGGCGCGACGTTCTCGTACACGTTCACGGATGCGGAACAGAACCGCGACATCGAACAGACCTATCTGTTCGACGCGTCGAGCATCAACGTCTTCCCGTTCATCGTCTCGAATGCGGCCGCCAAACATCGCGTGGTCGCCACGGGCTCGTATGCGGGCCCCTGGGGCCTCACGTTCGCGGGCAAGTACACCTGGGCGTCGCCCGTGCCCAAGAACGACATCGGCTGCCTCAATGCACCGGCCACGTTCCCCACGGGCGCGGCCTGCACCGCGGTGGGTTACGACATCGGTGGCACGGGCTATCAGTCCCTGGACGTGCAGATCACGAAGAACTTCGAGATCGGCGACCTGGGCTCGATGTACCTGCGCCTCGACGGCATCAACATCACCAACGAGTACAACTTCGTCGACTACATCAACACCACCGGCGACAACGGTGTGGTCAACGGAGGGCGCTACAACCGGCTGGGCAACATCACGGGCCTGCCGCGTACGTTGCGCGCCTCGTTCGGCATCCGGTTCTGAGGTCCCTCGCCCGCGCCGACGAAAAAGTCCTCACAAAGGCTGTTGGCGCGGGCGATCTTTGACATCATTGGCCTCGTGACGGACACGAGACTTCGCAGCATCGTGATCGTGGGCGGAGGCACCGCGGGCTGGATGGCCGCGGCAGCGTTGTCGCGCGCCATTGCGTTTTCGATTTCCATCACCGTGGTGGAGTCCGACGAGATCGGCACCGTGGGCGTGGGTGAAGCCTCGGTCACGCACCTGCGCGCGTTCAACAACTCGCTGCAGATCGACGAAGTCGATTTCGTGCGCTCGGTGCGCGGCACCTTCAAGCTGGGCATCCAGTTCGTGGACTGGGCGCGCATCGGCGATCGCTACATGCACGGCTTCGGCGCCATCGGCCACGACTACCGTTCGCTGCCCTTCCACCAGTACTGGCTCAAGTTGCATCTGCAGGGCAAGGCCAGCGCTCTCGATGACTATTCGCTCAACAGTGCGGCCGCTCCGGCCGGCAAGTTCATCTCGGGCGCGCGCGACGTGCCCGCGGGTTCGCCGCTCTCGCAAGTCGCGTACGCCTATCACTTCGATGCCGGCCTGTACGCGCAGTATCTGCGTCGATATGCGGAAGCGCGCGGCGTGAAACGCGTCGAAGGCAAGGTGGCTGGCGTGAACTTGCGCGCCGGCGACGGATTCATCGAGTCCGTGACGCTCGAGTCCGGTGTCCGGCTGAACGCCGATCTATTCGTCGATTGCTCGGGCTTCCGCGGGCTGCTCATCGAAGGCGCTCTGCAAACCGGCTACGAGAACTGGACGCACTGGCTGCCCTGCGATCGCGCGGTCGCCGTCCCCAGCGAGAAGACCAGTGCGGCCACCTCATTCACGCGATCCACCGCGCGCGCCGCCGGCTGGCAATGGCGCATCCCGCTGCAGCACCGCACCGGCAATGGCCTCGTCTACTCGAGCGAGCATCTCGGCGATGACGAAGCCGCAGCCACGCTGGTCCGGCAGCTCGACGGCCGCGCGCTCGCCGAGCCGCGCGTGCTCCGGTTCACCACCGGACGCCGCAGACAGATGTGGAACCGCAATTGCGTCGCACTCGGTCTCGCGAGCGGATTCCTGGAACCGCTGGAATCCACGAGCATCCACCTGATCCAGACCGGAGTCGCCCGCCTCATCCAGATGCTGCCCGACCGGAACATGAGCGCCACGCTGCGCGAAGAATTCAACAGCGAAGCGGCGTTCGAGATCGAACGCATCCGCGATTTCCTGATCCTGCACTACCACGTCACCGAGCGACGCGATTCGGAGTTCTGGAAGTATTGTGGCGCCATGACGATTCCGGATGAACTGCGCGCTCGCATCGAACTGTTCCGTGAGACCGGCCGCGTGCACAGGCGTGCCGAGGAATTCTTCGGCCTCGCGAGCTGGGTGCAGGTGATGGTGGGCCAGCGTCTCCTGCCGCATGGATATCACCCGCTCGTGGACTCGGTGCCGGATGCGGAGATCACGCAACTCGCCGGCAGCGTGCGCGGCGTGATCGCGAGCTGCGTCGAGGCCATGCCGCTGCACGAACAGTTCATCGATCGCTACTGCCGCGCGCCGGTGGCCGCGTGATGGGTTTGCGTACCCTCAAGACGCTGCTGGTGGTGGTCTGCGCTGCGCTGGCGTCGCTCATGCTGTTCGCCTGTGAAACGCCGCCCAAGCCCGTCGAACCGAGGGCGGTGCGCCCGGCGCTGCCCGTGGTGAATACGCTGGACCCGCTGTTCGAGGACATCGAAAAGCGCACCTTCGATTTCTTCTGGGACACGGCGGAGCCGGAGACCGGCCTCGTGCCCGACCGCTGGCCGAAGCCGCCGTTCTCGAGCATCGCGGCCATCGGCTTCGCTCTCAATGCCTATGCCATCGGCGCGGAGCGGCGCTATGTCACGCGCGCGAAGGCGCGCGACCGCGTGCTGCTGACGCTCAAGTTCATCCACGGCCTGCCGCAGGGACCGGAATCGGCGTCGACCGCCGGCTACCAGGGGTTCTTCTATCACTTCATCAACATGGGCACGGGACTGCGCTACGGCAACTCCGAACTATCTACCGTGGACTCCGCGCTGTTCTTCGCAGGCGCATTGTTCGCCGCCGGATACTTCGACGGCGACGATCCCGCCGAAAAGGAGATCCGCCGCCTCGCTCAGGAGCTCTACGAACGCGCCAACTGGCCTTTCTTCATCGAGCACGTGCCCGATATCCGCATGGCCTGGAGCCCGGAGCTGCAGTTCGAGATCCACGACTGGCGCGGCTACAACGAAGGCATGATCGTGTACGTGCTCGCGCTCGGCAGCCCCACGCACCCCGCCGCGGGCGGCACCTGGGACTCGTTCACGTCCAACTACTACCGCCACTGGGGCACGCTCGAAGGCCATACGCACCTGACCTTCGGTCCCATGTTCGGCCACCAGTACAGCGCCATCTGGATCGACTACCGCGGCATCAAGGACGAGTTCATGTGGCCGCAGGGTATCGACTACTTCGAGAACAGCCGGCGCGCCGTACTCGCGCAGCGTGCGTACGCGATCCGCAATCCGCTCGACTGGCGCGGATACGGGCCCAATATCTGGGGTCTCACGGCCAGCGACGGCCCGGGCTATTTCAAGCTGCCCTATCTCGGCAAGACGCGGCAATTCCACGCGTATTCGGCGCGCGGCGTGAGCCTCGTCGAGACCATCGACGACGGCACCATCGCGCCGACGGCGGCCATCGCCTCGCTGCCGTTCGCGCCCGAAGTCGTGATCCCCGCGACCCATGAGATGCACAAGCGTTATGGCTCGCACATCTACGGCAAGTACGGTTTCCTCGACGCGTTCAATCCGAGCTTCGACTACGACGTGCCGCTGCAACATGGCAAACGCGTTCGCGGCGTCGGCTGGGTGGCCAGCGACTACCTCGGCATCGACCAGGGCCCGATCATTTCGATGATCGAGAATCACCGCAGCGAGCTGATCTGGTCGGTGATGAAACGCAATCCCTACATCGTGCGCGGCCTCAAGCGGGCGGGCTTCGAAGGCGGCTGGTTGGAGACCACCCCCGTCCGTTGATCAGCGGGAGCTGCTCTTTTTCGCTCTCGATCCGCTCTTCGATTTCGCCTTCCCTTTCGACTTGGCCTTGCCCTTCTTCTTCGGCACCTTGCCCCCGGCGCGCCGCGCCTCCGACAGTCCAATGGCGATCGCCTGCTTGCGGCTGGTCACCTTCTTCCCCGAGCCGCCACTGCGAAGCGAGCCTTCCTTGCGCTCGTGCATCGCGCGTTTCACTTTCTGCTGGGCTTTCTTTCCGTATCGGGCCATGACGTCACTCCTTCGTGAAAGAGTGATCGGTGTACGCCCGAAACAACGGGATGACTGTCAGCCTGCGCGCCCGATCCGGGCCGGTTCTCGCGGACAGCCTGCGGGTCAGCCGTAGCGCAGCTTGAAGTCCTGCGCTCGTTCGGTCACCGACTCCAGCGTGTCGACGAAGCTCGTGTGCCACGACGTGATGGAATTCTTGCGCAACACCTCGAGCATGGCCTGGTGCCTCTCGCGTCGCTCGGCTATCGGCATGTTGAACGCGAGCTGGATGGCATGCGCCATGCCGCGGGCGTCATAGGGGTTCACCATGATCGCGCCCGCGAGCTCGCGCGCCGCTCCCGCGAGTGTGGACAAGATCAGAGCGCCGGGATCGGCCGGATCCTGCGCGGCCACGAACTCCTTCGCCACGAGGTTCATGCCATCGCGCACCGGCGTGACGATGCCCACCTGCGCCGAGCGCATGAAGCCCATGAGCACGTCATGCGGGAAGTTGCGGTTGAGATACCGGATGGGCGTCCAGTCGGTGTCCGCGAATCGGCCGTTCGTCCGTCCCGTGGTCTGTTCCAGATCTCGCCGGATCTCCGAGTACGCGCGCACGTCGCTGCGCGACAGCGGCGCGATCTGCAGGAACGTCACGCGATTCTGATTCTCGGGATGCGTCTCGAGGAATTTCTCATAGGCCTTGAAGCGCTCGACGAGACCCTTGCTGTAGTCGAGCCGGTCCACGCCGATCATGAGTTTGCGGCCGAGCAGTCCGGCGATCATGCGTTTGCAGGCGTCGGTGCCCTGCGATTCCACGGCCTCGCGCTGGATGGCATCGACGTCCACACCGATGGGGAACGTCGCGGTGATCACGCGCCGCCCGCCCACGGTCACGGCGTTCTCCGCAGTCAAAGCCTGCGGCCCCCACACGTACGCCACGGCGGAGCGGAACGACTGCACGTCCGTGTCCGTCTGGAAGCCGAGCACGTCGTAGGCCAACATGGACTGCAGCAGCTCGCCGTACACCGGCAGCACGCGCAGCACTTCGATGTTGGGGAACGGGATGTGCAGGAACAGCCCGCAAGGCGCGCTGACGCCGAGCTCGCGCAGCTTCTGTGCCAGCGGGAACAGGTGGTAGTCGTGCACCCAGATGAGATCGCCGCGCTCGAGCAGCGGCGCGAGCTGGCGCGCGTACCGCAGGTTCATGCGTTGATAGGCTTCGTACTGCAGGTCGTTGTAGCGGAAGCCGTCGACGAAGTAGTGGAACAGCGGCCACAACGTGCCGTTGCAGAAGCCGAGGTAGAAGTCGCGGTACTCCTCCTGATCGAAGTCGAAGGAGGCGTAGGTGATGCCATCCTTGCGCACGATCGCAGGCTCGGCAGCCGGCGTGTCCGAGGTATCGCCGTCCCAGCCGAACCACAGACCGCGTCGCGCCTGCATCGCAGCCAGCAGACCCACGGCGAGTCCGCCCGGCGCGGCGCCACGCTTGGGCACGGAGATGCGATTGGAGACCGCCACGAGCCGGCTCATACGATCTCTTCCCAGCTCCGCGACAAGCGCAACGCGCTGCCGATGATGCCGACCATGCTGTAGGTCTGCGGAAAGTTGCCCCAGAGCTCGCCACTCGAGGGGGCGATGTCCTCGCTGAGCAGGCCCAGCGGATTGCGGCGCGCGAGCAGACGATCGAAGCGTTCGCGCGCCTCGTCGATGCGCCCTGCCGCCGCCAGTGCGTTCACGTACCAGAATGCGCAGATGGTGAAGGCGTTCTCCGGCGCGCCGAAATCATCGGCGTGTTTGTAGCGGAACAGCAGGTCGCCGGTGCGCAGCTCCTCCTCGATGCGCTCGAGCGTCTTGAGGAAGCGCGGATCGGTAGCGGGCAGCAGGCCGAGTTCCGGCAGCAACAGCGCGGTCGCATCGAGATCGCGATTGCCGAACGCCGACGTGAAGCTCTGGCGCTCCTCGCTCCAGGCGCCGGCGAGGATCTCCTGACGCATGAAGTCGGCACGCGCGGCCCAGTCGCGCGCCGCGACCTGGTCGCCGACGCGACGCGCGATGCGCGCGAGACGATCGCAACCCGCCCAGGAGATCGCGGCCGAGAACGTGTGTCGCTGTTCCTTGCCGCGGAACTCCCACGGGCCCGCATCGGGTTGATCGAAGGTGGCCACCGCGCGCTTGCCCAGCCGGTAGAGGCGCTCGAGCAGCGTCTGATCGCCGGAACGCACCAGGCGTTCGTCGAAGAACAACTGCGTGGCGGCGAGGATCACCGAGCCGTAGACATCGTGCTGGACCTGCTCCGCGGCGCCATTGCCGAAGCGCACCGGCCCCATGCCGCGATACCCCGAGAGCGAGGTGGCGATCTTCTCTTCCGCGCGCGGATCACCCGTGATGCCGTACAGCGGTTGCAGCGTGTCGGCATTGGTCGTCGCGATGATCTGGTCGATGTAATGTAGATAGGCCTCCATGGTGCGCGTGGCGCCGAGGCGGTTGAGCGTCTGGATCACGAAGTAGCTGTCGCGCAGCCAGCAGTACCGATAGTCCCAGTTGCGCGTGGTGTTCGCCGCCTCGGGTATCGACGTGGTGAGGGCGGCGAGCACCGCGCCCGTGTCTTCGTAGGTGCAGAGCTTCAGCGTGATGGCCGAGCGGATCACGGCTTCCTGCCAGTCCGCGGGCACGGCGAGTGTGCGCACCCATTCCTGCCAGTAACCCAGCGTGGCGCCGAGGAACTCGCGGCACAACGCCGCCGGCGACTCCTGCAGGGTCTCGTCGGGGCCGATAATGAAGTGCAGCGGCTGTTCGAGCACGATGGGGCGGTTTTCGGTCAGCGAAGCCAGCGACGCGTCGGTGGTCACGCGATAGTTCAAACCGCCATCGGCCTTGAACTTGAGATGGTGACTGCCCGCGACGCCCGGCTCCGCGCGCTCGCCGAATCCGGAAGTGGGGCGCAGGCGCAGGCGTAATGTCGGCCGTCCCGCGATCGGCTCGACGCTGCGCACGAACATCATGGGGCGGAACACGCGGCCTCGGCTGCGAAACCGCGGCGCGAAGTCGACGATGCGCGCGATACCCCCGTGTGAGTCGTAGAGCCGGGTCTCGATGATGGCCGAGTTGCGTAGATAGGTCTGCTCGGTGCGCGTGAGATCGATCATGTCGACCGCGAACACGCCCGACGGCGCCTCGCCGCCCTCCTTCTGCAGCAGTGCGGAGAACACCGGATCTCCATCGGGACGCGGCAGGCAGGCCCATACGAAACGCGCCTGCTCGTCGATGAGCGCCGCCACCTGGCAATTGCCGATCACGCCATAGTTCAAGGAGTGGCTCCTGTCTGTTCGGGTTGTGTTCGCTTTTCGATGCGGATGCCAGCGAGTTGTTCCAGCCACACACGCACGGCGCGCGGATCCGGCAGCCACCACTCGGACTTCACGCGCGAGCCCACCGCGATCGCCAGTCCGCCGAATCGGCGCACCGCTTCGAAACCGCCGTAGTCGGTGATGTCGTCACCGATGAAGATCGGCCGCCGCCCGGCGAACGGGGCTTCCTGCATGAATGCGGTGACCGCGCTGTCTTTGGTGTGCGCGGCCGGCTTCACTTCGATGACGGCATGGCCATCGAGGATCGCGAACTTGGGTACGAGTGGCGCGGCGAGCAGCGCCACCTCGGCGCGCAGCTCGTGTTCGAGCTCGCGGGCCTTCAGGAAGTGCAACGCCACGCCCGCACCCTTGTCCTCGAGCAGCAGCCCCGGGTGACGCGATACCAGCCGACCCAGTCCGTCGCGCACATCCGCGAGTTGCTCGACCGCGATGGGCGCCACGTGCAGATGGCCGGTGGCATCGCGCCGCTCGCAGCCGTGCAGACCCGCCACGGGCAGATGCCGGGCGCCGAGCAGATCGTCCAGATTGGCGATGGTGCGCCCGCTCACGAGCGCCACGGCGCCGCCGGATTGTTCGCGCAGGAGGTCCAGCAATGGCAGCAACGCGGCGTCCACGGCTACGCCGCCGGGCGAATCGGCGAGCTCCAGCAACGTACCGTCGACGTCGAGGAACAGGCACCAGGGATTGTCGGGCAGCGGTACCGCGGGCACCGCCGCCGCCGAAGCCATTGGACTCATCGCGTCGAGTATATGAACGACGCGGGCTTTAGGCCCTATCAAAACGCCTTGTTAGGCCTGAGTATTTTTACGCAAGCAGCCTGCCGCGATGCGCGACGTGGGACTGCGCCTACGGTCGCGCCGGACTCAGTCGAAAGGATGCCGGAGCACGATGGTCTGCTCGCGGTCGGGGCCCGTGGAGATGATGTCGATGGGCACGCCGGCAAGCTGCTGCAGTCGCGCAAGATAGGCCTGTGCATTCTTCGGCAGCGCGTCGTAGCTCTTCACGCCGATCGTGGATTCGCTCCAGCCCGGCATCTCCTCGTACACCGGTTCCACGTCCGCAAACGCGTCCGCGAACATCGGCGGCTCGGTGCTCACGGCGCCGCCGGATTTGTAACCGGTGCAGATACGCAGCGTGTCGAGCCCATCGAGCACGTCGAGCTTGGTCAAACAAAGTCCCGACACGCTGGAATTGATGATCGAGCGGCGCAGCGACACTGCATCGAACCACCCGCAACGGCGCTTGCGGCCCGTGACGGCGCCGAACTCGTGCCCGACGCGCGAGAGATGCTCGCCGTATTCGTCGAACAACTCCGTGGGGAACGGGCCGCCGCCCACGCGCGTGGTGTAGGCCTTCACGATGCCGAGCACGTAGTCGAACACGCGAGGACCCAGGCCCGTGCCCGTCGCCGCGAAACCACCGGTGGTGTTGCTCGACGTGACGAATGGATAGGTCCCGTGGTCCACGTCCAGCATGGCGCCCTGCGCGCCTTCGAACATCACGTCCGCATCCTTCTGGCGCAGGTCGGCCAGCGTCTGCGTGATGTCGCTCACGAGCGGCTTCACGCGATCGGCGTACGCGAGCTGCTCGTCGAGCGTCTTCTGGAAGTCGATCGCCGGCTGCTTGAAGTAATGCTGCAGCGTGAAATTGTGGAAGTCGAGGATCTCGCCGAGCTTCGCGGCGAACTGCTCGCGTTTGAATAGGTCCTGCACGCGCACGGCGCGGCGGGCCACCTTGTCTTCGTAGGCCGGACCGATGCCGCGGCCGGTGGTGCCGATGGCATTGGCGCCGCGCGCGGCTTCGCGCGCCTTGTCCAGCGCCACGTGCGAAGGGAGGATCAGCGGGCAGTTCGGCGAGATGCGCAGCCGCGCGAACACGTCCACGCCCTGGTCGATGAGCGTCTGCGCCTCCTTGAACAAGGCCTCGAGCGAGAGCACCACGCCGTTGCCGATCAGGCATCGCACGCTCTTGTGCAGGATGCCCGAGGGGATCAGCGAGAGAACGGTCTTCTTGCCGCCGATGACCAGCGTGTGGCCGGCGTTGTGGCCGCCCTGGAATCGCGCTACCGCGGCCGCCCGTTCGGTGAGCAGGTCCACGACCTTGCCCTTGCCTTCGTCACCCCACTGGGTGCCGATGATGATGACGAATTTGCCCATGGCCGAGAGTGTCCGTGGCCGCGTTTCAGCGGCGTGAATTGCGGGAAGAGGAAGCCATCAGCAGCGGTCAGCGACGTTGCGGCGTGGGGCTCTTGAGGTACCTGAAGAACTCGCTGTCGGGCGAGACGACGAGCACGTCGCCCTCACGGCCGAGCGAGTTCCGGTACGCCTGCAGGCTGCGGTAGAAGGAATAGAACTCGGGATTGCGGTTGTACGCGGCGGCGTACAGCGCGGCGGCGGCGGCGTCGCCCTCGCCCCGGATCTTCTGCGCGTTGGCGTTGGCCGTCGCGATGATCTCGGTGCGCTTGCGCTCGGCTTCCGAGCGGATGATCTGCGCTTCGCGGTCGCCCTCGCCACGCTGGGTCCGCGCGATGCCTTCGAAGTTCTGCTTCATGCTCTCGAACACGCGCGCGGCGACGTCGTCCTGCAGGTCGATGCGCTGCACGCGCACGTCGATGAGGCGGATGCCGAGATTGAGCAGCGATTCGCTGGCGAGCGCCATGAACTCACCCGTGACCTGCTGGCGGTCCGAGGTGACGATCTCCTTGAGGGTGCGGCGGGCCACGGCGTTCTTGATGCCGTCCTGGATGCGCGCGCCGATCAGCGACTCCGCGCGGCCTTCGTCGCCGCCCGTGGTCGCCTGGTAGAACTGGTCCGCGTCCAGGATCTGCCACTTGATGTAGTAGTCGATCGTGAGCACCTGGCTTTCGCTGGTCAGGAACTGCTCGCCGTCGTACTTGCGCGTGATCACGCGGCGGTCGAACTTGATGATGTTGTCGACGAACGGGACCTTGAAGTGCAGGCCCGGCTCGAAGTCCTGGCCGACGATCGACTGGAACTGCACGCGGATGGCCTGGTCCTGCTCGCGCACGATGAACGTGGAGGCGGACACCAGCAGCAGGCCGGCCAGCACCAGGATGACGATCAGCATTACGCGCGAGCCCATCAGCGTTCCACCCGTTGGCGAGAATCGTTATTGGCGGCATCGGATTCCACCGAGATCGGCGGCCGCACCGTGATGGAATTGTCGGCCTCCGTACGGCTGCGCTCCATGAGCTTGTCGAGCGGTAGATAGAGCATGTTGCCGTTGCCGCTCTTCGAATCGATGATGACCTTGCGCGAGCCGCGCAACACGGATTCCACCGTCTCGATGTACAGGCGTTCGCGCGTGGTGTTCGGCGATTTCTCGTACGCCGCCACGAGGGAGTTGAAGCGCGAGGCGTCACCGGTGGCGGCCTGCACGATCTGCGACTTGTAGGCTTCGGCCTCCTGCACCTGGCGCGCCGCGGCGCCCTCGGCCTTCGGCAGGATCTCGTTCGCATAGGCGCGGGCTTCGAGCACCACGCGCTCGCGGTCCGCCTTGGCCTTGACCGAGTCACGCTGCGACTGCTGCACGGCTTCGGGCACCTGCACGCCGGTGATGCGGACTTCGACCACTTCGAGGCCGGCGCCGTACGCGTCCAGCGTGCGCTGCATGATGTCGCGCGTGTCGCGCGCGATCTCGAGACGCTTGGACTCCAGGATGGCCTGCTGGTTGTCGCGGCCCACCACTTCGCGGATGACGCTCTCGCTGACCTGGCCCAGCGTGGTCTCGGGATCGCGCACCTTGAATAGATAGTCTTCGGCGTTCTTGATGCGGTACTGAACGGCCACTTCGAGCTCCACCATGTTGGGCTCGGCCGTGAGGACGCTCGACTTGTAGGACGTGGGCTTGATGCCGGCTGTGTCCACTTCCGTGACCGTTTCGATGGGCCAGGGGAAACGCCAGCCCCAGCCGTTGGGCACGGTGGCCACGTGTTTGCCAAAACGCTGCACCACGCCCTGGGCGCCGACTTCCACGGTGTAGAAACCCGTGATCATCCACAGGCCCACGAGAATGGCGGCCAGCACGAGCACGAAGGCGCTGCTGCCCCCGCTGCCTTCGCCGCCACCACCGCCAAACAGCGATTCGACTCGCTTCTGCCAGTCTTTGAACGCCTGGTCCAGGTCGCCGCCGCCGCCGGCAGGCTTCTTGCCCCAAGGGTTGTTGTTATTTCCGCCGGGTTGATTCCAGGCCATAGTCTCTCAAGGCTTCATTTACCCGCGCGCAGGGCGGGCGTGGATTGTAGGTAGCGCCCCGCGGCCGTACAAGTTGAGCTCCCGTCGAGCGCCAAAACCTCGACGCCGGGCTCGCCAGCCCATTTGAGAAGCTCCGCCTCGGAGAGTTCAGTATCTATTTCGAACGCGCCCTCTTCGGTGATCCTTTCGGCAGCCACCAGGCCGGCGGAATACAGCCTCGCCCGCACCTCTCCCGCCGATACGGCCACCTTCAGGGTCACCCGGCGTGCCGAGAGGGCCAGACGCTCCGCGACCGCTTCGCGCAGCAGGTCGAGCCCCTGCTGCCGGGCCGCTGACAACCACACGTGGCTGATCTTGCCGGACTCGTCCCGCTCGATGCGCGGCGGAGTTTCGATGCGATCGATCTTGTTGAATACCAGCAACTGCGGCAGGTCCGTCGCGCCGATCTCGGTCAGCACGCGGTTGACCTCATCGATGTGCTCCGCGCGCCGGGGATCGCTGACGTCGACCACGTGCAGCAGCAGCGTGGCTTCGCGCGCCTCGGTGAGCGTCGACTGGAACGCCGCCACGAGATCGTGCGGCAGCTCGCGGATGAATCCCACGGTATCGGCCACGACCACCTGCGTGTTACCCGGCAGCATGATCTTGCGCACCGTCGGATCCAGCGTGGCGAAGAGCTGGTCGGCGACGTAGGCATCCGCGCCCGTGAGGGAACGGAACAGCGTGGACTTGCCCGCGTTCGTGTAACCCACGAGCGCCAGCGAAGGCACGGGAATCTCCGCACGTTGCTGCCGGCCCGTCTCGCGCTGCAGCTTGATCTTCTCGAGACGTTCGGTGAGCGTCTTCACGCGTTTGCCGATGAGCCGGCGATCGGTTTCGAGCTGGGTTTCGCCGGGACCGCGATTGCCGATGCCGCCACCGCGCTGGCGTTCGAGATGGCTCCAGCCTCGCACCAGTCGCGTGGACAGATGCTTGAGCTGTGCGAGTTCGACCTCGAGCTTGCCTTCGTGGCTGCGCGCGCGCTGCGCGAAGATGTCGAGAATGAGGCCGGCGCGATCCAGCACGCGGCGCTCGACGAGCTTCTCGAGATTGCGCTCCTGGCTCGGCGAGAGGCGGTGATCGACCAGGACCAGATCCGCGTTGGCCTCGGCGGCGGCGGTCTTGATCTCCTCCGCCTTGCCGCTGCCCACGAAGAAGCGCGGATCGGGACGATCGCGCCGACCGCTGATGCTGCCTACGGGAATGGCGCCCGCGGACCGCGCGAGCTGCTCGAATTCCTGGATGTCTTCGGGATCGGCCGGTGCGCCGATGCCAAGGCGCACGAGTACGGCACGCTCACCCGTGCGTGGTCGCTCGAACAACTGAAACTCTTTGGAAGACTTCGAACGACCAGACGCGGACCGGGATCACTCGCCGGCGACCGCCTCGATCGTCGTTCCGTCTTCGTTGGTGATGCGCACGTTGCGCGCCGGGACAACCGTCGAAATCGCGTGTTTGTAAACCATCTGCGACACGCTGTTCTTGAGTAGCACGACGAACTGATCAAACGAATCGATCTGGCCTTGCAGTTTGATTCCATTCACCAGATAGATCGACACCGGGATACGTTCCTTGCGCAATTGGTTCAGAAACGGGTCCTGCAGTGACTGGCCCTTGGCCATGACGTTCTCCTTATTTTTTCAAGCAGCGAACGGCCGCGAGTCTACCACGCGTCCTCAGGCCGGCAACGCACCCAAAGGAGGCAGAAGCGTATCTCCCAGAGTGTCTCGGACGCCTACAAAGCTTTGCGCATCATGGGGATCGAACACATGGACACCCGACATCGAACGCAGCCAGGTCATCTGCCGTTTGGCGAGCTGCCGAGTCGCGGCGACGGCGCGGTCCACCGCCTCCTCGAGCGAACAACTCCCCTCCAGATGCTCCCAGAGCTGGCGGTATCCGACCGCCCTGATCGACGGGTGGTTGGCCGTGAGATCCGGGCGGGCAAAGAGTTGACGCATCTCGTCCAGGAATCCTGCAGTCATCATCTGCTCGAACCGCGAGGCCAGCGATTCGTGGAGCCTGGCCCGGTCGGAAGGGATCAGCGCGGCCACACGGAACTCGCGCCGCAACGGCGACTCGGTGCGGGCCTGAAGCGTCGAGATCGGCTCGCCGGTCAGTTCATGGACTTCGAGCGCGCGCTGGATGCGTTGCGCGTCGTTGGGGTGGATGCGCGCCGCGGCCACGGGATCCACCTGAGTCAGTCGCTCATGCAGTGCGGGCCAGCCCCGCCGTTCCGCTTCCGCATCGAGTGCCGCGCGTATCCCTTCATGGCTCCCGGGAAGCTCCGCGATGCCGCCGATGAGCGCCCGCAGGTACAACATGGTGCCGCCCACGAGCAGCGGGACCTTGCCCCGGGATTCGATGTCCTCGATGGCGAGCGCCGCATCGCGCACGAACCGACCGGCGGAATAACTTTCGTTCGGCTCGACGAGGTCCAGCAGGTGGTGCGGCACCGCCGCGCGCGTGGCCGCGTCGGGCTTCGCGCTGCCGATGTCCATCCCGCGGTATACCTGCGCCGAATCCACACTAACTAGTTCCAGCGGGAATTCGCGCGCGAGCCGCAGCGCGAAGTCGCTCTTGCCGGTGCCCGTGGGGCCCGTGAGCACGGCGATGGGCTTCATCACCGTCCGCGCAGGAACATCCGGTCGAGTTCCTGCAGGCTCACCTGGGTCCACGTCGGGCGACCGTGATTGCATTGATCCGCGCGCGGCGTCTGCTCCATCTGGCGGAGCAACGCATTCATCTCGGGAAGCGTGAGGCGCCGATGTGCATGGATCGCGGAACGGCAGGCGATCGTTCCCAGCAGGCGATCCGTGGCGCCATCGAGATGATGCGCGGCGCCCTCGCCGGCCACGTCGGCGATCACGTCGTGGATCAGCGCGCCGATGTCCTCGCGCGGCAACATCGCGGGCACGGACCGCACCACCAGTGAGGTGGGCGAAAGCCGCTCGAGTTCGAATCCCGCCTCGCTCCACTGCCGCTGCTGTTCGAGCAGCGCATCGAGTTCGTGGACCTTGAGCTCCACCGTGACGGGCGCGAGCAGGAGTTGTGTCGCCACCCTTCCCGCTTCGGCCTTGAGTTTCTCGTACAACACGCGTTCATGCGCGGCGTGCATGTCGACGAGCACCAGGCCCTGGTCGTTCTGCGCGAGGATGTAGAGGCCGTGCACCTGCGCCAGCGCCACACCCAGCGGCTGAGACGTGGGAGCCGCGATGTCGGCCGGCTCCTCCGCGTGCGGCCGTTCGTCCCGGCTCACGCCGCGCAGCATCTCGGCCACGCCCCAGGCACCGGGCGCAGGCTCGGCGAAATTCATGGCCGGCTGCGACAACGGCAGCGAGCGCACGTAGTGCACGTCGTTGGCCTGCACCGGCGTCACCGTGCTCACGCCGGGTTTCGTGCCCGACAACTTGCGCTCGACGGCGCGGAAAACGAAATCGTGGATCTGGCGGCTGTCGCGGAAGCGCACTTCGAGTTTCTGCGGATGCGCGTTCACGTCCACGAGCGCCGGATCGATGTCGAGGTGCAGTACGTACGCAGGCTGACGCCCGCCGTACAACACGTCGCGGTACCCGAGGCGCACGGCATTCATGAGCAGGCGGTCGCGCACCGCGCGGCCGTTCACGAACCAGAATTGCTGATCGGAGGTGGCGCGCGCCGCCGCCGGAATCCCTATCCACCCGTGCAGACGCACCGGTCCGGCGGAATGATCGACATCGAGACAGCGGTCGACGAACTCGCGCCCCACGATGCGGCCGAGACGCGTGGTGTCGTGCTCGCCCGAGCCCGCGGGCGCGTCGAGCAGCGTCCGCGAGCCAGACCGCAATCGGAATGCCACGTCGTGGCGCGACAACGCCAGGCGCTCGAGCAGGCGCACGATGTGACCCTGCTCCGTGACTTCGCTGCGCAGGAATTTCCGGCGCGCCGGCAGATTGAAGAAGAGATCGCGCACTTCGATGGTGGTGCCCGTGGGATGCGCGGCCGGCCGGATGTCGCTCAACGTGCCCGCGTCCACGACGATGCTGGCCGCGCGCTCCGCGTCCAGATGTCGCGACGTGATCTCGAATCGCGAGACGGACGCGATCGAAGGCAGCGCTTCGCCGCGGAATCCGAGCGTGGTGATGGCGCCGAGATCGTCGGCGCAAGTGATCTTGCTCGTGGCGTGACGCGAGAGCGCCAGCGGCAGCTCGTCGACCGGGATGCCCTGCCCGTCGTCGCGCACGCGCGTGAGGCGTACGCCGCCCGCCTCGATGTCCACCTCCACGCTTTGCGCGCCCGCGTCGAGGCTGTTCTCCACCAGCTCCTTGACGATGGAGGCAGGCCTTTCGATGACCTCGCCGGCGGCGATCTGGTCTATGAGGTGATTGTCGAGAACGCGAATGGGCATGGCGACCTGCTTGAGGTCGCGAAGTCTACAGCGCGTTGGGGTCAGACCCCATTTCCTGGAAAAGGGGCCAGAGCCGAGGCCTCACCGACACCGGCTCTGGCCCCTCTTGCTGGAAATGGGGTCTGACCCCGATACCTGCGGCTATTTGCGCAGCTCGACCTGCGAACCGCCCGCCGCGCGGCGATTCGCCGCCAGGCGGGTGCCCTCGGGGGCATTGCCTTCGAAGTACTGCTCGATGCCCGCGAAGATCGCGTTGGCCAATTTCGCGCGATGCGCCGGCTGCAGCAGCTTGCGCTCGTCTTCGCGGTTGGAGATGAACGCCGTCTCCACCAGCATCGAAGGGATGTCGGGCGACATGAGCACGATGAAACCGGCCTGCTGCACGCGCGGCTTGCGCACTTCCCCCGTCTTGTCGAGGGCCCGCAGCACACGTTCCGCGGCCACCATGCTCGTGGAGATCGTCGCGGCCTGCGAGAGATCGAGCAGCACGTTGGCGAGGATCGCGTCCTTGTCCTGCAGCGAGACGCCACCCTTGAGATCGGCCGCGTTTTCGCGCTCGGCCAGCCAGCGCGCGGCCTCGGACGACGCGCCGCGCTGTGACAACACGTACACCGAAGAACCCGAGACGTCGGGATTGGCGATGGCGTCCGCGTGGATCGACACGAGCAGATCGGCCTTCGCCTTGCGTGCACGGCGCGTGCGTTCCTGCAGCGTGATGAAGTAGTCACCGTCGCGCGTGAGCACGGCCTTCATCCCGGGCTCCTGGTTGATGCGCGCGGCCAGCAGCTTGGCCACCGAGAGCACGATGTCTTTCTCGCGCGTGCCGCGTTTGCCGGAGGCGCCGGGATCCACGCCTCCGTGGCCCGCATCGATGGCGACGATGATGTCGCGGCCACTTTCGCCCGGCGCATGCGCAGGTCGGATCGCCACGGGCTCTGCGGGTGGCGCCGGAGCGACCGCGGGCTTCGCGGCCGCCACCACCGCCGCGGGCGACACGATGTCGAGGATGAGGCGATGACCCGCATCGCCGGAAGGCCCGGCACTCGACACATCGAACGTGACCCTGCCCTGCACCTCGAACACCAGGCGCACGCCCTTGTTAGGCAGCGTGCCGGAGCGGGCGGCAGTGACCACACCTTCGGGCGCCGAGAGATTGAGCGCGGATTTGAGCGAAGACCGCGGCACGTCGAGCACGACGCGGCCCGGCGCGTCTAACAAGAACGCCTTGTGTTTGACCGGAGCGGAGAGATCGAGCACGACCCGCGTGCCTTGTTCGGTGGCGGCGAGGCGCACCGCACGAATCTCAGCGGCGAGCAGATTCCCGCTGAGGCCCAGGGCCAGCAACATCGCGAGGATGAGGTGACGAGTGTTCAAGGGGCCGTAAAAATCCTTTCCCATCATCGAGTTCTGCGCCAGTTCTGCGGCGGAATTTACTTAGTCGTCGCAAGGAATTCAATCCTCTCGATGCGATGACCTGCATCCGCGATCGTGAACACGAAACCCAGATCGGCGGCGGGCAAGCGGCCGCCAGCCTTTTCCGGCCACTCGACGAGCCAGAGAAACCCGGGACGGTGGTAGTCCGGAAGACCCAGGTTCTCGAGCTCATCCGGATCCTGCAGACGGTACAGATCCAGATGGACCACGGTCAGCGCCGGCAGTTCGTAGAGCTCGAGCAAGGTGTAGCTGGGGCTCTTGATGTGCCCCCGCGCGCCGAGGGCGCGCAACACGCCGCGCGCGAACGTGGATTTGCCCGCGCCCAGATCGCCGCTCAGCGTCACCACACGGCAGGGAGCTCCCGGCGCGGGCGGCTGACCCAGCAGCTTCGCGCCCAAGGCTTCGGTGGCTTCGCCGTCCTGCGTGACCCAGACGTTCATGGATTGACCTGGGATCGCAGTTCCGCGATCACGTCGCTGGCGACGAGTCCGCGTTGCCCGGGCTTCGCGGCGGCGTCGCCGGCCTGCGCATGCACGAGCACGCCGATGCGCGCCGCGCGCGCACTGTCGTCGATCTGCGCGCGCAGCGCCGCGACGACACCGGTGAGCACGTCCCCCATGCCAGCCGTGGCCATGCCGGGATTGCCCCGCTCGCAAAGGTGCAGTGTCGCCAGGTCGCCGCCGCTCGCGACCAGTGTGCCGGCCCCCTTGAGGATCACCACGGCGCCGTAACGCGAGTGGAGTTCCCGCGCCGCGCCGATGCGGTCCGCCTGCACGGCGGCCGTATCGGTTCGGAGCAACCGGCCCGCCTCGCCCGGGTGCGGTGTGAGGATCCACGAGGCCGGGAGCTTCCGCGGCTCCTCCGCCAGGAGGTTGAGCGCATCCGCGTCGACGACGACAGGGTGATCCTGGCGATGCAATACCTGCGACCACAGGTCCCGCGCCCAGGGAGCGCGGCCCAGCCCCGGGCCGATGGCGATGACATCAGCGCCCCGCAGCGCCTCGCCGAGATCCACGCCCTCGCCCGCCGGTAGATAGATGAGCTCCGGCCTCGTGGCCGTCACGGCGACGAGGTTGTCCGGACGACCGGCCACCGTCACGAGACCGGCGCCACAACGCAAGGCAGCTTCGCCGGCAAGTCGCAGCGCGCCAGGCATGCCGGCGCCGCCACCGATCAGCAACACCCGGCCATGCGAGCCTTTGTGTGAATCCCGCGCGCGCGCCGGCAGCGAAGAACGCAATTCCGCGGGATCGATGCGCTCGAGCAGCGGGAGGAACTCCGGCGATTCCGGCGCGACGACGCCAAGGTCTTCGAGCAGCACCTCGCCCGCATGATCGGGGCCGGCGCCGAGAAAGAGTCCGGATTTGAGCGCGACGAAACTCACCGTCACATCCGCCTTCACCGCCGCGCCGCGGACGGCGCCATCGTCCGCATCGAGCCCCGATGGGATGTCGAGCGCCAGCACCGGGCGCGCAGCCTCGTTGATGGCGCGAATCATGGCGACCGTCTCCTCGCGCGGCGCGCCGGTGAGGCCGGTGCCCAACAACCCGTCGACGATGACTTCGGCGTCCAGCGCATCGCCCGAGAATGGCGCCGCCGATCCCCCGGACGCCAACCACTCGGCATGCGCACGGCGGGCATCACCCGTGAGTTTGCCGGCCGCCGCGGCCGCCAGGACGTGCGCTTCCAGACCGGCTTCGCGCGCCAGCCGAGCGAGCACATAGCCGTCGCCGCCGTTATTGCCCGCGCCGCAAACCACGGCCACGCGG
>JBKPPO010000052.1:0-8217 GCA_046733635.1 Pseudomonadota bacterium | reverse complement strand
GCGGGTTAGTACCCCCGCGTCGGAAGGAGTTCGGCTTGCAAGTAATCCTGGCACCGCAACGACGGCGCAAAACAACATGATGCAGCACATTAATCAGATGACGCCGAATGGAGTTCAGTCAGGAGCGACTGTCACCACAGCAGGCGAAGTGGCCGGCGGGGTTGTGTCGCAGACGGCTGACTCAGTAGTCAGCGCAGTCGGAGACAAAATCGATGAAATGCTTAAGGACTAGTCTAGACGTCGAGGAGAAATACGCTGATCAAGGTGAGATACTCCGCGCTCCTCGAACGATAGTTTGCCAATAGCACGGCAACGAAAGTGGATTCTTCAATAACAGCCATTCTGATTGCAGCCTTGATCTGGGGCGCTTTGGCAATCACTCTGCGGCTGGTTTTCCCTGCGCGCGCTGATCAGGAAGTGCGCTTGACAGAGTCAGATCGCAGATGGGCCCGCAAGTGCGACACGACAGCGCAGATCGCCGCGATGATTGCGCTGGTAGCATTCATCTGGGCGCGCGTGCACTTCGAAGTTTCTGGAGGTGGGTGGAGAAGTGGTGTGTTGCTATTCGGTGGTTTCATAACCATCGTCGTGCTGGTCTACATTGTTGCGTTCACAGCGCGCGGAAAGTACTCCGCATCTCTGTACTGCGCTTGGCTTGAGGAAAGATCTGGTATCGACGCAAGGGTGTTTTGGCTTGTTGGGAGTTTCCTGGTAGCGCTCGGGCCTTCGTTGCTTGTTCTCCTTTACTTGCAGTCAATCTGACGCGTTGAAAATCAATTCCATTGATCTTGGTCAGTGGCTCACAATCCGACCAACATTTACGACGCCAACAATCGCCTCAGCTTCAAAAACCTCTCCGACAACACCTACTCGAGCGACATCGCCTACGACTACGACCTGCGTGGCCTGACTCGCTCCGCATGCTTCAGCTCCAACGCGGCGGATATCGACTGCGACACGGCGCCCGATGGCGAGGGCGAGACGAAAGCATTCGACGGATTCGGCAACCTCACGGCGCGCATCAGCTCGTATGATGGCTATGTTCGCGGGCTGACCTACCAGTACGACCTCGAAGGCAATCGCACGCGGATCACCCATCCGGATGGGGTGTACTTCAGCTACAACCGGGATGGACTCAACCGCACCTGCACCTTGGGTGAGAACGCGGCCGCACCGGCTTGCAACACCACTGATACCAATGCCTACCTCGTCATGCACTACTCGAACGAAGGTCGGCGTGCGGGCATCACGCGGGCAGGTGGAGCCGTCACAAGTTATGCCACCGACAACGCGCTGCGGCTGGAGTCGTTCAGCCAGGACTTCGCTTTCAGCGCGAACGATCTCACGAACGGGTTCGGGTACAACCCGGCGAGTCAGATTCGTTCGCTCACGCAGAGCAACGCGCAGTACAACTACACCGAGGCGCAGAACCGAACTGGCTCGTATGGCGTCAACGGGCTGAACCAGTACACGCAGATCGATGGCGCCACGGTGTCGTACGACACGAAAGGCAATCTCACCGCGGACGGCACGGGGTACGTGTACACGTACGACATGGAGAACCGGCTCGTTGCTACGGGCGGGACCAAGGCAGCCACGCTTGCTTATGACCCGATGGGGCGGCTGTCTCGGTATGTGGTGGATGGGACGACGAGACATTTTCACTATGACGGCGATGCGCTCGTTGGGATGTATTCCAACGGGGTGCTAGACCATCGGTATGTGCATGGCGACCAGGTGGACGAGCCGCTGGTGCAGTACGCGGGCGGGTCAGTAGGCAGCGGCAACCGTCGGTATGTCTACGCGGATCATCAAGGCAGTGTCATTGCGCTCGGCGACAGCGCGGGCTCGGTGACTCAGGTCAACTCGTATGACGCTTACGGTGTGCCGAAGTCGACAAACAATGGATGGTTTGGATACACCGGACAAGTGTGGCTGGCGCAGATTGATCTTAACTACTACAAGGCGCGCATCTACGCACCCAAGGTGGGAAGATTTTTGCAATCCGATCCGGTTTTCTACGCGGATGATTTCAATTTATATGCGTACGTCAGCAACGATCCCGTCAATCGGATAGATCCTTCAGGACGGCAGGGTCAGCCGTTGGATAAGGAGAATGGCAAGGCGACTTTGGGTGAACATGGATTAGACAACCATGGCGAATACACGCTGGACAAAATCGACGAAATGAACGACGCGGCGGAGAATGTGAATAACGCTACGACCCCGGAAGCTAAGGATAAAGCGGAGCCGAAGCTCGAGAAGGCTACTTTGCGCTATCTCGCGGCTCTTGGCCAAGCGCCGAAAGAAGTATCCAATCAGCCCATGTCTAACGAAGTGGCGCCCGTTGCTGAAGCCGAACTCGAAGTCGACGTGTACGATGCAGAGGGGAACCTTCTGGATCCGGGATCAGAGCCGATGGATGGCGATACCGTGGTTCCGAGGGGAGCGCCGCGGCCTCCTCCGCCCGAACTGCCCACTCGAGAAAATAAGTGAGCCGGGTGCCTGTCCGAGCAATTTCGACTGCTGCTCTGTTGGTGTTTGCAGCTGCCGTCTGGATTGACATTCACCGGCGCGCAGACGTTGAAAGCCGGTCGAATATGGACGCCGCTTCGATCTCTGAGAGCGGCGCAACTTCTGGCTCAGATCGCACTCCCACAGGTCTAGATACTGATAAAGCCAACTCAGCCATCGAAACTGATTCTGCCCCTGTCGATCGTCCAACTGACGGCAATCATGGTGCACAGACGGTTGAATCGAACGCTTCACACGACCTCGTGTCCGATTCCATTCGTATGCCCACGCGGGCCGAAGATTCTGATCGCAGGTCGATTCTGCGTCAGCCTTATGTCTTGTCAGAGAGCATCAAAGAAGAGTGCGCTCGGATTGCTCACCTTGCGAAGGCTGACTGCAATGATCATCTGAGTGCAATTGCGCGACTTGAGAATGAAGTCAGAGATGCCGGATGGGCAGACGCGACCGAAGCGAGCATCAGGTTGATTGTCGAGAGTGAACCTGGCTATCGCGTGCGCTCCTTGGAATGCCGCTCATCGATCTGTGCTCTGGAAGTGGAATCGCCCACAGATGTGTTCAGTCAGAAGCACTTTCAAGCTATTTCGGCTCGCATCTCCGACATAGATCGAGTCTTCACCTACGAGTACCCAAGCCAGGGTGTTCGAGTCAAAGTGACGTCGATCACTTTTCAGCGGATGTGATGAGAAATCGGCGGCATCGGTTATCCGACGCGGCCGCCAGATTCTTCTTCAGGGTAAATTCTGTTGCCGTGGGATGTGAGGCAGCGCAGGGGTCGTCGAATCGCCGCTGGTGCAGTACGCCGGCGCGTCAGTTAGTGCGACGCGCATTGACGGCGCGAGTGCCGCGTCCTCCAAGGTTAGTGCGCAGATAGCCAAGCCATTGGCCGCGGGCGGCGGTGCTGCCGCGAAACCAGCCGCGGCCGAGGCCGTACACCACGGAACGAGTCAAGCCGCATCGGGTTGCCAAAATGGCGAGAACGCGAGTTGCTCCAACTGACTTTGAAGGATATACATCCTGCACAGCATGTTCGATTTACTGCCTGGAGACTCGCGAGGAGTTTTGATCGGCACCATATGCGCGATGGTGCTGACTCCGATAATAGTCAAGATTCTTCAGTATGCTTTTCCGTCGCGAAGAGTGCCGAGACCGATCTCCGAACTGGTGCGAGAAAAGCATCTACGTACGGCTAGACAGGCAACGTATGCAGGTCTCTTCGCAGTGTCTCTTCCCGCGATTATCCTCGGATCCTCCACAAGATTGACCGCGCATATGGCGGTTATGCTCTTTGGCTTGCTGTTTGCAGGTCCTACGGTATGCGTTGCGATCAAATTGCTCCCGTGGCGCATCACCACGTTCGAAGAGTTCTCGGATTTTTTTGAGCAGCAGTTCCGCCTGCGCTTCTTGACGGTGGCCGTTTCATTTATCGTTGCATCGGCAATCGGTGTGGTCTACCTAGCTATTTCCCTTTTGGAAACTCCCCTCTTCTTCTGACACCGTTCATATCCGGCCGGCACCTCACTTCCCCTTGTTAGGTCGGCGAAGAAGCGCCGGCCGCCCCGCCGTCCGCGGGCGCTCCGCCGGTCGCGGCTCCGATCCGATAGCCCTGCCGCGACAATGCTCGCCTTCGACCCTGAAATCCCCGCGTCGCGAGCATCCGTCCAAAACGACGTCATCCCCGCATCCCACGCGTGACCCATCTGCGTGGCAACGTCACGCCGCCTCGATGACTTCTTTGCCCATCCAAGGCGGGTCCGCAAACACGTTCGACCATCTGGGAAATCAAAACACGGCCGCGTCGGAATCGACGCGGCCGTCAAAAGCGCTGCCAGGTCATATCAGCCAGACAGCACAGGGGTCAGATCTGCAGGGCCGCCTCTATCGGCTCCTCGTCCCATTGCGCGCGTATCGCTCGCGGCTCCCGCTCCGGTGGAGGTGCCGGCGTCGAAGAGCCCTCAATTTCCTCGGAGGGCTCTTCGGGCGCCAGGAAGTCGATGACCAGTCCCATGACCGATCAGGCCAGTTTCGGCGAGGGCGCCAGGTCGGCATCGACGCCTTCAGTCTCATCAGCCTTCTGATGCTTCGACGCCAGCAGCGAATAGAACACCGGCACCACGAACAACGTGAACAGCGTTCCCACCACCATGCCGGTCACCAGCACGATGCCGATCGAGTTGCGCGCTTCGGCGCCCGGCCCACTGACGAACACCAGCGGCAAGTGACCGAACACCGTGGCCGCGGAGGTCATGAGCACCGGCCGCAGTCGCGTGAGTGAAGCCTCGCGGATCGCGTCCATGAGCTTCAGGCCCTGCGCCTGGAGCTGGTTCGCGAACTCCACGATGAGGATGCCGTTCTTCGCGATCAGGCCCACGAGTGTGATCAGGCCCACCTGCGAGTAGATGTTCAGCGTCGTCCAGTCGAGGAACGTGAACACCAGTGCGCCGGAGATGGCGAGCGGCACGGAACCTAACAACACGATCAACGGGTCGCGGAAGCTCTGGAACTGCGCAGCGAGCACCAGGTAGATCAGGATCAGCGCGAAGCCCAGCGTCGCGGTGAGCGCGGCGCCTTCTTCGCGGATCTGGCGCGACTCACCGGCGTAATCCAGCGTGACGTCGCTGCCCGACTGCCGCGCGGCGGCTTCGAGCACCTCGAGCGCCTCGGCCTTGGTCACGCCGGGCTGCACACCACCGATCACACGCACGGCATTCGCCTGCTGGAACCGGTTGAGCGTGCGCGGCGCGACACTGGTCTCGATGCGCGTGAACGTGGACACGGGGACCATCTCGCCACTCGGCGTCTTGATCTTGAGATCGAGCAGCGGCTCGAGCGTCGCGCGGTCGGCATCCCCGATCTGCGGGATCACCTTGTAGCTGCGCTCGAAGTAGTTGAAGCGGTTCACGTAGGCGCCGCCCAACAAGGTGCCAAGCTCGCGGCCGACGCTGGCGAGGTCGAGGCCGAGATCCGCGATGCGCTCGCGATCGAGCACGACGCGCGCCTCGGGCAGGTCGATCTTGAGATCGCTGTCCACGTACAGGAACTTGCCGCTGGCCCAGCCGGCGCCGACGACCTTGCCCACGGTCTCGAGCATCTGCTCGAGCGGCTGATCGCTCAGCATCACGAGCTCGACGTCGTACTGGCCCGGAGTCGGCAGCGGTGGGTCGAGGCGCGGGAACACGCGCAGCCCGGGGATCTGCGACACGGCGCCATAGACTTCACCGAACATCTCTTCGGTGGAGCGCGAACGCTCGCTCCAGTCCTTGGCGACGATGCCGCCGAAGCCGAAGTTCGGTGCGGTCAGCGACCACGTGAACTCGGTCTCGGGGAAGGCGCGCACGGCTTCCACCACCTTGAGGTGATCGCGATTGCTCTGCGCCAGCGTCGAATCCGGCGACGCCTCGAAGAACAGGCTGATGTGGCTCTGATCTTCCACCGGCGCGAGTTCCTCGCGCGAGAAGAGATAGAGCGGCACCACGGCGAGCGTGACGAGCGCGGACACGGCAACAATCGTCGAGCGCATGCCGAAAGCGCCGTCGAGCGCGCGGGCGTAGAAATCCCGCACCTTCTCGAAGCCACGATTCACGATCTTCGTGAGCTTGGTCTCGTGACCGGACTCGTGCACGAAGCGCGAGGCCATGACCGGCGAGAGCGTGAGCGCCACGAGACCCGAGACCACCACCGCGGCAGCGAGTGTGATCGCGAACTCGAGGAACAACGAGCCGGTGAGTCCGCCCTGGAACGCGATGGGCGTGTACACCGTGGCCAGCGTGATGGTCATGGCGATGATGGGTCCACGCAGTTCGCGCGCGCCTAACAAAGCGGCCTCGATGCGGTTCTTGCCTTCGCGCACGTGCCGTTCGATGTTCTCCACGACGACGATGGCGTCGTCGACGACGAGACCGACCGACAACACGATCGCAAGGATGGTCAGCAGGTTCAGGCTGAAACCGAACGCCATCATCACGAGGCCCGCGCCCACGAGCGAGACGGGCATGGCGACGAGCGGCACGATGGCCGTGCGGATCGAACCCAGGAACAGGAACACGACGACCGCGACGATGAGCACCGTCTCGACCAGCGTCTTCGAGATCTCCTCGAGCGCGCTGCGCATGAACATGGTGCCGTCCCAGACCAGTCGCATCTGCATGTCCTGCGGCAGCGTCGGCTGGATGCGCTCCATTTCCTTGCGGAGCGTCGCGGCGACTTCGATCTCGTTCGAACCCGGCAACGGCCACACACCCAGGTACACGGCCTGCTGGTCGTTGTACTTGGCGATCATCGCGGCTTCTTCGGCGCCCAGTTCCACACGGGCCACGTCGCTCAGGCGCACGATGGCGCCATCGCGTTCGGACACGATGAGGTTCTGGAATTCCTGCGCGGCGCGCAGATCGGTGTTGGCCAAGAGGTTGATCTGGACGAGGTTGCCCTTGGTCTGGCCGACGGCGGCCAGGTAGTTGTTGCGCTGGAGCGCGGCGTGAACGTCGCCGGGCGAAAGGTTGCGTTCAGCGAGGCGAACCGGATCGATCCAGATGCGCATCGCCAGCGACTGCGCGCCTTCGAAGCTGATCTTCTGCACGCCTTCCATCGTCGAGAGCTGCGGCTGCAGCGTGCGCGAGAGCCAGTCCGTGATCTGCGGCACGGTGCGTTCACTGGACGTGAAGCCCAGGTAGAACGTGGCGTACGGACGATCCGCGCGCTGGATGTCGACCACGGGCGGCTCGGCTTCGGACGGCAGTTCGGAGCGCACCTGCTGCAGGCGCGCCGTCACTTCGGCCAGGGCCTTGGTGCTGTCGTGGTTGAGCTTGAGCCGGATCGTCACCGTGCTCACGCCCGCGCGGCTCGTGGATTCGATGTAGTCCACGCCGCTGATCTGCGAGACCACGCGTTCGATGGGCGTGGTCAGGAAACCGCGCACGGTCTCGGCGCTGGCGCCGGTGTACACGGTGGTGACGATCACCGACGAGGACTGCACGTCCGGGAACTGCTGGACGGGCAGCTGCGTGAGGGCGCGGATGCCCACCAGCACGATGATGAGGTTCACCACGATCGCGAGGACCGGGTGCTTGATGAAAACGTCGGTGAAAGCCTTCATGGCTGCTCCCTAACTATCTTGTTGCTTACTTGCCGCCGGCCGTGGTGATGGAGGCGGTGGGTACCGGCTTCGGCTCGGCCAGCGCCACGAGCGCGGACTCACGCAGCTTGAACGCGCCCGAGGCCGCGACACGCTCGCCGGCTTCGAGGCCGCCCGAGAGCACGACTTCGTCGCCGCGCAGCGCTTCCACGGTCACGGTGCGCACGTGCGCACGAACCGCGCCCTTGTCGTCTTCCGCGAGCACGAACACGTGGTCGCCGCCCGGACCCTTGCGCACGGCGCTGGCCGGGATGCCCACGAGCTGGCGGCTCGCGCCCACCGGCACTTCCACGCGCACCGACGCGCCGGGCGCCGGCGCCTGGTCGCCTTGGGCGATGCGCGCGCGGACCACGGTGTTGCGCGTGTTGGAATCCACGCGCGAGTCAAGCGCCAGGACCTGCGCCTGGATGCGCGGCGACTTCTCGTTCACGAATACGTTGATCGGCGTGCCCTTCTTGAGCGAGGCCGCCACTTGCTGCGCGACGGTGAAGTCCACATAGGCCGCATCGGCCACGCCCTGGAGCGTGGTGAGCTGCGTGCCTTCGTTGAGGTAC
>JBKPPO010000051.1:0-5772 GCA_046733635.1 Pseudomonadota bacterium | reverse complement strand
AACGACGAAGCCGCGATCGCTTTCGCCGAACACCAGCACCGGAGTGCCCGCGGGCACGAGCTCGCGTTCCTCGACGAGCTTGCGAAGCACGCGGCCGTCCTGCGGCGCGCTGATCACCGAGTAACCGAGGTTGAATTGCGCCGACTTGAACTGCGCTTCGGCCACTGAAGCCTGCGTGCGCAGATCCTGCAGCTGCTCGAGGCTGATGACCTGGTCCGCGTAGAGATTCTCGCCGCGCTTGAGATCGCGCGTCGCCTTGTCGGCCAGCTCGCGCGCCTGCGCGACCTGCGCGCCCACTTCGGTGAGCTCGATCTCGGCCAGCCTCTGGCCTTTTTTCACGACGTCACCTTCCTGCACGTGGATGCGCCGCACGACGCCGCCCACTTTGAACGAGAGGCGCATCTCGTGTTTGGTGACCACGATGCCATTGGTGTCGATGGGCGGCACCGCCGGCCCTTGCGTCGCGCTCGCGACGCGAACCGGCGTCGGCTTCGGCGCCGCAGGTTCGTCGTTCCCGCTGCAACCGGCGAGCGCGACGATCGCAGCGGCGAGCGTCAGCTCGAGGACGCGCGTCTTGATGAGGAAATGTCGGTGGGTCATGGGGCGGTCTCGAGCGGCAGCGTGCCCGCGGCGGTGGCGTAGTCGAGCTCGGCCTGGCGCGCGAGCACGGCGAAACGCGTGACGTTGAGATTGAGTTCGGCGCTCGTGAGGCTGGAGCGCGCGTCGATGAATTCGACCTGGCTGATGACACCTTCGTCGCGCTTGCGGCTCGCGATGCGGAATGCGGCGCGCGCGGCGTCGGCGCGCGCTTCGGCC
This sequence comes from Pseudomonadota bacterium, assembly GCA_046733635.1. GTDB lineage: Bacteria > Pseudomonadota > Gammaproteobacteria > Steroidobacterales > Steroidobacteraceae > CADEED01. Next base: position 4,956 of record JBKPPO010000051.1, on the reverse strand, counting down.
GTGGCCAGGGAATCGGCGCTGGTGTTCAGCCGATCGAGCGCCTGCTGCACCTCGAGCTGGACCTGCTGGGTCAGCTCGTCGAGCTGGGTGTTCGTCCTGCGTGCGGCGGCATCGGCCTGGCGCACGGCCGCGCGGCGCGCGCCGCCATCGAACAGTGTCCAATTGAGCAGCAGCGAAATCGTCGCGTAGTTGCTGCCGCGGCCGAACTGATAATCCTCGCCCTGGATGCCGCCATCCGCGCCCAGCGACAGCGTGGGCCAGCGGTCGGCCTTCGCGATGTCCACCTGTGCTTCGCTGGCCCTCGCCAGGTGGCGGAGTTGCTCGACCTCGGGCCGATTCGCGAGTGCGGCGGAGCGCAGGTCGGCGAGCGCTCGTGTGGCGGCGGACACATCCGTGGCCACGTCCGCATTCTCGAGTGGCGCGTCCAGCGGACGATTCAGCAGGAAGTTGAGATAGCTGCGCGCCTGGGTCGCGCCGTTCTGCGCTTCGCGGGATTGCTGGGTCACCGAGAGCAGTTCGGCGCGCGCGCGAAGTACCTGGTCCTGCGTGATCTTGCCGTTGCGATGCAGGGAGTCGTTGACGCGCAGATTTTCGTTGAGCAGCGCCACGCTGGCATCGACGATGCCGCGCGTGCGCGTGGCCGAGAGCCAGTCGAGATAGCCGACGGTGATGTCTCGCTTGAGCCGCCGAGCGAGTGCGGTGCGCGCGTATTCGGTGGCGCCGAGCAGTTCGCGCTGTGCGCGAACCGCCGCTGGAATCACCGGCGCGATCAGCGGCATGCGCAGCGTGATACGGGTGTCCTGCTCGCGCTCGCGCAGAAACGCGATGGTCTCGTTCTGCACCACGGGGAACTGCGGCTGTTGACCCTGCTGGACGAGAAGGTCATTGAGCGTCTGATAGGCCGGGTTCAGCGCATCGCCGAGCGGTAGTTCGATGGTCCGGCCGCCTTGGGAACGCGAGTACCGGGCAGCGAACGCCGCCTCGGGGAAATAACGCGCGCGGGCCTCGTCGAGAGCCGCAGCGCCGCGTTCCACCTCCAGCGACTGCGCGCGCAGCGCCAGATTCGAGCGCAGGCCCTCGCGCACGTATTCATCGATGACCGCCGGCAAGGGGCGGTGAGCCGCGGGCGCCGCCGCCGGGTCCACCGCCAATTGCGCCTGTGCGAACGGAGCCAGGATGCACACGCCCCAGATCACATGTCTCAGCCGTCGATTCGTTGGACGCATGTCTAATCCGGGACGCCACATTCCATGTTCAGAAGATCAAAGGATCACGCCTTGAGATCCCGCGTGATCATGCTGATGGCGTGATCGATCAGGGCTTTCGCGCTCACGCCGTGATGCGTGAGGGCATGGGTCTTGGTGGTGGTGAGCTGGATGATCCCGTGCATGAAACCCCACAGTGTGACCGACATCAGCATCGGCGAGTTGATGTCTCCGCGGATGCTCCCGTCCTTTACGCCGGCGGCGATGCTCTCCACCAGGCGCGCCTGCAATTTGTCGCCGCCCGCCGCACAAGCCTGCTCGGAGGGAGAGTACTGCGCAGGATCGGGCGACTTGAGTTCGCAGCGGGCCAGGGCGTCGAAAAGCGTGGGAAATTCCTGTGAAAACGCCACATATGCGCGCCCGATGGCGCTGACCTGTTCGAGCCCGGTCTTGTTGCGCTCCGCGGCTTCCACGAACCGCGCGTGCAGCATGTTCATGGCCCGCTCCGCCAGTCCGAACATGAGGTCCGACCGGTCCTGGAAATACACATAAAGAAGTGCGCGCGAAAGACGGGCGCGGCGCGCTACGTCGTCCATCGTCAGCGAATCCAGCCCGACCTCACGGCCAGCGGCTTCGGCGGCGTCGACGATCTCGGCGCGGCGGCGTTCTTTTTCCTCGAGTCTGCGTTCAGCGATATAGCTCATGGGCGCGGAGCCTAGTCCGGGCGCTGACGGAATGTCAATTAGTAGAGAAGTGTGCAGGGTCATGGCGAAGGTAAATGCGAACTCATCGCATTTACAGCGGATGAGGCCAACCCCATACTCCGGCTCGTGAAAACGCCTGAATCCGTTACAGATTCCACGCTCCCGCTCGCCCAGCTCCGCAAAGGGGACTCGGCACTCGTGTCCGGACTCGTGGATGCGGGCCTCGCTGGTGATGGCGCGGGTCCGGTGCTGCTGGCCCGACTGCGCGACCTCGGGTTCATCGCCGGTGCGCGCTGCGATGTGATCGCGCGCATGTGGCTGGGCGGGGATCCGCTGGTGGTGCGTATCGGCGGTTCCACGTTCGCGCTGCGCCGCGCCGAGGCGGCCGCGGTTCGCGTCACGCCGCTGGCCGAGCCGGCCTGACCGTGGATGCTGCTGTCGCAACGCCGCGCATCGCGCTGGTCGGTGTCCCCAATTGCGGCAAGACCGCGCTGTTCAACCGCCTGACGGGGAGCCGGCAGAAGGTCGCTAACTACCCGGGCGTCACCGTGGAGCGCCGTGAAGGCGAGCGCACGGCGGCCGACGGCAGCGCGGTCCGGGTGCTGGATCTGCCCGGCACCTATTCATTGAATCCCACCACGCTCGACGAGGCCATCACGCGCGACGTGCTGCTCGGACGCGTGGCGGGCGAGGCATCGCCGGATCTCGTGGTCTGCGTGGTGGACTCGGTGCACCTGCCCATCGGATTGCGGCTGGTGCTCGAAGTGAAGCGCCTCGGCCTGCCGATGGTGCTGGCGCTGAATCGCATGGACGTGGCGAAGCGGCGCGGTGTGAAGATCGACGTCGAGAGTCTGTCACGCGAGCTCGGTGTGCCCGTGCTGCCGACGATCGCCGTGAAGCGCGGCGGCGCGGATGCGCTCATCAAAGCCATCGAGCCTGCGCGCTGGCGTTCGATGCACAAGCCGGTTCCCGTGTGGCGCGAGCCTGCGGCGGAAGACGCGGAGCAGACCCAGCTCGACCTCAAGGGCCTGCTGGCCGCCGCGGGTTACAGCCCGCCGGTCGAGAACGACTGGTTCGCGCGCGTCGACGGCGTGCTGCTGCACCCGGTGTGGGGACTCGCCATCCTGGCCGCGGTGTTGTTCGTGATGTTCCAGGCCGTGTTCAGTTGGGCCGAAGCGCCCATGGATTTCATCGACGGCAGCATGGCGTCATTGGGCGAGTGGGTGTCGGGCTCCATGGCCGAGGGCCCGCTCGCGAGCCTGATCGTCGACGGCATCATCGCCGGCGCGGGCGGCGTGCTCGTCTTCCTGCCGCAGATCGTCATCCTGTTCTTCTTCATCCTCGCGCTCGAGGACTCCGGCTACCTGCCGCGCGCGGCCTATCTACTCGACCGGCTCATGGGCGGCGTCGGCCTCTCGGGCCGCGCCTTCATCCCGCTGCTCTCGAGCTTCGCCTGCGCGATCCCCGGCATCATGGCCGCGCGCACGATCCCCGGATGGCGGGACCGTCTCACCACCATCATGATCGCGCCGCTCATGACCTGCTCGGCGCGCCTGCCGGTGTACGCGCTGCTGATCGCGGCGTTCATTCCCGATGAATCCGTGGGTCCGTTCAACCTGCAGGGCCTCGTGATGTTCGGCCTGTACATCGCCGGCATCTTCGCGGCGCTGCTCGTGGCCTGGGTCATGAAGCTGTTCGCCGGCGTCCGCCAGTACTCGCCGCTGCTGCTCGAGCTGCCGGATTACCAGTGGCCCAACGCGGCCAATCTGCTGCTCGGTCTCTGGGAGCGCGTGAAAATCTTCCTCGCCCGCGTGGGCGGCATCATCCTGGCCCTGACCATCATCCTGTGGTTCCTGTCCAGCTACCCGGCGCCGCCGCCGGACGCCACCGGGCCGGCGATCCAGTACAGCTTCGCGGGCAGGCTCGGTGCGGCGCTCGAATACATCTTCGCGCCGATCGGCTTCAACTGGCAGATCTCGATCGCGCTCGTGCCGGGCCTCGCCGCGCGCGAAGTGGCGGTGGCCGCGCTCGGCACCGTGTATGCGCTCTCGGCTGCGGGCGACGACGTCGCCGGGCAGCTCGAACCGCTGATCGCCAGCACCTGGAGCCTGGCGACGGCCTGCAGCCTGCTCGCCTGGTACGTGTTCGCGCCCCAGTGCCTCTCCACGCTGGCCGTGGTGAAGCGCGAGACGAACTCCTGGAAATACCCGCTGCTCATGGCGGCCTATCTATTCGCGCTGGCCTACCTGGCTTCGTTCATCACGTTCCGCGTCGTGGGCGCCTTGAGTTGAAGGACTGAGATGCAGGAACTCCTCGTCGCGCTGCTCGTGATCACCGCCACGCTCGTGAGCGTGTGGAAGCTCATGCCCGCGCGCGCGCGCCTGCGTACGCTCGTGGCGCTCGACCGGTGGGCATCCGGGCGTCCCGGGCTCGCCGGCTTCCGCGAGCGCTCGCTCAAACCGCTGCTGCTGCGCGCGGCGGGATCGGGATGCGCCGGCTGCGCCGCGAATGCCGGCGTTCGCCAGCCACACCAGCCTCGTTGAAAACCCGCGTCGCCATCCTCGCTGCGCTGCTGCTGGCCGCGCCCGCCGCGTTCGCAGCCGGCACGCGCCAGGTCCGCGACGACTCGGGCGAGACCGTGACCGTCAAGCACGGCGAGTGCCGCGTGGTGTCGCTCGCCCCGGGCACCACGGCCATGTTGTACGCGGCGGGCGCCGGCCACTGCCTCATCGGCACGATCGCGCACAGCGACGAACCCGCCGAGGCCGCCAGACTACCCGTGGTCGGCGATGCCGAGACGCTGGATTTCGAGCGACTGCTGGCATCGCGGCCCACCGTCGTGGTGGTGGCCGTGGACGTGGTCCAGCGTGTGCGCATCGACCGCATCAGGTCGCTCGGCATCCCGGTGTACCAGGTGCACGTCACCGAACTCGATGGCATGCCGCGTTCGATCCGGCGGTTGGGCGCCCTGCTCGGCACCAGCGCGGTGGCGGACGATGCCGCCGATTCGCTCGCCGCGGCGCTCGCGTCGCTGCGCACACGCTATC
>JBKPPO010000050.1:0-3088 GCA_046733635.1 Pseudomonadota bacterium | reverse complement strand
TTCTGAATGGCCTTCATCTGCTCATTCAGGTAGTACTCGCGCTGGCTCTTCTCCATCTGCGCCTTCACGCGGCCGCGGATGCGCTTTTCGATCTGCAGCACGTCCATCTCGCCTTCGATGGCGACCAGCACGTGCTCGAGGCGCTTGCGCACGTCGAGGATCTCGAGAACCTTCTGCTTCTCGGGTAGTTTGAGCGCCATGTGCGCGGCCACGGTGTCCGCGAGCCGGCCAGGCTGTTCGATGCCGGCGAGCGCGGTCAGCACTTCCGGAGGCACCTTCTTGTTGAGCTTCACGTACTGCTCGAACTGCGAGATGACCGAGCGCGCGAGCACGTCGAGTTCCTTCTCGTCGTACGCGTCGGCATCGGGCTCGGTGGTGACGTCGGCGACGTAGTGTTCGCCGGTGTGCATCGTGTCGATGCGCGCGCGATCCACGCCTTCCACGAGCACCTTCACGGTGCCATCGGGAAGCTTGAGCAACTGCAGGATCGAAGCGACGGTGCCGATGCGGTAGAGGTCATCCGCCTTGGGATCGTCTACGTCCGGCTGCTTCTGCGCGATCAGCATGATGCGCTTGTCGGTCTTCATCGCCACGTCGAGCGCGTGAATGGACTTCTCGCGGCCGACGAACAGGGGAATGACCATGTGGGGATACACCACCACGTCGCGCAATGGCAGGACGGGAAGGCCCTGGATGGTCACGGACTTGGTGGAAGCGGGGGACGATTCACTCACGCGGCAGGCCCTCGACGCACGTCGGTTGCCGCGGAATGCGGCGATCGACACTGCATTTTGTCAAAGTGTAGCGCGGGAAATGGGGCTGAGAAGCGGCGAATCAATCGCCGCGTCACACTTCTCTGTCAGACGGGTAGGCATTCACCGCAACGAATGATTCCGCGGCGGTGAATGTCAGGCGATTGCCTAGCTCAGGCCGGAACCCGAGACCTTGCGTGGCGTTGCCGCATCTTCGCCCGCGGCGGATTCCGACTTGTAGACCACGTACGGCTTCTGATGCCCGTCGATCACGGTGTCGTCCACCACGACCTTCGAGACGTTCTTCATGGACGGCAGCTCGTACATCGTCTCGAGCAGCACGTTTTCGAGAATGGTGCGCAGGCCGCGCGCGCCGGTCTTGCGGATCATCGCCTTCTGCGCGACGGCCGAAAGCGCTTCGTCACGGAATTCGAGCTCGGCGCCTTCCATGTCGAACAGGCGACGGTACTGCTTCGTGAGCGCGTTCTTGGGCTCGGTGAGAATGCTGATGAGCGCCTTCTCATCGAGCTCTTCGAGCGTGGCCACCACGGGCAGACGGCCGACGAACTCGGGGATGAGGCCGTACTTGATGAGATCTTCCGGCTCGACGTCCTTGAAGATGTCGGTGCCATTGGCACGCGAGTTCACGTCGCGCACTTCGGAAGTGAAGCCGATGCCGCCCTTCTGCGTGCGGTTCAGCACGATCTTTTCGAGACCGGCGAAGGCGCCACCACAGATGAACAGGATGTTCGAGGTGTCGACCTGCAGGAATTCCTGCTGAGGATGCTTGCGGCCACCCTGCGGCGGCACCGAGGCGATCGTGCCTTCGATGAGCTTGAGCAGCGCCTGCTGCACGCCTTCGCCCGACACGTCACGCGTGATCGAAGGGTTGTCCGACTTGCGGGAAATCTTGTCGATTTCGTCGATGTAGACGATACCGGTCTGCGCCTTCTCGACGTCGTAGTCGCACTTCTGAAGGAGCTTCTGGATGATGTTCTCGACGTCTTCACCCACGTAACCCGCTTCCGTCAGCGTGGTGGCATCGGCGATGGTGAACGGGACGTTGAGCAGACGCGCGAGCGTCTCGGCGAGCAGCGTCTTGCCGCAACCCGTGGGGCCGATCAGCAGGATGTTGCTCTTGGAGATCTCGACGTCGTCCTTGGCGCGGCCGGCCGAACCACCACGCGTCTGCAGACGCTTGTAGTGGTTGTACACGGCGACGGACAGCGTCTTCTTGGCGCGTTCCTGGCCGATGACGTATTCGTCGAGGACCTTCTTGATCTCGGAAGGCTTGGGAAGTTTGTCGCGCGCGCGCTCGGCGCGGTCTTCGAGCTCTTCACGAATGATGTCGTTGCACAGCTCGACGCATTCGTCGCAGACAAAAACCGAGGGTCCGGCAATCAGCTTGCGAACTTCGTGCTGACTCTTGCCGCAGAAGGAGCAGTACAACAACTTGCCGTCGTCGTGCCGTCCGCGAGTGTCCTCGGTCATCTGTGCTCCGTAATCCCGTTTGGGACCTATATATCACGCCCGTTCCGCCGAACCCAAGGGCCGGCCTGACGGAACCCGTTGTTTATACGGGATTTGTCGAGAACTGCGAGTGGCTTCGCAATTGGTCTCGGACATCGATTGTCGTAATCCGGCGAGCCTTGGGCCCGCCCGCGTCACGGCAATCTGGTGCCCGGGAGCCGGGGAATCAAGCCGTGGGCGCCGCCACCGGCTGTACGCGCTTGTCGAGCAGCTTGTCCACGAGCCCGTAGGCCACCGCCTCGGTGGCGCTCATGAAGTTGTCGCGCTCGGAATCCTTGCGGATTTTGTCCACGGGCTGGCCCGTGTGATACGCCAGGATTTCATCGAGGCGCGCGCGGATCTTGAGGATCTCCTGGGCCTGGATGTGGATGTCGCTCTGCTGGCCCGAGAAGCCGCCCGAGGGCTGGTGGATCATCGCGCGCGAATTCGGCAGCATGAAACGCTTGCCCTTCGCGCCGCCCGCCAGCAGAACCGCACCCATCGACGCCGCGAGACCCACGCAGATCGTGCTGACGTCGGGCTTGATGAACTGCATGGTGTCGTAGATCGCGAGGCCCGCGCTCACCGATCCGCCGGGCGAGTTGATGTACAGCGCGATGTCCTTCTCCGGGTTCTCCGATTCCAGGAACAACAACTGCGCCACGATGACGTTCGCCATGTAGTCCTCGACCGGACCCACGACGAAGATCACGCGCTCCTTGAGGAGGCGCGAGTAGATGTCATAAGAGCGCTCGCCGCGAGCCGTCTGCTCTACAACAATCGGAACCAGATTCAGGCCGCGCTCGTTCATCGCTCGAACTCCTATT
>JBKPPO010000049.1:0-26474 GCA_046733635.1 Pseudomonadota bacterium | reverse complement strand
GTCTTGGATACCGCGCCCCAGGAACGAATGGTGTTGCGCAAATTCATGCAGGTAACCTATCCGCGAGGGGGGTCCTGGTCAAAGCCGCAAAAGAGAGAGACGCGCATGAGTGAAGTTTCAGGCGGCCGCGGGCTCCCGTGGTTGGCCGGCCTGCTGTTGTTGGGGCTCGCCGGCTGCGAGACAACCCCGCCTGTCGTGACTCCGCCCGCTTCGCGGACCGAAGCAGCGCCTTCGATCGCCCCCGCGCCGGCCGACGCGCGCCGGCTCTCCGTGGTGGCGGGGGAGTCGCTGCTGCAGATCCTGGTGTATCGCGGAGGCCCGATGGCCCGGCTCGGACATAACCATGTGATTGCATCGCGTCATCTCGAGGGCGAGGTCTTCACCACCGAAGACGCCGCGCAGACCCGTTTCGACATCCGCATCCCCGTGAACGAGCTGACGGTGGATGAGCCGGCGATGCGGGAACAGGCGGGGCCGGATTTCCCCGCGGGCGTGCCGCAGAGCGCGCGCGACGGTACGCGCAAGAACCTGTTGTCGGCGCCGCTGCTCGATGGCGCTAACTACCCGGTGATCCGTCTGCGGGCGCTCGACGTCATGGGTTCGGGTGAACATGTCGACGTGACCGTGGAGATCGCGATCAAGGATCAGGTACGGGCCGTGCGCGTGCCAGTGCAGCTGCAGCTCGAGGGCGGTTCCGTTCGAGCCCGCGGCGAGTTCCCGCTCAAACAATCCGAGCTGGGTCTCGAGCCTTTCAGTGTCGCGATGGGTACGCTCGTGGTGCTGGACGAGATGAAGATCCGCTTCGACATCACCGCGCGCTGATCGGGGGCAGGTCCGTCCCTCGACGGTCAGAAAACAGGCACCGGGTTGGATTCACCGCGCTCAGAAAAAAGGCGGCGCAGTTGCCCGCGCCGCCTTCTTCGAGCCTCATCCCCGGTCCTGCCGTAATCCACGGGGAGACGAGGACGGCCCTGACGGGCCCGTCCGCTCTTCGTCTCTTACTTCGTGAGTTCGCTGTACAGCGCGCTCGCGCCGTACACCTTCGTCAGCGCCTCTTTCATGATCGCCGGATGCACGGCGACCGCGCGGTTCTTCTCGGTGTCGAACCAGTACGAACCCGAGATCGAGTGGATGTTGCCATCGAACAGCAAACCCACCACCTCGCCCTTGGCGCTGATCAGCGGACTGCCCGAGTTGCCGCCCACGATGTCGTTGTTCGTGGAGAGATTGAACGGCGTGTTGAGGTCGAGCTTGTCGCGCACCTTGAGCCAGCTTTCCGGGATGCGGAACGGCTCGGCGCCCGTGGCGCGCTCGAACGCGCGCGCGAGCCGCGTGACCGGCTCCAGCGGCTTGCCGCCTTCCACCCAGGCGCCCACCGTGCCCCAATTGAGACGCAGCGTGAACGTCGCATCCGGATACACCGAGGTGCCCAACAACGCGAAGCGCGCCTTGGCGATCTTCTCGGACGCCAGCTCCGCCGGCGCTTCCACCTCGTCCTCGTACTCCTTGCGCAGCTTGCGCGCTTCCGGCTCGATCGTGCGGGCCAGAACGATCAGCGGATCGTCCGACGCATTCACCGCCGCGGCGCCGCCGTTCCACAGCGCCAGGCGCGCGGCCGGATCGGCGAGCTTCGTGCCACTGACCAGACGCTTCGCGAGATCCGCGGGCGACTCCTTCGACAGCAACTGGCGCACCACCGGATGGTCCGGGCCCAGCCACTCGCGCATGCGCTCGAAGCCGAAGGCGAGACGGATCTGCTCGAGCTCCGGGTAGATGGGCACGGCCGCGCCGAGCTGCTGCTCGATGCGCGGCAGCGCTGCCTCGGTGTACTCGCGCAGACGCTCCGCGTTGGGCTTCGGCCGCTCTTCCGCGGCGCGCACCAGCGCGCGTGCAAAGCTCGCGAGGCGGCCCTGGAATCCGGCCATGGCCTCGATGTTGTTGTAGGGCAGATAGAGCTGTTCGCGAACCACGAGCGCGCGCTCGATGTCCGCCCAGGGATCGCCGATGTTGGTGCGAAGCTCGGTGCTCGCCGCCACCTTCTGGCGAAGATCATCCTGCTCGGCGCGCTTGCGCGCGAACAGGGAGTCTTCATGCAGCGCATCGAGCTGCTTGCGACGCACCTTGATGCTGTTCTCGATGCCGCTCAGCAGGTCCGCGGCGATGCGGTCGTTCTCGGGGCTCTGCGCCGAGAACTGGATCAGGCGGCCGCGCAGTTCCGAGAAGCGGAGCAGCCAGTTCGGGATCTCGTAATTCCGCTGCGCCTGTAGCTCCGGGACCGTGAGCAGACGATCCGTCGAGCCCGGGTGACCGGACACGAACACCGGATCGCCGACGGCCGGGCCGCCGAAGTTGATCTTGAGATGGTTAGGCGTCGACACCGGCTTTCCCGCCGCGTCATAGATGCGCAGGATGCCCATGTCGAGGCACCAGCGGGGGAACTGGAAGTTGTCCGGATCGCCGCCGAACGCCGCGATGCTGCTCTCCGGCGCGAACACCAGCCGCACGTCGGTGTGCCGCTTGTACTGGTACAACCAGTACTGTCCACCCTCGTACAACGTCACGGCCTGGCACTTGTTCTTCGTGTTCTGCTCGCAGGCCGATTCGAGCTGCGTCAGCGTCGCCTTGCGCGCCTCGTTCGCGGCCTGGTCATCCTTGCCGGCGATCGCGGCCGAGATCTTCGCCGTGATGTCCTCCATGCCCACGAGCACATCCGCCACCTGGGTCTGGCAACGCTTTTCCTCATCGCGCGACTTCGCGAGGAAGCCGTCTTCCAGCAAGCTCTTTTCCTTCGACGACAGGTCCGCGAGGCAGGATGCGATGCAGTGATGGTTCGTGAGGATCAGCCCGTTCGCGGACACGAACGAACCCGTGCAGTTGCTCAGGCGGACCGTTGCCGTGCGTACGCGATCCAGCCAGCGCTGGTCGAGTCTGGTCTTGAGCGTGGTGTTGGCCTTGTCGAACGGGAAGCCATGGAAGGTCCACATGCCTTCATCGGCTTGCGCGGGCGCGAAGCAAAGCAGGGCCACCAGCGCGGACGCGGCCGCGGTCAGGAAACGCTTCATGAAATTGACTCCAGTGATTTTCTTGCCGCCGGTGGCGGTCGTGGCCGGATTATCCCCACATTCAGGCACGGCCGACCACCGTCATGACGCGGCCCGGCTTCGGTTCAGCGCGCCCGTGGGTCCGTGGCATGATTCCGCGCGGTGAACGATCTCTCCGCATCCGGCTCGCCCCATCACTTGGCCGGCATCCAGTTGGCCCCGGGATATCGGCCGCGCCACGCGCTGATCTATCTATACGCGGCGTTCATCAGCGTCGGCCTGTTCGCGTTCGTGAGCTTCTTCCAGGCCTGGCTGCTCAACGTGAACCTCGGCCTGCCCGAGCGCCTGCAGGGCCGAACGGTTTCGGCGTTGAACTTCGCCAACGAACTCGTCGCGCTCGCGCTGGTGGCGCCGTTCGGCGCGCTCGCCGACAAGATCGGCCGCCGCGCGGTGTACGCCTCGGGCCTCCTGTGGATGGCGGCGGCGCTGATCGTGTACCCCATGGCCCGGAGCGTGCCGCAACTCCTCGGCTGCTCGCTGTTCTTCTCGGTGGGGGTCGCGGCCGTAGGCACCATGCTGGCCACCGTGCTCGCCGACACACCTGCGGAATCCGCGCGCGGCCGCATGGTCGGCGCCGCCGGGTTCTTCCAGGGCCTCGGCGCCGCGCTACTGGTGCTGATCCTGGGGCGCCTGCCCAAGTGGCTGCAGGACTCGGGCTACATGGAACTGCAGGCCGGCGCGATCACGCTGTGGACCGCGGCCGCGTTGTGCGCGTTCTCGGCCGTCGTGGTGTTCCTGGGGCTGCGCCAGGGAACCCCCAGCGAATCCGCGCCCGCGCTGCCGTTGCGCCGGATCCTGGCGGAGGGCCTGGCTGCCGCCCGCGCCAACCGGCGCATCTGGTTCGCCTATCTACTGCAGTTCGGCAGCTTCGGCGATCGCGTGGTGCTCGGCACCTTCCTCACGCTCCGGCTGCAGCAGGCCTGGCACGAGCAGGGCCTGACCATGGCCGAGGCCGCGCAGCGAGCGCGCCTCCCGTTCGTGGCCGCAATGGCCGCAGGCCTCCTGACGGCGTTGGTCGTCGGCGTGTTCCTGGATCGTCTGGATCGCCTGCGCGTGGGACTGGGCTCGGTGGCGCTGGCGGCGGTGGCCTATCTGCTCTGCGGCTTCATCGACGATCCCACGCAGGGTCTGCTCATGATGATCGTCGCCGTGCTGCTCGGTGTGGGGCAGATCGCGGCCATCCTGGCCGGCCACACACTGATCGGTCAGGAGGCGCCAAGGAACTCGCGTGGCGCCGTGTTCGGCCTCGCGGGCATCTGCGCCTCGGCGGCCATCCTGTTCACGAACGGCGTGGGCGGATGGCTCTACGATGCGGTATCGAAGGGTGGGCCCTTCTTCCTGCTGGCGGTGGTGAATTTCGCGATCTTCCTCTTCGGGCTGCGGCTGGTCCGCCGCGGCGAGGTCAATCGACCGGCGTGATCAACAGCAGCGCCGTGCCTTCGGGCGCGCGCAGCAAGGCGCTATGGCGCGGATCGAGTCCACGCGGCAGATCCTCCGCGAAGTCGATGCCGAGCGAGCGCAGCCGCTCGATGCGTTCGCCCATGTCTGGCGCGGTGAACACGAGCATCGGCTGATCCAGCGTACGCGGCCGGTGCACGGCCAGGTCCACGTGATCGCTGGTCATGGACATGCGCAGGTAGGGTTCGTCGGATTCACCCAGCGCGACGAAGCCGAGCGGCTCCCAGAACTCGCGCATGGCGTCGAAATCCGCCGAGGCCATGCTGTATTCCGCGAAGTCGCCGCACAGCGAACCGCCGTCGGGCTCGGCATCACCCGCGAAATGCGTGGGTGCCTCCTGCACGCGCACGGGCTGGCCGGACGGGTCCAGGAATCCGAGTTCGTTGAACGCATCATCGGCCACACGCTTCCACGCGATCTCCACGCCGAGCTTCTCGATGGCGTGCGCGTATTGAGCCACGCCTGGATGCACGTACGTGACCACGGGCGAGGGGAACTTGAACTGGTGCAGGCCGATGTAGAGACGGCCATCCGTCAGCACGCCGTAGGGATGCGGCCACGTGTCCGTGGTGCCGCACTGGCTGAAGCCGAGCTTTTCGTAGAAGGCCACCGATCCGGCGATGTCCGCCGTCTCGATGCTGATTTCGTGAAACTTTCCTAGCACTGGCGCGCGAGTCTACGCATCCGCCATCACGCTGCCTATGTGCGATTTGTCAGATGCCGCCCACGCACACGTACTTGAGCTCCGTGAACTCGAGGATGCCGTACTTCGATCCTTCGCGGCCGATGCCGCTCTCCTTCACGCCGCCGAACGGCGCCACTTCCGTGGAGATGATCCCGGTGTTGATGCCCACGATGCCGGTCTCGAGGCCCTCGGTCACACGCCAGGATCGCGCGAGGTCGCGCGTGTACAGATAGGCCGCGAGACCGAACTCGGTGTCATTCGCGAGCGCGATGGCCTCCTCGTCGGTGTCCACGCGGAACAGCGGCGCCACCGGACCGAAAGTCTCCTCGCCTGCGAGGATCATGTCCTTCGACACACCGGTGAGCACCGTGGGTTCGTAGAAGGTTCCGCCCAGCGCATGACGTTTGCCGCCGGTGACCACCTTCGCGCCCTTGGATTGCGCGTCGGCGATGTGCTTTTCCACTTTCGCCAGCGCCTTCGCGTCGATGAGCGGACCCTGATCGGTCTCGCCCTTGAGCCCGTCTCCCACGCGCAGCTTCTTCACGGCCTCGGCAAGCTTGGCGGCGAAGGCGTCGTAGACCTTCGACTGCACGATGAAGCGATTGGCGCAGACGCAGGTCTGGCCGGTGTTGCGGTACTTGCTCGCGATGGCGCCCGCCACGGCCGCGTCCAGGTCCGCGTCGTCGAGCACGAGGAAGGGCGCGTTGCCCCCGAGTTCCAGCGCCACCTTCTTGAGCGTGCCCGAGCACTGCTTCATGAGTAGTTTGCCCACGGGCGTGGAGCCCGTGAACGAGAGCTTGCGCACCTTGGGGTTGCTCGTGAACTCCCCGCCGATCGCGACCGCGTCGCCCGTGACGACATTGAATACACCCGGCGGAATGCCGGCGCGGTGCGCGAGCTCGGCCATTGCGAGCGCGGAGTAGGGCGTCTGCGGCGCGGGCTTGATGACGATGGGGCAGCCGGCGGCGATGGCCGGACCCGCCTTGCGCGTGATCATCGCCGCCGGAAAATTCCACGGCGTGATGGCAGCGACGACGCCGATCGGCTGCCGCAGCACCATGATGCGTTTGTCAGCCTGGTGTCCCGGGATGATGTCGCCATAGACGCGCTTGGCTTCTTCGGCGAACCATTCGATGAACGAGGCCGCGTAGGCGATCTCGCCTTTCGACTCTGAGAGCGGTTTGCCCTGCTCGGCCGTCATGATCACCGCCAGGTCTTCCTGGTTGGCGAGCATGAGATCGAACCACTTGCGCATGAGGCGTGCACGTTCGCCCGCGGTCTTCTTCGACCACGCAGGCAGTGCGTTCTGGGCGGCGTCGATGGCCCGGCGCGTCTCGGCCGCGCCCATTTCGGGCACGCTGCCGAGCGCTTCGCCATTGGCCGGATTGCGGATGCCGGTAGTTTGGCCGGAGTCCGCGGGCGTCCACGCGCCGTCGATGTAGCCCTGTTCCTTCCAGAGCGAAGAATCCTTCAGCTTGATCATTTGCTCGCGAACCTCTCGTCGATGAAGGCCAGCGAACGTTCGCGCGCGAGCGCGGCGCTCGCGGGGTCGTACGTATTGCGGTCTTCGCAATTGAAACCATGATCCGCCGGGTACCAGTGGAAGATGCCTTGCGGGTCGGCGGCGCGGATCCGTTCCACGTCGCTCGCCGGTATATGGGGATCCCTTTCGCCGAAGTGGTACAGGACCGGCCGACGCGGCGATTTGTCGAGATGATCCTTGATCTGTCCGCCGTAGTACGAGACCGCGCAGGCGATGGGCAGCTCGCAGGCCGCGATGTAGGCCAGTGTGCCGCCCCAGCAGAACCCGACCACCGCGACGCGGCCGGCGTGTTTGACCACGTTGAGCGACGCGGTCAGGTCCAGCATCGCCCTCTCCTTCGGGATCTGCAGCCGGTAGCCGCGTCCTTCCTGGATCTCCTTCTCCGAATATCCCAGCTCGATGCCACGGCGCACGCGGTCGTAGAGGCAGGGCGCGATCGTCACGTAGCCCTGCGCGGCATAGTCATCGGCGACGCGGCGGATGTGGCGATTCACGCCGAAGATTTCCTGCGCGATCAGGATGGCGCCTTTCGCGCTCTTCGCGCCGCCTTTCTCCTTCGACGGGGCGGACAGCCATGCGTTGAATTCGTGGCCGTCGCGGGCCATCAGTGTGGTGAATTCACCCATGACACATTGTGCCACCGCGCCGGGTCCGGCTCCTCCCCCGAAGGGAGCAAGGCGATGTAGGCCGTCTCAGCGGCTGCCCGTGCGAAGGCCGCCGGTGATGTGTTCCGCAGCCTCCAGCAGCAACCGCAACGCCTGGCGCCGCGTCACCGGAAAAAGCCGATGCGACACGAAGGGGATGGTCAGGCAGGCGGCGGGTTCGCCGTCCGGCGCGAACACGGGCGCCGACAGGTCTTCGATGCCGGTTGTTAGGTGGCTGGGCTCGGCCGCGTACCCTTGCCGGCGGATGCGGGCGGCACTGGCGCGCAGCTCGCGCAACGCGGCGGCGCCGTGTCGGCCCGCGCGCAGCCGTCCCAACAACCTTTCCTGGCGCGGTTCACCCAGGAACGCGAAATACACGCGGCCGGAAGTCGACTGCAGCAGCGTGGGGCGGAATCCCACCTGCACCGCGAAGCCGATCGCGGCCGGGCTCTCCTCGCGCGCGACGCAGACCATGTGCTCCCGGCTGTTCACCATGAGATGGCAGGACTGCTGCGATTTCTCCGCGAGCTCCTGCATCGCGGCGCGAGCGGCCGCCACCACGTGCCGGCGCGGCGCGTGACGGCTCGCCACGTCGAACATGCGCCCGGACAAATCGTAACTGCCGTCCTCGGTGCGATGCAGGTATTGCAGAGACTCCAGGACCACGAGCATGCGATAGATCTCGGCGCGGGATCGTTGCATCGACCCCGCGATGTCGCCGACCGTCAGCGGCTGACGCGCGTCGGCCAGCAGCTCGAGAATGGCGATGCCCTTCTCCAGGGCGGGCGCGCGATAACGCGGCTTCTTGACGGTGCGAGCCATGGCTCCTACTTTAGCGCGGATTCTCTAATGAACTGACTGTTCATTAGAGAACTCGCTCAACGAACGGGGGGGCGGCGCTGCCGCGGCACATGGTTACACGCAGATCGGCATTACAAGGCGGACTGGCGCTCGGCGCGGTGGCCGCGGGCAAATCATCTCTCGTGTTCGCGGCCGAGGCGGCCGCGCACGATCTGCGGCTCTGGTACACGAAAGCGGCGGAGACCTGGACGGAGGCGCTGCCCATCGGGAATGGCCGCCTCGGCGCGATGATCTTCGGCGGCGTGGGACGCGAGCGTCTGCAGCTCAATGAAGACACGCTGTACGCAGGGGGTCCCTATGACCCGTCGAGCGCGGACGCGCTATCGGCTTTGCCCAGGGTGCGCGAGCTCATCAATGCCGGCAAATACGTGGAGGCCCAGGAACTCGCGCACGAGAAGATGATGGGCCGCCCCATGCGGATGCCCTCGTACCAGACGGTGGGCGATCTCATCCTGACCTTCGGCGCTTCCTCGCTGGCGTCTGATTACCGCCGCGAGCTCGATCTCGACGCCGCACTCTCCAAGGTGCGGTACACGCAGGACGGCGTGACCCTCACGCGTGAGACTTTTGCCTCGCCCGCGGATCAGGTGATCGTCATGCGGCTCAGCGCCGATCGTCCCGGCGCGCTCACATTCCAGGCGTCCTTCGAGACGCCCATGCCCGGCGCCGCCAGTTCCTCGGGCGATACGCTGGTGCTGAGGGGCGCCAACACCTCGCAACACGGCATTCCCGCGCGAATGAATTACGAGGCGTGCGTGCGAGTGATCCCGCAAGGCGGCGCGATGCGCGCGCGCGATGGCGAGATCGTCGTCGAAGGCGCGGATTCGGCGTTGCTGCTCGTGGCGATGGCCACGAACTTCCGGCGGTACGACGACGTGAGCGGCGATCCTTCGGCGGCGAATCGTGCGCGCCTCTCCACGGCGGCGGCAAAGCCATACGAAAGCCTGTTGGATGCACACCTGGCCGCGCATCGCGCGCCGTTCCGGCGTGTGGCGCTGGATCTCGGCCGCACGCCAGCCGCGGACCTGCCCACCGACCAGCGCATCCGGGACTCGCAGAAGAACGACGATCCGCAGCTCGCCGCGCTGTACTTCCAGTACGCGCGCTACCTGCTGATCTCGTGTTCGCGCCCGGGAACGCAGCCTGCAAACCTGCAGGGATTGTGGAACGACAAGCTCTCCGCGCCCTGGGGTTCGAAGTACACGATTAACATCAACACGGAGATGAACTACTGGCCTGCGGAGCCGGGCAACCTCGCCGAGTTCGTGCAGCCGCTGGTCGCGATGGTGAAAGAGCTCGCGGTCTCGGGAGCGCGCACGGCCCGCGTGAACTATGGAGCGCGAGGCTGGGTGGCGCATCACAACACGGACCTGTGGCGCGCCACCGCGCCGATCGACGCCGCGCGGTACGGCATGTGGCCCACGGGGGGCGCGTGGCTCTGCCAGCATCTCTGGGATCACTATGACTACGGCCGCGATCGCGCCTACCTGGCGGACGTCTATCCCGTCATGAAGGGCGCGGCTGAATTCTTCCTCGACACCCTGGTGCCGGACCCTTCCGGCAAATTCCTCGTGACGAACCCATCGATGTCGCCGGAGAACCTGCACCCGCATGGCGCCGCGATCTGCGCGGGGCCGGCCATGGACAGCCAGATCCTGCGGGACCTGTTCCGCAATTGCATCGCGGCTGCGGAGATCCTGGGCCTCGACGCGGAGTTCCGTGCGCAGTGCGCCGCCACGCGCGCCAAACTACCGCCCGATCGCATCGGCAAGGCGGGGCAGCTCCAGGAATGGCTGGAGGACTGGGACATGGAGGCGCCCGAACCCGACCACCGCCACGTCTCTCATTTATATGCGCTGTATCCCAGCGATCAGATCAATGTACGCCGCACGCCCGAACTGGCGGCGGCGGTCCGCAAGTCGCTGGAGTTGCGTGGGGATCTATCCACCGGCTGGGCCATCGCGTGGCGCATCAATCTCTGGGCACGCTTGCGTGAGGCGGAGCACACACATGGCGTGATCAAGCTGTTGCTGGATCCGTCGCGCACCTATCCCAACATGTTCGACGCTCATCCGCCGTTCCAGATCGACGGCAACTTCGGCGGCGCCAGCGGCATCGCGGAGATGCTCGTCCAGTGCATCGATGGCGAGATCGACCTGCTGCCGGCGCTTCCCCGAGCCTGGCCGACAGGCTCGATGAAAGGCTTGCGGACGCGCGGCGGCTTCACGCTGGACCTGTCCTGGCGCGATGGAAAGCTGCACGAGCTGACATTGCGCGGCACGCCGGGCGGCGAAGCGCGCCTGCGTCTCGGCGACAAGCTCAAGCGCGTTCGCGTGGCCTCCGGCCGGCGCGTCATGTTGAGGGCCGGCAGCTTCGGCTGAGTGGGATCGCCATCTGTGGACTGGACGGCTCGGCATCCCGGGAAATGACCGGGCGCGTCTACAATATGCGCCGATGGCAATTGATTACCCGGTCACCATGGCGGTTCGTACGCTCCGCCAGCACAAGGTCGAATTCACTCCCCACCTCTACACCTACGAAGCGCGTGGCGGCACGCGGGTGTCCTCGGCACAGCTCGGGGTGGACGAACACGCCGTCATCAAGACGCTGATTTTCGAAGACGAAGGGAAGAAACCGCTGTGCATCCTCATGCATGGGGATCGCGAAGTGTCGGCGAAGAATCTCGCTCGCCAGACCGGCCGCAAGAGCGTGGGGCCGTGTGCGCCCGAGGTGGCGGACAGGCACTCGGGTTACCAGGTAGGCGGAACTTCGCCGTTCGGCCTGAAGCGGGCGATGCCCGTCTACCTGGAGAAGAGTATCGAAGCGCTGCCGCGCATCTACATCAACGGCGGCGCGCGCGGGTTCCTCGTTGGAATGGCGCCGGCCGAGCTCGTGCGCGTGCTCGCGCCGACGCTCGTCGAGGTGGCGATCAGCTGAGCTTCACCACCCGGCTGTCGATCGTGCCGAAGATGCTCGCGCCCTGCGCATCGCGCATTTCGATGCTGACGCGGTCGCCGAACTTCAGGAACGGTGTGCGTGGTGCGCCGGACTCGAGTTGCTCCAGTGTGCGCTTCTCCGCGAGGCAACTGCTGCCTTTGCTGCGATCGTAGTTGGACACGGTGCCCGAACCCACGATGGCGCCAGCGCCGAGGCGCCGCGTCTTCGCCGCATGCGCGATGATCTGCGGAAAGCCGAACGTCATGTCCACGCCGGCCTCAGGCCGCCCGAACTCCTGATCGTTGATGCGGCTGATGAGCGGCAGGTGCACGCGGCCGTCGCGCCAGGCCGACCCCAGCTCGTCGGGCGTCACGGCGACCGGTGCGAACGATGTCGCGGGCTTGGATTGATAGAAACCGAAGCCTTTGGCGAGCTCGCCCGGGATGAGCGCGCGCAGCGACCAGTCGTTGACCAGTGTCAGTAGTTTGATGTGCGAAGCGGCATCCGCCGCGCTGGTCGCCATCGGCACGTCGTCGGTGATCACCGCCACCTCGGCCTCGAGGTCGATGCCCCAGGACTCGTCGGCGAAGGGAACGTCGTCGCGTGCGCCCAGCAAATCATCCGAGCCGCCCTGGTAGACGAGCGGATCCGTCCAGAACGATTGCGGCATCTCGGCGCCGCGAGCCTTGCGCACCAGTTCCACGTGATTGACGTACGCGCTGCCATCCACCCAGTGGAAGGCGCGCGGCAGCGGCGCCGCACATTGCGACGGATCGAAGGGCATGACGTCGGCATGACTGGTGTTGAGCTCCAGCGTGGCGGCGCGGTCCTCGAGCCGGGGAGCGACGAGCACCCAATCGTCGAGCGCGGCCTGCAACGTGGGCGCGATGCCGGGCACCAGCACGCAACGCGTGAGATCGCGGCTCACGATGGCGAGCCGGCCATCGCGGCCGCCGCGTTTGAGCGTCGCGAGCTTCACGCGGGAGATTTCCAGCTGTCGACGTAGCCCGTCCATTCCACGCTCGTGGCGGCCGGCCCGATCTCCAGCGCATCGCGCGTGTCGATCATCACCGCATATTCGTCGGTGGCCTGCTTGGCCGGTGTGAACACGTTCCTGAGCGCCTTGGGATGCGGCCCATGTGTGAATCCGGCCGGGTGCAGCGTGATCATGCCGGGGTGGATGTTGTCGCGGCTGAAGAAGTTTCCCGCGTGATAGAACAGGACTTCGTCGTAGTCGTCGTTGTTGTGGAAGAACGGCACCTTCATCGCCCCGGGATCCGTCTCGAAGGGTCGCGGCACGAAGCTGCAGACCACGAAGCGGTCCGACACGAAGGTCGTGTGTGCGGACGGCGGCAGGTGGTAGCGATGACTCATGAGCGGGCGGATGTCGCGCAGGTTGATGCGCGCCACGGTGAGATCGCCGTGCCAGCCCACCGCGTCCAGAGGATTGAAAGGGTAGGTCACCGTCGAGATCTGGCCGCGCCGCTTGATCGCGACCCGCCACTCGGTTTCCCCCTGCTGCGCCAGGAAGGCGTCGTCGATGCGCGGCGTGTCGAGCATGGCCGCGTCGAAGATGGCATGGGGCCCCACGAGTCCCTTGTCCGGCAGCCGGAACGAGTTGTTGGTGGCTTCGATGAGCAGCGCAGCCACGGGTGACGAGCACTCGAGGCGCCACATCGTGCCGCGCGGGATCAGTAGATAGTCACCGGCTTCGAATGGAAGGCGGCCGTAATCGCAGAAGAAGTCCCCGGCGCCGGCGTGGATGAACAAGAGTTCATCGCCATCGGCATTGCGCGCCAGCGCGGGCATGCGGACCGCGCAACGCCAGAAACGCAGGCGAACCGAGGCGTTTTGCAGCAGCTCCGGCGCGTGCCACGGGGAGTCCTGGTTGTCCGCGAGCTTCGTGCAATCGAAAGCGTGCGGTCGTAGCGGCCCTTCGAAGTCCACCCAGCCCGTGGGCGGGTGCCGGTGATACAGATGCGCGGCGGGGCCGAAGAAGCCCTCCTTGCTGATTTCGCGCTCGTAGGTGCCCGCTGGCAGATCGGCGTGCGCCTGCCGCGAGGCGTGGCCTTCGACCTTCGGGAACTGCACATAGCGCTTCATGACCGCAATTTAGTTTCATTTGAAACCAATGGGAAGAGGCGCGCGCCGCCGGGATGGGCCCTGCGGCCCCCCGAACCGGCTCAGGCCTTCTCGAGAATCGCCACCACTCCCATGCCGCCCGCGGTGCACACCGAGATCAGGCCGCGCCGCGCCGTGGGCGACTCGGCGAGTTGTTTGGCCAGCGACGCCACGATGCGCGTGCCCGTGGCCGCGAACGGGTGACCGATGGCCACGCTCGACCCGTTCACGTTGAGCTTCGAGCGGTCGATGCTGCCGAGCGGCCGATCCAGGCCGAGGCGTTCCTTGCAGTACTCGGGCGACTCCCAGGCTTTCAACGTGCACAACACTTGCGCCGCGAATGCCTCGTGGATCTCGTAGAAGTCGAAGTCCTGCAGTGTGAGACCCGCGTCTTTCAGCATGGCGGGCACGGCGTACGCCGGCGCCATGAGCAGGCCTTCCTTGCCATTCACGTAGTCCACGGCCCATTGCTTGCTGTAGGTGAGATAGGCGAGCACGGGAAGATTGCGCTTCTTCGCCCACTCCTCGTTGGCCAGCAGCACCGCGGACGCGCCATCGGTGAGCGGCGTGGAGTTGCCGGCGGTGAGCGTACCGAGGCCGCTGCGGCGGTCGAAGGCCGGCTTGAGCGAGCCTAACTTCTCCACCGTGCTGTCAGCCCGCACGTTGTTGTCCATCTTCAGGCCCTGGTACTCGCTCACCACGAGATCGCCGAAGAAGCCGCGCGCCCAGGCCTTGCCCGCATTCACATGCGACAGATTCGCGAGCTCGTCCTGCTCGGCGCGTGTGATCTTCCAGGTCTTGGCCATCTGCTCGCAGTGTTCCCCCATGGAAAGGCCCGTGCGCGGCTCGAGCACACCAGGCATCACCGGCTTGAAGTGCCTGGGCCGGATCGAGAAGAACGGCGAGAGTTTCTGCCCCAGCGACTTGCCGCGATACGCGCGCAGGAGGATCTGCTGATAAGAGCGCGGATACACGATGGGCGGATCGCTCACCGTGTCGAAGCCGCCGGCGATGCCGGCCTCCATCTGTCCCAGAGCGATCTTCATGCCGATGCTGATGGCGGCGTCGAGGCCGGTGCCGCAAGCGCGTTGCATGTCGATGCCCGGAGTCGCCGGGTCCAGGCCCGAAGACAACACGCATTCGCGAACCAGGTTGAAGTCCTTCGAATGCTTGAGCACGGCGCCGGCCATGACATCGCCGAGTCGCTCGCCCGCGATGCGATGTCTGGCCACGAGCGCCTGCAGCACCGCGGTGAACATGTCCTGGTTGCCCACCTTCGAGTAGGCGCCGTGACCGCGCGCGAACGGGATGCGCATGCCACCGATCACGGCGACGCGACGAACCTGGGATCCAACCAGCATGGGGAAGCTCCGCGAAAAATCTGGCCGTTAGGATGCCACGCGCGGCGCGCCAAATGAAAACGCCCGTGCCGGGTTTCCCCGACACGGGCGTGTGGCCAGCTCAGCTCCCGCGAACTAGAGCGTGCAATTGCCCACGGTGTAACCCTGGGACAGGTAGTGCGGTACCTGGGCCCGGTTCACCGCGACGCCGTGTGGCGCGCCGTTCTTCGCGCCGCACATCTGCCACACCTTCGGCAGCGTGACGATCACTTCCGCGTCCTTGCTGGGACGTTTGCCGTCACCCACCATGAGCGTGAGGCGCACCTTCGAGAGATCGGCCTTGGCGAGCGCCGCGGCGTCGATCACCTTGAGCACACCCGAGTCCTTGTCGATGCTGACGAGATAGGCGCCGCTGCCGCCCTTGACCTGCCAGCCCTGCAGCGTGTCGCCGGCATCCTGGTCGGACGCCTGCACGGCGCCGATGTCGTTGCCCGAGCCCTGGTCGATGCGGAACTCCTGGCCTCCCGCGATCACCGGACGGTTGTCGTGGAGATAACGCGACGCGAACAGCGCGAACGACGGCCAGTTCGGCACGGGCGTATGGCCTTCGATCTGCCGGCGCCAGGCCACCGTGCCCTCGAGGAACGCCACGTTGAACGGCGGCGTGCCACCGATGGATTCATCGATGCCCGAGGTGAACACCGTGCCTTCGGGAATCACCTGTCCCTTCCAGCCCATGAGTTCCCAGACCTTCGACGCGAGATGGCCCGACAGCCAGGTGCCGCGCGGATCGGCCCACGCGTCGCCATTGCCCGGCGGCGTATCGGTGCCATTCGTCACGAAGATCGCACGCGGCGCGAGCAGGGCCGTGGTCGAGTGGGCGTCCACCTTGAGGTGCTCCACCTTGCGAGGCAGGTAACCACCCCAGTTGGCGGGGCCGGCGAACTTCATGATGTTGCCGTTCACCCAGTGGTATTCGCTGCTCGCGCTGGCCACGAACTCCAGCGACTCGCCATAGTGACGGCGCGCCATCGCCGTGCCCATCGCGCCGGCATCGCTGGGCCAAGCCACGACGACGCGATCGTCATAGGCAGCCGTGACCAGCGTCGCCTTGCCATAGCGCGAGTGGCCTTCCACCGCGACGCGATCGCCGTCGATGTCCGGATCGTTCTCGAGCTGGTCGATGAGGCGGCTCACGCCCCAGCCCCAGGCCACGAGTGAACCCGCGTCGTCCGGCTTGCGCCAGTCGCCCTTGTTCATGAGGCCGATGAGATAGCTCGACAACGCGCCGTTGTTGCCATTGTCGGGCTGCACTTGCGTGGGAGCGTAGCTGCAGACGCCGAAATCGTACGGCGCGGTGTACTGGAACCGGGCCACGCCTTCGCCGTAGGTCACGACGACGGGATGACGCTTGCCGGTGGCGGCCGGGATGCGGCACTGCGCGGAGATCACCGGCGTGTTGCGCAACTCGGGATAGCTGCTCTTGTCCACGGTGCCGGTCAGCGTCTTCTGGCGATACTGGTACGAGACGCCGTTGACCACCTGCACCCCCGTGGTCTCTCCACTAACTACCCAGTTGACGGGGAACTTCGGGATCGGCCGGCCGTACAGGTGGTATTGCACGGAATCCTCGATCTGCGGACGCTGCAGCAGCCACCAGTCTTCCGGGAGCTCCACGCGGCGCTTCGGGTTGAGCCAGCTCGGCTTGCGGATGTCGAAGAGATCGATGTCGGTATATCGCGGGCTCGAATACGGGCCGTAGTCGCCGAAGCCGGTCATGGCGCCGCCGGCGAGCCCCTGGTCGCTGTCGTAGGTGTGCCAGAGTCCGAACGAAGTGCGCACGACGGTGTGTCCGCGGGAATCCGTCCAGTTGCCTTCAGGGTTGTTAGGGTCGCGCGGCCATGCGTTGGCGGGCTTGTTCGGATCGTCCAGCCGCAACGGCAGCACCGGGAACTGCACGCCGACCTGGCACATCATCCGGTCGCGATCCATCACGTTGGTCACGGTGCCGTCCGGGAATGCCGGCTGCACGTTGCACACCTGCGCCTCGGCGCTGATCGCGAACAGGCACGCGCCCGCCGCGAACACGCCCACAGACGAGTGCCTGCGTTGTTTCGCTCGATTCATGAATCCCCCTTCGTTTATTTTCAGCCCGCGAGAATTGCGGGCGGCGATGACGCGTGCAGAATACGTGCGCCGCTCGCGTGTCCTGAATTCGACCATTGTCCAAGCAAGAGTCCCCGTCTCACGCATGATTCCCGGATGGTTACTGCTTCTGGCATCGCTGCTGTACATGGCAGCGTTGTTTGCTATCGCGTGGTGGGGTGATCGCAGCAAGTTGTATCCGTCGAATCGCTGGGCGCGACCGCTGATCTACAGCTTCGCGCTCGGCGTGTACTCGTCGAGCTGGACGTTCTACGGCGCGGTGGGAACCGCACGCGAAGCCGGCTTCCTCTACATCGCGGGTTACATCGGGCCGCTGCTGCTGATGGTGTTCGGCATCGGCTTCTACGAAAAGCTCGTGCGGCTGGCCAAACATCAGAACAGCACGTCGATCTCCGACTTGCTCGCCGCACGCTTCGGGCGGTCGCGCCGGATCGCGGTGTTGGTCACCGTCATCGCACTCACCGCCATCATTCCGTATATCGCGCTGCAACTGACAGCGATAGACATGAGTATCGACGTGCTCACGGGCGCGGTGAGCAACGCATCGGAATCCGCGTCGCCGTGGTACCGGGATTCCACTTTCGTCGTGGCCATGACGCTGGCGTTGTTCTCGGTTCTGTACGGCACCCGCGTCATCGACGCCGCCGAACATCATCCCGGTATGGTCGTGGCGATCGCGGCCGAGTCGGTCTTCAAGTTGCTGGCGCTGGTCGCGGTGGGCGTGTTCGCGCTGACCACGCTCGATGGAACTGCGCCGCTCATCGAGACCACGTCGACGCTCGCTTCCGAATTCAGTCAGCCGTCGATGTTCCTCGCGCAGGTGTTGATCACCCTGTTCGCGTTCTTCTGCCTGCCGCGCCAGTTCCACGTGGGTGTCGTGGAGTGCGCGGACGTCGCCGACGTGCGCACCGCGCGCTGGTGGTTCGGTGGCTATCTCGTGATCCTGAGCCTCGTCGTGATACCCATCGTCGCTGCCACCGCGCCCTTGCTCCTCGATCTCAGCAATGTGCCGCAGGCGGACTCGCTCGTGTTGTTGCTGCCGATGTCGCACGGACAGCATTGGCTCGCACTGCTGGCGTATCTCGGCGGCTTCGCCGCGGCCACGGGCATGGTGATCGTGGCGAGCGTCGCGTTGTCCACGATGATCAGCAACGACCTCGTGCTGCCGCTGCTCTGGCGCACGCGGTTCGCCGCCATCGGCGGCATCGCCACCTCGCCGTCGTTCATCCTGTGGGTGCGGCGAATCGCGATCCTGGGCGTCCTGTTGGGCGCGTACGGATTCTTCCGCCTGACGCCGAATGCGCCGAGCCTCGCGGCGATCGGTGGCCTGGCGCTCGCGGCGGTGGCGCAGTTCGGACCGCCCATGCTCGCCGCCGTGTATTGGCCGGGCGCGAGCCGAGCCGGCGTGGCAGGCGGATTGTTCACCGGCTTCGTGTTGTGGCTGTACACGCTGCTGTTCCCGTCGGTCTTGTCGCAGGACGGCGTGTCGCCGGCGTGGCTTGCCAAGGGTCCGTTCGGCATCGACTGGCTCGCGCCGTCGAACCTCTTCGGCATCCCGCTGCCGGATTTCCTCGCGCAAGGGGTGTTCTGGTCGCTCGCGGGGAATGTGCTGGTGATGGTGGCGCTCTCGCTGCGCTTCCGGCCGGCGATCGTCGAACGGCTCCGGGGCACGGGCCTGCCGCCGCGCGATGAACTCGCCGTGGTGCGTGGCGCCCGGCAATTGCCGAACGGCGCCACGGTCGGAGATCTACTGGTGCTCGCGGAGAGGTTGTTGGGTGCGCGGGCTGCCCGGCGTCTGCTCGAGCGGCGCTCACGCCAGCTCAAACGGCATGTGTTCGCCGACGAACGCGCGGACTTCGCGCTGTTGCACGCGCTCGAGCGCGATCTCTCCGGCGCGCTGGGCGCCTCGTCGGCGCGGCTCGTGCTCACGAGTGCGCTGCGCGGCGCGGGCATGAACCTCAACGAGATCGTCACGCTGTTCGACGAAGCTTCGCGCCGCCTGCGTTTCAATCGCGAACTGCTCGAGACCATGATGGACAACCTGCCGCAGGGCGTCTGCGTGGTGAACGAGGAGATGAAACTCGTCGCGTGGAACCAGCGCTACATCGACCTGTTCGAATACCCGGCTTCGCTGGTACAGGCCGGCAGGCCCGTGGCGGATCTGATCCGGTACAACGCGTTGCGCGGCTGGTGCGGCCCCGGAGATCCGGAAGACCACGTTCGCAAGCGGCTGGGCTACATGCGTTCGGGATCGGCGCATTTCTCCGAACGACGCAGACCTGACGGGCGCGTCATCGAATTGCGCGGACAGCCGCTGCCGGACCGTGGTTTCGTCACGACGTTCGACGACGTCACCAAACACAAGCTCACCGAACAGAGCCTGCGCGAGGTCAACGAAACGCTGGAGCAACGCGTTGCCGAACGCACGCGTCAGCTCGCGCGCGCCAGTGCGATGGCGGAGCAGGCCAATCAATCCAAGACGCGTTTCGTGGTCGCGGCCAGTCACGACCTGCTGCAACCGCTGGGCGCTGCGCGCCTGTTCAACGCGGCGTTGCGCGGGCGCGCGGTTTCGGATCCGGAGCTCGCGAATCTCGCCGAACGCGTCGACAACTCTCTCGCGGCGGCGGGAGAGCTGCTGGAGGGCCTGCTGGACATCTCGCGGCTCGAGGCGGGCGGCGTGCGCGCCGACATCAGCGAGTTCTGCATCGTGGATCTGCTCAATTCGCTGCAGGAGCAGTTCGCGCCACTCGCCGCATCGCGGGGACTGGAGCTCCGCGTGTTGCCGACAGGCATGCGCGTGCGATCGGATCAACACCTCCTTCGCCGGATCCTGCAGAACTTCATCAGCAACGCATTGCGTTACACGCCGGCCGGTACGGTGTTGTTAGGCTGCCGGCGCCGCGCGAACGGGCTGGTCGAGGTGCAGGTCATCGACACCGGCCCCGGCATCCCTCCCGAGAACAGCCGGACCATCTTCGAGGAATTCCAGCGTCTCGACCGCCAGTCGCCCTGGGGGGAGAAGGGCTTGGGCCTCGGCCTCTCGATCTGCGAGCGCATCAGCGTGATCGTCGGCGCGGAACTCACGCTTCGTTCGGTCACCGGCCATGGCAGCGTGTTCGGTGTACGTGTCGCGCGCGCGCCGGATCTGGTCGCGACGCTGCCTGCGATGCCCGCGCCGAATCTCGCGCCGCCGCTCGCCGAGCAATCCACCGCGCGCATCCTCTGCGTGGAGGACGACGCCGCCACGCTCGAAGCGTTGCGTGAACTGCTGAATACCTGGGGCTACACCGTGTTCACCGCATCCTCGCCCGAGGACGTGGAGGAGCTCATTCGTCAGCAGCGCGTGGATGTACTGCTCGCGGATTTCCACCTGCAGAGCCGGCCCGCGGGCCTCGATCTGCTCGAAAGACTGCTGAAGTCGCGACAGCCGAACGCGCCGCGCGCGGGCGCGTTGCTGACCGCGGGCGCCACGGAAGCCGTGGTCGAACGGGCGGAAGCGCTGGGAATTCCGGTGTTGCGCAAGCCGGTGAAGCCGGCGGCATTGCGCGCGCTGGTGTCAGCGCTGGTCGCGCGCGCGGATCAGCCGGGTTCGTCGGCCGGCGACGCGAGCTGATGCAGCGCCAGGCGCTGCGCGAGCAGCACCACCTGCGTGCGGTTGGCCGCGCCCAGCTTCTCCATGACCGCGGTCATGTGCGCCTTGACCGTCGCCTCGGACACGCCGAGTTGCGCGGCGATCTGTTTGTTAGGCATGCCCGAGCACAACATCGTCAACACGCGGAATTGCTGCGGCGTGAGTTTGGCCACGCGCCGGGCGGCGTCGGCTTCGTCGGCGCCGAGCGGCCCGTTGGTGGCGGGGGCGGCGGTGCGCCACACGCCACCCGCGATGACGGTCTTGAGCGCCTCGATGATCGTGCTCACGGGCGCGGACTTCGGCACGAAGGCCGCCGCGCCGTGCTGCAACGTGCGCTCCGGAATGGATTGATCCTCTCGACCCGAGACCACGACCACGGGCACCGCGGGAAAATGCGCGCGCGCCTGGATCAACGCGGAGAATCCATAGGCGCCCGGCATGTGCAGGTCGAGGACCAGCAGATCCGTATCCGGATGCGCGTTGAGCGCAGCCAGCAGGGTGTCCATGGAATCCACCTCGTGCGCGGTGGCGCCTGGCAGGACCTGACCCAACGCGAGCTTGAGCGCCTCGCGAAACAGCGGGTGGTCATCCGCGATGATGATTTGTTGCGGCATGGTAGGCGCCGGATGGTAACCCGAACGGACGTGATTCAGCGCCGCCCCGAGTCCGCTGGAGGGAGATCGACTGCTACGATGGTCGTATGACCCATCGCCTCACCCTCGTCTCCGTCGTTCTGGCCACTGCCCTCATGACCGCCTGCGCCACTCACATGCCCCGTCCCGCCGATACCGCGCTGAACGCCCTCGTGGAGGAATACTTCGAGAGCCAGCTCGAACTCCTGCCCATGAGCGCCACGGCCATCGGCGACGATCGTTATGACGACCGCCTCGATGAAACCACGAGCCCGGGATTCCGCGAGAAGGCGCTGGGTCTGCAACGCGCGTTCCTGGATCGCGCGCGCAAGATCGACCCCGCGGGATTGTCCGCATCGGCGCGGCTGACCTACGAGATCTTCATTTCCGAGCGCGAGCTGGCGCTGGAGGGGCAGCGTTTCCCCGAGCAGCTCATGCCGTTCAACCAGATGATCGGGCTGCCCATGGACCTCGCGGTGTATGGCTCCGGCACGGGCCCGCAGCCGTTCACAACGGCGGAGGATTACGACCGCTTCCTCAAACGTGCGCGCGAATTCCCGCGCTGGGTGGACGGCGCCATCGCGCTGATGCGCGAAGGCATGTCGCGCGGCGTCACGGTGCCTCGTCCCGCCATGGCCAAGGCCGTGCCGCAGTTGCGCGATATCGTGAGCGCGAAGCTGGAGCAGAACATCTTCTGGGCGCCGCTCGACGCCATGCCGAAGCAGATCTCCGCGAAGGACCAGCAGCGGATCATCGCCGAGTATCGCGCGGCGCTCAGCGGAGAAGTGCTGCCCGCCTACCGGAAGCTCGCGGACTTCCTCGAGCGCGACTATCTACCGGCCGCGCGCACGACCGTCGGCTGGTCGGACCTCTCGGAAGGCGCGGCCTGGTATCGCTGGCGCGTGCGCGACTCCACGACGATGAACGTTTCGCCCGACGAAGTGCATCAGTTGGGGCTATCGGAGGTCGCGCGCATCCGGGGCGAGATGCTGGCGGTGAAGGAGCGCGTCGGCTTCCAGGGCGATCTGGACGCGTTCTTCAAGCACCTGGAAGAGGATCCGAAGTTCTATTTCACGCGCGAAGCCGATCTCATCGAGGCCTATCGCGACGTGAAGCACCGGATCGACGAGCTGCTGCCGAAGCTGTTCTCCGACTTTCCCGAGGCCGACTACGAGATCCGCGCCGTCGAGCCCTTCCGCGCGGCGTCGGCGGCCGGCGCGTCGTATCAGGCGCCCTCCGCGGACGGCAAGCGGCCGGGCATCTTCTACATCAACACTCACAATCTCAAGGCGCAGCCGAATTTCGGCATCGAGACGTTGTCGCTGCACGAAGCCGCCCCGGGCCATCACTTCCAGATCGCGATCCAGCAGGAGCTCACGGAGCTGCCGCGTTTCCGCCGCTTCAACAACTACACGTCTTACGCCGAAGGCTGGGCGCTGTACGCGGAATCGATCGGCAAGGAGCTGGGAGTCTTCACCGATCCCTATCAATGGTATGGCCGCCTCTCGGACGAGATGCTGCGCGCCATGCGTCTCGTGGTGGACACGGGTCTGCATGCCAAAGGCTGGACGCGCGAGCAGGCCATCCAGTACATGCTCGACAACTCTTCGCTGGCCGAGAGCGACGTCACCGCCGAGGTGGAGCGTTACATCGTTTGGCCGGGCCAGGCGCTGGGCTACAAGCTCGGGCAGATACACATCAGCGCGTTGCGAGCCAAGGCCGAGGAGCAGCTGGGTGCGGCGTTCGACGTGCGCGAATTCCACAGCCAGGTGCTGCGCGATGGCGCGCTGCCCATGGACGTGCTGACGGCGAAGATCGATCGGTGGATAGCGTCGAAAAAGTAGGGGGCGCCCGAACGAGGTCTGACCCCTTTGCTAGCAAATGGGGAGTGACCCCATTCAGTGGTAGCCGTAGCCGAGCGTCTCGATCTCGACGACCACGCCGCCCTCGAACCGCACCCGCCGCATGAGTTTGTTGGGACCCAGGTTGTAGACCCAGCTCTCCACCGGCACCTCGATGAAATCCTCGCCGATGTAGTACGGCCGGCCGTGCGTCCAGATGACCGGCCGGCGAAGCACGCTCTTCTGCGTGACCCGGTCGGCCGGCTCGCCGCACTTGGTGAGCACCTCGGAACGTGTGGCGCCCTCGGTGATGATCTTGCTGCCGCAACGGAACGCGAACGCCGGCGACGAGGCCAGCAGGCCGAGCAGTAAAACGGCGGCGAAACGCTTCATGGAGCCAACATAGGCCGATCTGCCTTAACCGGCAATGAACCAGCTTTCCTTAACCACTCCCTCATTAGACTGATTGCACATTCCAGCGCCGTCCCGGCAAGATGCCGGCCCCCATGAGTGCCGCCATCGACCGGAAGTTCGAACAGACTCTCGCGGCGCTGATCAACAGCGGCGAGCCGCAGATCATCCAGGGCGGTCGCAAGGGCGTTGAAAAGGAGTCCCTGCGAGTCACGCCCGAGGGACGCATCGCCCGCACGCCGCATCCGCGTGCACTCGGGAGCGCGCTCACCAACGACAACATCACCACGGATTTCTCCGAGGCGTTGATCGAGCTGGTCTCGCCCACGTTCAACACGAGCTGGGAGCTGCTGCAGTACCTGCTGGACCTGCACCAGTTCGTCTATCAACACATGGGCGACGAGCTGCTCTGGGCCACGTCCATGCCGTCGCGCATCGATAGCGACGAAGACATCCCGATCGCGCAATTCGGCAAGTCCAACATCGGCCGCATGAAGACCGCGTATCGCAACGGTCTCTCGAACCGGTACGGCCGGATGATGCAGGCCATCTCGGGCGTGCATTACAACTACTCCTTCCCCGCCACGATGTGGGATCCCTGGGCCGAGCTCATGCAGTCGCGCGTGCGCGGGCAGGATTTCATCTCCGACCGCTATTTCCACCTGCTGCGCAATTACCGCCGGCACGGCTGGCTGGTGCTGTACCTGTTCGGTGTCTCGCCCGTGGTCTGCAATTCCTTCCTGCGCGGGCGCAACGTCACCTTGCCGCGGCTCTCGAAAGACACTTCTTATGAGCCCTACGCCACCTCGCTCCGCATGAGCGATATCGGCTACCGGAACCGCAACCAGGCCGGTCTCTCGGTGTCGGTGAACAGTCTCGAGGAATACGTTCGCGATCTGTCGCGGGCCATCACCACGCCGCATCCGCCCTACGAAGAGTTGGGCGTGAACGTGGACGGCGAGTGGCGCCAGCTCAACGCCAACATCCTGCAGATCGAAAACGAGTACTACAGCTTCATCCGCCCGAAGCGCGTGGCGCGCTCGGGCGAACGTCCCACCAAGGCCTTGCTGCGCGGCGGCGTCGAATACGTCGAAGTGCGCGCGCTCGACGTCAGCGCCTTCGATCCGGTGGGCGTCAACCAGAACAAGCTGCGCTTCCTCGAGGTGTTCCTCGCGATGTGTCTGATGAAGGACTCGCCGCCGATCGCCACCTGGGAACACGAGGTGCTCGATGCGAACCACGTGACCGTGGCGCGGCGCGGCCGCGAGCCCGGACTCACGCTGCAGCGGGATGGCCGCGCCGTGTCCATGAACGCCTGGGCGCGCGAACTCGTCGACTCCATGCAGGGCATCGCGGAGATCCTCGATCGCGGCGACCGCGTGCGGCCCTATCAGGCCGCGCTCGCCGTCCAGGCCGCGAAGATCCAGGACGTGGACCGCACGCCCTCGGCGCGCATGCTTCGGGAGCTGGAATCCACGGGCGAGTCGTTCTTCGACCTGGCGCTGCGCATGTCGCGGTTGCACAAGGAATATTTCACCGCGCTCTATCCGCCCAACGTCGAGCGACAGACCGAATTCCGCGCCGCGGCCGAAGAGTCGCTGAAGGCCCAGGCCTCGATCGAGGCCGCCGATAGACTGGGTTTTGAACAGTATTTGTCGGAGTACGCGGCGCCCTAGAAAACTGTGACGCGCGTCTAGGTATTGACATATCCAGAAACTTTCGTTCTCGGACGCTATTTTTTAACAATCGGCGTACTAGAATCCCCGACCAGAAGACCCCAAGGGTCCAAACGGTTCAGGGATCGAGTATGAAAACCAAGAATCAGACCGAGCACTCGCTGCTCGAGTTGGCGGTAGCGAAAGCGGCTAACGAAGACGGCATCTCGTCGCGCGATGTGGACACGGTCCGCACGAAGGCGTGGAGCCCCGCGGAAGTCTGGCGCACGCGCGTCAAGACGCCCACCCAGCACGATCGATCCAAGCCGGCGTGATTCCTCGCTCAGCTTGCGCTGAGCGCTCCGAACACATAAAAAGCAGTCTGTTCCAGGGAGACGGACCAGGCTCTTGAATGGCGGCCGCAAACTCATCGGCAAGCAGCACGGAATCGGCGCGCGCCATCGCCAGGGGATTCCGTTTCCTGCGTTTCGACGAGCCGCTCGAAAGCGAATTCCGCGCTGATCATCGCGAACGCCTCCGCCTCTGGAATCGCCTGGCGATCTGGCTGTCGGCCTGCACCGTCCTCGGCTACTCCGTCCTCGATCACTTCGTGCTTTCCGCCGAACACGCACGTGTCACCCACATCGTGCGATTCGGCATGCACGTGCCGGCCGTCATCATCATGCTGGTCTGCACGACCAAGCGTTTCTATGCGCGCTGGTACGACCTCGGCATCGGCGTGGTCGCGCCGCTGTTCGGCATCGGCATCGTGATCATGGCGGCGTTCTCGCCTGCGGCGGAGGTGCCACTCGTGGGCGGGCGCCTCATCAACGTGACGTTCTTCTTCTATTTCATGATCGGCCTGCGATTCCGCGAAGCCCTGCGCGCCAACTTCATCGTGTTCGCGGCCTTGTCGATCGCCGCGGTGGCATCGCCGATGCCGGGGTCCACGGCCACCTATCTATTGTTCACGCTGTTCGTCGCCAATCTCATCGGCCTGGTGGGCTCCTACGCGTTGGAACACGCGTATCGCACCGCCTTCCTCGAGCACCGGCAGCTCACGGAAGTGGCCACACATGACGGTCTCACCACGCTGCTGAATCGCGCGGCGTTCGAGGATCAAATCCGGCGCGTCTGGCAGCAGGCGCAGCGTGATCGCCAGACGGTGTCGGTGATCATGATCGATATCGACCACTTCAAGGGTTACAACGACCGCTACGGCCACATCGCGGGCGACGACTGCCTGCGCCGTGTATCCAGTGCGCTTCGCGAAGCGGCGCGGCGGCGACCGCTGGATTTCGTGGCGCGTTACGGTGGCGAAGAACTCGTGGCCGTGCTTTATGGCGCGGACAAGACCTATGGCGAGAGCATCTCTCGCAGCCTGCTGGCCGCGGTGCGTGAACTTCGTATTCCGCACGCGAACTCGGGCACGCAGCCCTATGTGACCG
>JBKPPO010000048.1:0-6741 GCA_046733635.1 Pseudomonadota bacterium | reverse complement strand
CAGCTGTAGAGGCCCGCGGCGAGTTTGCGGATGAGGCCCGCGCACAGCATGAGCTGATGGCTCACCACTTCGGCGTCGGCGGGAGTTTCTTTGGTCGTGTTGACCGGGTATTGGGACCAGCGCATAAAGGCGCGGGAGTGTATCAGGTGAGCGATTCGCCTATGATGCCGGGCGTGACGCCAGACTCTTCAAATCCCGGTAATTCCACCGGAAATACACCCGGCAAACCCCCCGTCCGCGGCATCTACCTGCTGCCCAATCTGCTGACCACGGGCTGCCTGTTCTCCGGGTTCTATTCCATCGTCGCCGCCATCGACCGCAACTTCGCGCTGGCCGGCCTCGCCGTGTTCATCGCGGGCGCCTTCGACGGTCTGGATGGCCGCGTCGCGCGCTGGACACGTACCGAGAGCCCCTTCGGCAAGGAATACGACAGCCTGGCGGACATGGTCGCCTTCGGTGTGGCGCCTGCCGTGCTGGTCTATCAATGGGGCGTGGTCCGGATCGGCGAATACGGCAGCGAGTGGCGCCAGTTCGGCTGGGTCATCGCATTCTTCTACGCCGCTTGCGCGGCGCTACGTCTGGCGCGCTTCAACGTGATCACGGCCAGCGGCGACAAGCGCTTCTTCCAGGGTTTGCCCAGCCCGTCCGCGGCGGCCACCGTCGCGGCTTTCGTGTGGTTTTTCGCCAAGTGGCGCGAACCGGGATTGCCTGGACTCATCCTGGCATTCGCGGTCACGGGTTATGCCGCGGCGCTCATGGTGTCGTCGTTCAGTTACCTGAGCCTCAAGCAGGTCGACGTGAACGCGCGCGTGAAGTATTCGTACATCGGCTTCGTCATCCTGCCGATGTTGTTCCTGATCAGCGTGGATCCGCCGACCATGCTGTTCGCCATGTTCGTCTCCTATGCCACGTACGGTCCCGTGCAGTGGTTAGTGCGCAGGATGCGCCGCTCACGGGCGCCCGCGCCCACGAGCTGAGAGCGGATGAGTCTGCGTAACGCCTACCTCGACGTGCTCGGCATCGATCGCTGGGTGCCGCGAGGCGCGCCCGCCGACGTGGTGGCCGAAGAGGCGCCATCGGCGCCGCCGCCGCGCGAGAGAGTGTCGGTTCGCGAGAACCCGCGCGTCGAAAGACCTGCCACGCCCATTCCCGCTACATCCATCCCCGCCACGCCGCGTCCGGTCTATGACCGCGGACCGCTTGCTGGCGACTGGTCCGGTCTTCGCGACCAGGTGGCCGCGTGCACGGCCTGCGAGCTCTGCAAGACGCGCACACAGACAGTGTTCGGCGTGGGCAACACGCAGGCCGAGTGGCTGGTGATCGGTGAGGCCCCGGGCGCCGAAGAGGATCGTCAGGGCGAACCCTTCGTCGGCCGCGCCGGCCAGTTGCTGAACGCCATGCTGTCGGCCGTGGGCCGCCCGCGTGACACCGTGTTCATCGCCAACATCCTCAAGTGCCGGCCGCCGGGCAATCGCGATCCCAAGCCCGACGAAGTATCCCGCTGCCTGCCGTTCCTGCAGCAGCAGATCAAATTGCTGAAGCCGAAGATGCTGCTGGCCGTGGGCCGCATCGCTGCCCAGAACCTGCTCGCCACCGACGTGCCGCTCGCGCGTCTGCGCGGCAAGGTGCACAGCTTCGGCGAGGCGGCGACGCCGCTGGTCATCACCTATCACCCTGCCTATCTACTTCGCACGCCCGCGGACAAGCGCAAGGCCTGGGACGACCTCAAGTTCGCGCGCGCCACCTACGCAAAGCTCGCCGACGGAGCGCCGGCCGGAGGCGGCGCCTGATGGCCGCGAGGCACGAAGACGTGCGCGACGTGCCCGAAGTGCACATCCGCCCGATGATGGAGATCGACCTGCCC
Organism: Pseudomonadota bacterium; assembly: GCA_046733635.1. Taxonomy (GTDB): domain Bacteria; phylum Pseudomonadota; class Gammaproteobacteria; order Steroidobacterales; family Steroidobacteraceae; genus CADEED01. Next base: position 4,877 of record JBKPPO010000048.1, on the reverse strand, counting down.
GAGGTCGCGGCCATCGAGCAGAAGAGCTATGCGTTCCCCTGGAGCGAGAACATCTTCCGCGACTGCCTGCGTGTGGGATACACCTGCCGCGCCCTCGATCTTGCAGGGCAGATCATCGGTTATGGCGTGATGAGCCTGGGCGCGGGCGAAGCACACATCCTCAACGTTTGCGTGCGCGAGGAGTTCCGCCATCTCGGCTTCGGCCGGCGCCTGCTCGAACATCTGCTGGAGCGCGCCGGCTCCTCTGGCGTCAACGAGGCCTTCCTGGAAGTCCGGCCCAGCAATCTCGCGGCGATCCGACTCTATCAACGCCTCGGATTCGAACAAATCGGCATCCGTCGCGGGTACTATCAGGCCCCCGACGGCCGCGAGGACGCCATCGTCCTCAAGCTCGAGCTTCGGGCTCAAAATCAGTAAAGAAAAATCATGACTTCGACCGGGCAGGAAACGGCGCGCCGGCGCACGTTCGCCATCATTTCGCATCCCGACGCGGGCAAGACCACGCTCACCGAAAAGCTGCTGCTGTTCGGCGGCGCGATCCAGCTCGCCGGTACCGTGAAGGGCCGCAAGGCCGCGCGCCATGCCACCTCGGACTGGATGGCGCTCGAGAAACAGCGCGGCATCTCGATCACCTCGTCGGTGATGCAGTTCCCGTTCCGCGACCGAGTGATCAACCTGCTCGACACGCCCGGCCACGAGGACTTCTCCGAGGACACCTACCGCACGCTCACCGCGGTAGATAGTGCGCTCATGGTCATCGACTGCGCGAAAGGCGTCGAAGACCGCACCATCAAGCTCATGGAGGTGTGCCGCATGCGCGACACGCCCATCATGACCTTCATCAACAAGCTGGATCGCGAAGGCCGCGCGCCCATCGAGCTGCTCGACGAAATCGAGAGCGTGCTCAAGATCCGCACGGCGCCCGTGACCTGGCCCATCGGCATGGGCCGCGATCTCGCGGGCATCTATCACCTGCTGGAAGACAAGATCTACGCCTATGAAGCCGCGGGACGCGGTGAACGCGGCGAAAATCGTGTGATCAACGGACTGCACAGCCCCGACGGCCGCGAGTTCCTGGGCGACCGCGCCAAGGCTTTCGACGACGAGATCGAGCTGGTGCAGGGCGGTACCCAGGCTTTCGACGTGGTGGCGTATCGCGAGGGTCGGCAGACGCCCGTGTTCTTCGGCTCGGCGATCTCCAACTTCGGGGTGGAAGAACTCCTCGCGCACTTTGCGGTGCACGCGCCGTCGCCGCTGCCGCGAAACACGCAGCAGCGCGAAGTGGATGCGAGCGAGGGCAAGCTCACCGGATTCGTGTTCAAGATCCAGGCGAACATGGATCCGCAGCACCGGGATCGCATCGCGTTCATGCGCCTGTGCTCGGGCAAATACAGTCGCGGCATGCGCATGTACCACGTGCGTCTCGACAAGGAGATGCGCATCGCCGATGCGCTCACGTTCCTCGCGGCCGACCGCTCGGCGGCGGACGAGGCTTACGCCGGCGACATCATCGGCCTGCACAACCACGGCACGATCAACATCGGCGACACCTTCACCGAAGGTGAAAAGCTCACGTTCACCGGCATCCCGAACTTCGCGCCGGAAATGTTCCGCCGCGCCGTGCTCAAGGATCCGCTGAAGATGAAGGCGCTGACCAAGGGACTGGGCCAGCTCTGCGAAGAGGGCGCCACCCAGCTCTTCAAGCCCCTGCGCAACAACGACATGGTGTTGGGCGCCGTCGGGCAGCTGCAGTTCGAGGTGGTGGCATTCCGCCTGCAGGATGAATACGCCGTCGCCAGCGTGTTCGATACGGTGGCCGTGCATACCGCGCGCTGGGTGTATTGCGACGACGAGAAGCATCTCGAGGAATTCCGGGCGAAGGCGTTCGACAACCTGGCGGTGGATCATTCCGGCGCGCTGGTGTACCTGGCGCCGTCGCGTGTGAACCTGGAGCTCACCATCGAGCGCTGGCCGAAGATCAAGTTCGCGGCGACGCGCGAGAGCCAGTAATGGGGACATTCCTCGTTTTCTAGGAAACGGGGACGGGGCTCATGCTGGGCGCGTTTCACGCCGGGATCCCGCGGCCGGCTCGTCAGGAGGGCTGCCCCCGCCGCCGGCCATGCGCGCTCCATCCGACGCGGCATGGTTGAAAGGGGTATTGGTCCCCCTTTTGCAGTGACTCGGTAATCGGAGCCGGGTAGCCTTCGCCGGTGCGCGAATACTTCCGGAACAAGCAGGTCTTCTCCTGGGCCCTTTACGACTGGGCCAACTCCGCGTTTGCCACCACCGTCATGGCCGGGTTCTTCCCGGTGTTCTTCCAGAAGTTCTGGAGCACGGACGTGTCATCGACGGAAACCACGTCGCGACTCGGCTACGCGAATGCCATTGCCGGCCTGATCATCGCGCTGCTCGCCCCAGTGCTCGGTGCGATCGCGGATCGCGGCGGACGCCGCAAGCAGTTCCTGTTCGCCTGGACGTTGTTAGGCGTCGGCGCCACCGGCGCGTTGTACTTCGTCGGGCAGGGCAACTGGTTCCCGGCCGCCTTGCTGTTCGTGCTCGGCACCATGGGATTCAACGGCGGCGTGGTGTTCAACGATTCACTGTTGCTCGACGTGGCCAAGCCCGGCGAACTGGATCGCGTGTCGGCCTTCGGCTATTCGCTGGGATATCTCGGCGGCGGCGTGTTGTTCCTCGTCAATGTGCTCATGGTGCAGAAGCCGGCGTGGTTCGGCCTCGCGGATGCTTCCGAAGCCGTGCGTGTCGCGTTCGTCAGCGTGGCGGTCTGGTGGCTGCTGTTCACGATCCCGCTGATGCGCGGCGTGCGCGAGCAACAACGCGGGCCGCATCTTGCATTGCTCGACGCCGTGCGCACGGGCTTCCGCGAGCTCGGCGCCACGGTCGCGCACGTCCGCCAGTACCGCGTCATCGTGATGTTCCTGGTCGCCTACTGGTTCTACATCGACGGCGTGAACACCATCATCAAGATGGCGGTGAACTACGGTGTCTCGCTCGGACTCGAGACGGGTAGTTTGCTGACCGCGCTGCTGATCACGCAGTTCGTCGGCTTTCCGTCGGCGCTGTTCTTCGGTTATCTCGGCGATCGCATCGGCCCCAAGCGGGGCATCCTGATCGGCCTCGCGGTGTACGCGGGCATCACGGTGTATGCGTATTTCCTGGACTCCGTGGCCGAGTTCTATGCGCTCGCGATCACCGTGGGTTTCGTGCAGGGCGGTGTGCAGAGCCTGTCACGCTCGCTGTTCGGCCGCCTGGTGCCCGAGGGCAAGAACGCGGAGTTCTTCGGCTTCTTCAACATGATGGGGAAGTTCGCGACGGTGCTCGGTCCCTTGCTCATCGCCATCGTCGCTGCCGCCACGCAGAACGAACGCGCGTCCATCATCTCGCTGGTGTTGCTGTTCGTGATCGGCGGCGCGCTGCTGCTGCGCGTGAGGCTCACACCGACAAACGCCTGACTTCACGCTCCAGCGCCGCGACGTCGTCGGCGGCCGGCGGTGGGCCGAATCGCAGCGCGGTGTAGCGCGTGGCGAGAGCTCGCACTTCATCGGCGACCGGTGGGTGCTGCGCAGCCACCCTCGCCGCGTAGTGCATCGCGCCCTCACTGGGCGCCCGGGCGGGCGCCACACGCTCCAGCTTCTTCGTCGCGCGGAGCCAGGCGCGCGCGATGCGATCCGGCTTCACGCGCGCCACGCTGCGGCGAAGCGTGAACGCCACCCACATCAGCCAGATCGACATGGCGCCAGCAAAAGCCCAACCCAGATGCCGCCAGTCCGGCGCCTCGATCCCGAGGTTGCGCAGGAAGCTCATCTGCGAGCGCAGGTTGAAGTCGAGCACGCGGTCGCGCCACCACTGGTTGGCGCCATCCCAGGTGCGCGCGAGCTGACCGAGCCAGGCGTAACGCAGCAGCGTGAGCTCCATGGGTTCGCTCGCGCCGCGCAGCACGTCGTAGAGACCGGTCTGCAGGCGCTCGGGCGCGACGACAGCGGTGGGATCGACTCGCGTCCAGCCCTGGCCATCCAGCCAGATTTCCGTCCACGCATGCGCGTCCGATTGGCGCACGATGAAATATTGCCCGACGGGATTCCATTCACCGCCCAGATAGCCGGTGACCACGCGGGCCGGCACGCCCGCGGCGCGCATCAGCGTGGCATAGGCCGAGGCGAAGTGACCGCAGAAGCCGCGCTTCGTGTCGAACAACACGCTGTCCACCGAATCGAGGCCCGTGGGGTCCGGCTCCAGTGTGTACTCGAGCCCGTTGCGTCCGAACCAGTCCAGCACCCGCCGTGCGTATTCGCCGTCGTTCGCAGCGGCGGCACGCATTTCCCTGGCCATCGCCAGCGCGCGCGGGTTGCGATCCGGCGGCAATGCCGTCTCGTACCGACGGCCCAACGTGGAGAGATTTCCATCAGCGCGCGTGCGCAAGTGCGAAACGGCGTCGTAGGAAATCGTTTCGTATACCGGTTCGATGCGTGTCACCTGCCGGTCGTGCGGAGCCACGAAAATTCCGCGTCCGAGCCGGTCGACCACGGTGTCGAGCGCGAACAGCCAGTGGCGCGAGGTGGGCTCGAGCGTCACGCGGTACCGCATCGGCTCGCCGAGGAATTCGATCGGCGTTCCCACGTAGTTGCGCTGCGCGCGCCGCCAGGTGAATCCATCGAAGGTGTTCAGCACCGGGCCGCGCCAGTAACGCGCATCCGGCGGTGGTGGTTCGCCCTCGAAACGCACGCGGAACGCGGGATCGTATTCGGTCACCAGTTTGTCGATGGCGCCGGGCGACATCTGGTCGGAGAGCCCCGTGGTGGCTTCGCCGCCGCGCGGCAGGGCCCAGAACTGCCCGCTGAATCGCGGGAAGAACAGGAAGC
>JBKPPO010000047.1:0-10622 GCA_046733635.1 Pseudomonadota bacterium | reverse complement strand
TGTATGCGTCATCGGGCGATCTCGCGCTCAAGGCCTCGAGGGAAGTGCACGGACATCCGCGCGCGGGCGACTCGGGAACTTCATTGCTGGTGCTGCCGGGCATTGAAACCATCGACGCCTCCGGCGTCGACACCAGCCTGCTCGGACATTCCTATTTCGCGGAGACTGGCCCGGTGCTCGCGGACATCCTGGGGTTGGTGCGTGAAGGCAAACGCGCTGCGGCGCGCGTGGGACTCAAGCTCCACGGCGATCCGACGGGGCGCTACTGGCGGTTCCAGTAGCGCGCGGGTTCAGGCCATGGTGCGAAGGCGCTCGAGGTAAGCCATCTCGCTCGGGGGCTTGTTGCCGCGCTGCGCTTCCCAGAGTTGCTCGGCCAGCGCTTCGAGCATGCGGTGCTCGGCTTCATGCGCGTCGCCGAGGAGCTTCGATAGTTTGGCGTGCACGTCGGCGATGCCGTGCGGACGGTTCGTCGCCACCTGCTCGCGGATGGCGAGATGCAGGCCCATGTGCAGCCACGGATTGAGCTGGCCGCTGCGCGGGGAATAATTCGCGAGGTCCGAAGCCGCGGATTCGACGATCACGTGATATTCGGGATGTTCGGAAACGACCGCGACGATCTGCTTGTCGAGCGGCGTCAGCGTCTGCTGCAGGCGGAATTTGCGCCAGGCGGCGCGGTACAGGCCGCGAAGCTCATCGCGCGAGAGATTGGCGAACATCATGAAGCGGTCCTCGAAGTGGGGTGCTTCGCGATCACTTTGCGCCGCTCCGGCCATTCACACAGGTCGCTGATCGTGCAGCGCCAGCACTCGGGCTTGAGCGCCTTGCAGACGTAGCGGCCGTGAAGGATGAGCCAGTGATGAGCATCGAGAGCGAATTCCCCGGGCGTATGTTTGACCAGCGCATCTTCCACGGCCCGCGGAGTTTCCCCTACCGCGATCCGTGTCCGGTTGGCGACGCGGAAGATGTGCGTGTCGACGGCTATTGTCGGCTCTCCGAAGATTGTGTTGAGGACGACGTTCGCAGTTTTTCGACCGACACCGGGTAAGGCTTCCAGTGCCTCGCGCGAACGGGGCACTTCGCCTCCGTGAACGTCGGCAATCGCCGACGCCGTCGCGATCACGTTCTTCGCCTTGGCTTGCCAGAGCCCGATGGTGCGGATGTACTTCGACAGTCCCTCCGTGCCGAGTTCCGCGATGGCGCGCGGCGTGCGGGCAACGGGGAAGAGCTTACGGGTAACCGCATTCACGCTCTTGTCCGTGGCCTGCGCCGACAGGATCACGGCGACGAGCAGTTCGAAGGGAGTCGAATATTCCAGCTCGGTCGTCGGCTCGGGATTCGCCGCGCGCAATCGTTCGTAGATGGCGCGACGCTTTTCCGCGTTCATGGCGACCTGGCCCCGCGCTTCTTTTCCGCGAGCACCGCGGCCTTTTCGGCTGCTCGCCGCGCCACGCGCGCGTTGTGGGCCCCGAATCGCGCGCGGCTGGTCTCGGCGGGGGGCAGGGTCAAACTCGGCAGGGGGCTGGCGAGCAGCGGAACCATGACGATGCAGTCGACGGGGCACGGGGCCACGCACAGTTCGCAGCCCGTGCAGACTTCGGCGATGACCGTATGCATGCGCTGGCGTGCGCCCAGGATGGCGTCGACCGGGCAGGGCGGCAGGCACTTGGTGCAGCCGATGCAACGCTCCTCGTCGATGAAGGCGACCTTGGGTGCGTGCTCGAGCCCGTTGTCCTTGTTGAGCGGCGTGAGCGCACGTCCCGTGAGTGCGGCGAGCGCCACGATGGTCTCGGTGCCGCCGGGCGGACATTGATTGATGTTCGCGTCGCCGCGCGCCATCGCTTCCGCGTAGTCGCGGCAGGTCGGATACCCGCAGCGGGTGCACTGCGTCTGCGGCAGCAGCGCGTCGATCGCGCTCGGGTCCACGGGAGCTCAGGTCACTTTCATGCCCGGCTGCGCGCCGCTGTCGGCGCCCAGCAGGAACACTTGCGGGCCATCGTCATTGCTCGCGCACAGCACCATGCCCTGCGACACGCCGAAGCGCATCTTGCGCGGCTCGAGGTTGGCGATCATGACCACCTGCCGGCCGATGAGCTGCGCCGGATCGCCGTAGGCGGAGCGGATGCCCGAGAACACGTTGCGCTGCTCGGTCCCGAGATCGAGCGTCAACTGCAGTAGTTTGTCGGATCCCTCGACCGTCTTCGCGTCGAGCACCTTGGCGATGCGCAGGTCGAGCTTGGCGAAGTCGTCGATCTTGATCATGCCGGGCGCGGCGGGGGCAGTGTTCACGTCGTTGGCCTTCGACTTTTCGTCTTTCTTCGGGGGTTTCTTCGCGGGCGGCGCGGCTTCGGTCCTGGATTGCGTGGCATCGACGAGCTGCGCGACGACTTTCGGATCGAGCCGCAGCGCCAGCGGCTCGTACGCGTTGATCGGATGATCGAACAGCGGCGTATCGACCGAGTTCCAGTCCGCGAACGAGATGTTCAGGAACGCGCCGGCTTTGTCGCTCATCTGCGGCAGCACGGGCGTGAGATAGCTCATGAGCACGCGGAACAGGTTGATGCCCTGCGTGCACACGGCGAGAACTTCCGCGGCCTTCGCCGGATCCTTGGCGAGCGCCCAGGGCTTGTGCGTGTCGACGTACTGATTGGCGCGGTCGGCGAGGCCCATGATGCCGCGCAAGGCTGCGGAGTAGTCGCGGGAGTCGTAGAGCCCGGCGATGGTCCCGCGCAACGCGGCGAATTCCGCGTAGAGCTGCGGATCGGGTAGTTGGGCGGCCAGTTTGCCGCCGCCACGCGCGACGAAGCCCGCGCAGCGGCTGGCGATGTTCACGAGCTTGCCGACGATGTCGGAGTTCACGCGTGCGACGAAATCGTCGAGAGACAGATCGATGTCCTCGACCGCCGAGTTCAGCTTGGTGGCGAAGTAGAAGCGCAGCGGCTCCGGCGGAAGCAGCGAGAGGTATTTGCTCGCGGTGATGAAGGTGCCGCGTGTCTTCGACATCTTCACGCCATTGACCGTGAGGAACCCGTGTACGAACACCGCCGTGGGCTTGCGGCAGCCCGAGCCTTCCAGCACCGCGGGCCAGAACAGGTTGTGGAAGTAGCTGATGTCCTTGCCGATGAAGTGGTACAGCTCGGCTTTACTGTCCGCCGCCAGGTACTCGTCGTAGTTCAGCCCGCGCTTGTCGCACAGCGCCTTGAAGCTGCCGAGGTACCCGATGGGCGCGTCGAACCACACGTAGAAATATTTGCCGGGCGCACCAGGGATCTCGAAGCCGAAATAGGGCGCGTCGCGCGAGATGTCCCAATCCTGGAGGCCGGCCTTGAACCACTCGTCGAGCTTGGCGCGCACCTCCGCCTGCCGCGCGCCGCCGCCTTCGAGCCACGCACGCAGCACCTCCGAGAAGTCGCCGAGCTTGAAGAAGTAGTGTTCCGACTCGCGCCACACGGGTGTGGTCTTCGAGATCGTGGAAACCGGATCGATGAGTTTGTCGGGCGTGTAGGTAGACCCGCAGTTCTCGCAGGAGTCGCCGTATTGATCCTTCGTATGGCAGACGGGGCATTCGCCCTTCACGTAGCGATCGGGCAGGAACATCCCCGCTTGCTCGTCGAAGGCCTGGCGCACGCTGCGAGTGGTGATGTGGCCCTTGGCCTTGAGGGCGAGATACAGCTTCTCGGTGATCGCCTTGTTCTCGGGCGTATGCGTCGAGTGGAAATGATCGTGGCCGATCAGGAAGCCCTGGTAATCCGCGACGTGTTCGGCGGCGACCTTGCGGATCAGCTCCTCGGGCGCGATCCCCTCGGCCTGCGCCTTGATCATCACCGGCGTGCCGTGGCAATCCTCCGCGCACACGTAGATGCAGTCGTGACCCTGCATGCGCTGGAAGCGCACCCAGATGTCCGTCTGCACCGCTTCGATGATGTGGCCGAGATGCAGCGCGCCGTTGGCGTAGGGCAAGGCGCTGGTGACGAGGATCTTGCGAGTCATGAAATTCGCGGGTTTTTCAGGGCCCGCAAGTATAAACGGGCGCGGCGCGCCCGGGGCTGCCGTCAGCCCTGATCCTTCACGGGCTCGAATTTCGCCTTGTTGATGCCCTTCTTGTAGGCCTCTTTGCCCGTGATCGCGCGCTGGTTCAGCAGCGCCTCGATCGCGCTGTCCATCGTGCGCATGCCGTGCTGGCTGCCCGATTGCATGGTCGTTTCGAGCTGGTCCAGCTTGCCCTGGCGGATCAGGTTGGACACGGCGGACGTGTTCACGAGGATCTCGAGCGCCGCCACGCGGCCGTTCTTGTCGGCGCGCTGGAGGAGCTGCTGGGAGACCACGCCCCGCAGAGAGGTGCTCAGCATGGTGCGCACGTGGCTTTGTTTGTCGGCCGGGAAGACGTTGACCATGCGGTCCACGGTCTGCGCGGCGCCGTTGGTATGCAGGGTGCCCATGACGAGGATGCCCATCTCGGCCGCGGTCACCGCGATGCTGATGGTTTCGTAGTCGCGCAACTCACCCACCAGCACCACGTCCGGATCTTCACGCAATCCGGATTGCAGCGCGGAAGCGAAGCCCTTGGTGTGCACGCCGACTTCGCGCTGGCTGATCAGGCATTGCTTGCGGCGGTGAACGAACTCGATCGGATCCTCGATCGTGAGGATGTGGCCTTTCACGCGCGAATTGATGTCGTCGATCATCGCGGCCAAAGTCGTCGACTTTCCCGAGCCCGTCTTGCCCGTCACGAGGATCAGGCCGTTGTTGGCGCGGCACAGCGTGTGGATGGCTGGCGGCAAGTTGAGTTGTTCGAGCGTGAGGGCCTTCGACGGGATGGCGCGCATCACTGCGCCCATGCCGTTCAACTGGCGCATCACGTTCACGCGGAAGCGGCCGTATTCGCCCATGTTGTACGCGAAGTCCGCGCCGTCGTGCTCTTCGAACCGCTTCAATGCGGTCTTGGGCATGATCTCGTACAGCGTGTTCTGCACGAATTCCTTGTCGAGTTTCTCGGGCCGCAGAGGCTGGAGGTCGCCATAGAGACGGATACGCGGCGGATCGCCGGCGAGGAAGTGAAGGTCCGAGCCCTTCTTCTCGAGCACCATCTTCAGGAATTCGTCGATGACTGGCATGGGACGTCGTTAGCCGGCAGCTTGCGTGGGGCTGGTGACGTCCAGCTTCGGCATCATCGACGTGTCGGTGATGTAACGCTGGAACGGGCGGCGGTCCGCGGCGTAGGTCACCGCGTCATCGGGATCCAGTTCCTTCGTGGCGAGGTACTGCAGCAGCGCCTGGTCCATGAGCTGCATGCCCAGGTCCTTGCCGGTCATGATCTGGTTCGGGATCTGGTGCGTCTGGTCGGTCTGGATGAGCTTGGCGATGGCTCGGTTCATCACGAGCGTCTCGCAGACCGCCTTGCGGCCGCGATTGTCGGCGGTCTTCACGAGGATCTGCGTCACCACGGCGAGCAGCGACTGCGAAAGGAAGCTCTTCGTCTGCTCGCGCTCCTCGATGGGCAGGGCGTCGATGATGCGGTCGATGGTCTTGGCGGCCGAGGTGGTGTGCAGCGTGCCCAGCACCAGGTGGCCGGTTTCCGCGGCCGTCATGGCCATGGAGATGGTTTCGGCGTCGCGCAATTCACCGACCAGGATCACGTCGGGGTCTTCACGCATCGCGGCGCGCACGCCTTCGGCGAACGTCGGGATGTGGGTGCCGAGTTCGCGCTGGATGATCTGGCTCTGCTTGCTGCGGTGGACGAACTCGATCGGATCCTCGAGCGACACGATGTTCAGTTTCCGTGTCGTGTTGAGGTGATCGATCATCGCCGCGAGCGTCGTGGATTTGCCCGTGCCAGTCGCGCCCGTGACCAGCACCATGCCCTGGTGGTAGTCGCAGAGCTTCTTGACGATCGGGGGCAGCGCCAGGCGATCGATGCTGGGGATGTCCGTGGGAATCGCGCGAAACGTCGCGCCGATACCGGTTTCCTTGCGGAACACGTTCACGCGGAAGCGTCCGCCATCGGCGGAGACGTAAGAGAAGTCGAGATCGTTGCCCTTGCCGAAGTATTCGGCCTGGTTCTTCGTGAAGATCTCCATGAGGTAACTCTCGAGCTCCGCGTCGCCGACGTCGCGGAACTTGATGGGCATGAGATCGCCGTTCATGCGAAGCATGGGGGGAACGCCCACGGCGAGATGCACGTCGGAGCAGCCTTGCTGCATGCCCAGCTTCAAGAACGCATCGATGCGTGCCACGTGGAAAAGATCCTCGGTTCCGGTCTCGGGGTCTCACCGAAGCATGCGACGGTGAGTCGGGGCGCGAGTGTGACGTAATGCGCGGTTCTTCGCGAACCCCGGCGGCCACACGCCTGACTTATGGGGACATTCCTCGTTTTCTAGGAAACGGGGACAGGGCTCACCATGGGCACGTCCGATTCTTGGATCGCGCGGCCCGCGCAACCCGGGATTAGGCCGCACCCAAGGTGAGCCCTTACGCCGAATTCAGCGGTATTTCTCGAGCGCCGCCCGCAGATCATTCATCGTCTGGAACCGCTTCTCTTTATCCACCGACATGGCCTGCATGATCACTTCAGGCAGCCCGGCCGGAAGCGCGGGATTGATCTCGCGAGGCGGGCGCGCCTTGCCCTGCACGTGCTGGTACATCACCGACATGTGATCGCCGCGCGCATAGGGCGGCACGCCCGTCATGATCTCGTAGAGGATGACGCCGAGCGCATAGACGTCCGCACGTTGATCCACCTTCTTGCCGAGGATCTGCTCGGGCGCCATGTACTTCGGCGAGCCGATGACGTAACCGGTCTTCGTGAGCTGCGTGTCTCCCTCGCGCTGCGCGGCGGCGACGCCGAAGTCCACGATCTTGAGCAGGCCTTCCGCGTTGATCAGCACGTTCGCGGGCTTGAGATCGCGATGCACGATGCCCTGGGCATGCGCGACATCCATGCCCGTGCAGATGTCGATGCCGAAGCCGAGCGCGCGCGCGAGCGGCATGGGCTTCTCGCCCACGACCTCACTACCCAGCGTGTGCGAAGGGAAGTACTCCATCGAGATGGCGTAGTTGCCCTGGATGAACAGGAAGTCGTAGATGCGGATGACGTTCTTGTGCGTGATCTTGCGGCTGTACCGTAGCTCGTGCACGAAGCGCTTCATGATCTCTTCGTCTTCCGAGACGTTCGGGTTCAGGAACTTGAGGATCAGCCGCTCGTCGACGACCGTGTCCTCCATGAGCAGCACGGTGCCGAACGCGCCCTTGCCGATGCGCTCCACGAACTTGTAGCGGCCCTCGATGATGTCGCCGGGCTTGAGCGTCTGGATGTCGAGCTTCTGCGGGCCCGCCATCTTCTCGGCTTCCTTGACCGCCTTCTGCACGTCCTGCTCGGACATGAGCTGTGTGCGTTGCGCGGCCTGGGCAGTCGGCGCCGGCGGCGGCGCCGTGGGGCGCGGCGGAGGCACGACCGGCGAGGGAGTCGAATGCGGCAGGCTCGAGGCTTGCGTCGCCGACTCCGGGCGGTGGCCGCTGGGCGCAGGAATCGACGAGGACAGCGGCGAACGGTTCTGCGTCGACGACAGTCGCGTGCCGCTGCCGGTGAATCGCGAGTCGAGGTCCGAAAGCGCGCGCAACGCGGCCTGCGCCACGGTCTGCTCCGCGACGCTGGTCTGGGCCTGGATCTGCACTCGGATGTTCTCGAGCCGCCGTTCGTCGGCGAGTTTGGCCAGCGTGTTGATGGCCTCGGTGCGGATGTCCTTTTCTTCGCGATTGAGCATGGGCAACACGGCGTCGACCACCTTGTGATCGCCGAGCCGCCCCAGCGCCCTAACGACCACGGGCAGCGATTTGGACGGCGTGTGTTCCAGCATCTCGAGCAGGCGCGGCACGGCGCGTTTGCTGCCGATCTCGGCCAGCGCATCGACGGCGCGCTCGCTGACCCACCAGTCCTTGTCGCGCGTGGCTTCGATGAGATGGCCGACGGCGCGGTCGTCCTTGGTCTGGTTGAGGATCTCGACGGCGGCTCGGCGCACGTCTTCATCGGGATCGCCCACGAGATGCAACACGGCTTCGACCACCTTGGGTCCGCCGATCTTGCCCAGCGCATCCGCCGCGCGCGATCGCACCCACCAGTCGTCATCGGCCACGGCTTCGAGCAGGTCCTTCACGGACTTCGCGGTGCCGATCTCGTTGAGCACTTCGACCGCGGCGCGCCGCGCGTATTCGTTTTCGTCCTTGAGGACGGGAATCAGGTACTTGATCGTCTCCGGGTCATTGGCGCGGATGACGACGTCGATGGCCTTGTTCTGCACGTCGATCTCCGGATCGCGCAGCAGGGCGCAGACCTGGTCGATCTCGATCGGGCCATCCATCTTGGCGAGCGCCGAGAGCGTCGCCGCGCGCACGAGCTTGTTCGTGTCCTTGAGCTGTTGCGACAGCGCGCGCTGGACTTCGGGCTTCGGGAAGCGCGAAAGCAGATTGATGATGTGCAGGCGCGCGATCGGATCCTTGCCGTTCAACCGGCCGATGAGCTCGGGCAGGTCGTTGTCGGTGGCGAGTTCACCCAGGATGCGGAACAGCGCCGCCTTTTCGTTGGCCTCCTGCTTGTAGGCCGCGGCCAGCAGCTCGCGCACCGACAGGCGGGAGCGATGGGCCGTGATGACATCCAGCAGCGCGGGCTTGGCCACGCCTTCGGTGTTCAGCGCTTCCAGCAGCATCGACGGCGGATAGGCGCGGCTGCTCGACAGGGCCCACGCCACACCAGCGATGACGCGCGGGCTGCCATGGACCATCTGCTCGATGAACTTGGGAAAGGTTTTCTGCGTGACGAGGCCGGTGAGCACCTCGATGAAGGCCACCGTGGCGATCTTGTCGGCGTCAGCCAGGGCGGCGGTGACGGGCTCGATGGCGCCAGGGCCCAGCTCGCGAAGCTTGTTGATGGCCTTCTGGGTCGCGGGAGCGGCGACGTCTTTCGCCTCTTTGAGCTCCGTGATGAACCGGTCGGCGCGGATGTTGGTGAAAAAACTCATGGAACGGATGAATCGCGGAGCCGGCGCCGTAACCGACGAATAGCCCTGGCGATTTGAAGCAAAACTGCCGTCCTTCTTGCCCGACCCTCTGTTACAAAAATTATGCCACAGGTCCCTGCGGCACGGCCGATCCTGACCTCGCCTCGAGGGATTTTCGCTAGAATCCCGGGCCCTCCTGTCCGGGGGACAAATCTCGTTCCCCTGCCCAATGGCCCGCAACTATGTTTGGAAAGGCTTCCGCCGAATTTCGCGCACTCGTCGAGGAATATCCGGACCCGTTTCTCAACCAGACGCTGGGGCAGGCCCAGTCCGTGGAGTCTGCCGAGCTGAAAGGTGATCGCGCTCACGTTCGGGTGGCGCTGGGGTTCCCGGTGGGGGGGTATGAGGACGAATTCGCCCGGAGTCTCCGGGCGCATGTCGCGAGTCGCGGCGGACCTGCGAACGTCGAGGTGGAGCTCACCTCGAAGATCATCGCGCACGCGGTCCAGCGGCAGCTCTCGCCGTTGCCGGGTGTACGCAACGTGGTCGCGGTCGCCTCCGGCAAGGGCGGTGTGGGCAAGTCCACGGTGGCCGTGAACCTGGCTCTCGCCTGGGCGCGGCAGGGCGCGAAGGTCGGCATCCTCGACGCCGACATCTATGGGCCGAGCCAGCCCATCATGCTGGGTCTCGCGGGCCAGCGGCCTTCGTCGCCGGACGGCAAGCGCATCAAACCGCTGCCGGCTCACGGGCTCGTCGCCATGTCGATCGGCTTCCTCATCGATGCCGAGCAACCCATGGTCTGGCGCGGGCCGATGGTCACGCAGGCGCTGACGCAACTCCTGGGTGACACCGACTGGGGCGATCTCGACTACCTGGTCATCGACATGCCGCCCGGCACCGGCGACATCCAGCTCACGCTCTCGCAGCGCGTGCCCGTGTCGGGCGCCGTGATCGTCACCACGCCGCAGGACATCGCGCTCGCCGATGCGCGCAAGGGCCTCAAGATGTTCGAGAAGGTCAACGTCCCCGTGCTGGGCGTGGTCGAGAACATGAGCGTGCACGTGTGCAGCCACTGCGGGCACGTCGAGCACCTGTTCGGCGCGGGCGGCGGCGCACGCATGGCCGCGCAGTACGGCGCCGAACTACTGGGGGAGCTGCCGCTCGACGCGCGCGTGCGCGAAGAGGCCGACGGCGGTACGCCCACGGTCGCGGCGGCGCCCGACTCGGCGCATGCCGCGCCGTATTTCCTCATGGCGCGCCGGACGGGCGCGGCGCTCGCGCGCCGGGCCAAGGACCGCTCGCGCCTGTTTCCGAAGATCGTCATCGAAGAAAGTTAGACCGAGAGAGGCCGATGAGCATCAAGTCCGACCACTGGATCCGCCGCATGGCGGAAAAAGAGAAGATGATCGAGCCGTTCGCGCCCGAGCAGGTGCGCACCGCGGCGGACGGCCACAAGATCGTGTCGTACGGCACATCGAGCTACGGTTACGACGTGCGTTGCTCGCGCGAATTCAAGATCTTCACGAACATCAACTCCACGATCGTCGACCCGAAGGCGTTCGATGCCAAGAACTTCGTCGACCTGGAAGCGGATGTGTGCATCATTCCGCCCAACTCCTTTGCGCTGGCGCGCAC
>JBKPPO010000046.1:0-11192 GCA_046733635.1 Pseudomonadota bacterium | reverse complement strand
AGCTCACTGAAGCAGATATCGCAGCCGCGCCTGAGTCGAAGCGCGACTGGCTCAGGGCGTGTCAGCGAGAACGGGAGACTCTGTGCTCCATCATTCCAGAGGCGCACGCAATGGCGCGATTAGAGTTGGAGCTCGAAGCCGGCATTCGGCCTTCCGTGCCGTTTGTCGCGACCGCTGCTTCCGCCCTCGTGGTGTCGGAAGCCGTGAAGGCACTCAACTTCCCAGGCCAGCCGTCACCTTAAATGTTCCAGTTTGACAGCTTGTTTCTCGGGCCCGACCTCAATGTCACGGCAAAACGCATACCAAATCCGCACTGCCAGTGTGTGGCGCATCGTTCAGCGATTCGACAGATGAAGAAGGAGCGAGCTGCCTAATCGCATCTCGGGTTAAGCTGTGCGGCAAGATAATCTTCGTAGGCCGTCCCGTCCTAAGTCGGCCTATTGCATCGACGCCGGCACGAGCTTTGAGCCAAGCAATTGCGAAAATCAGCCCTAAGCATCAGTGTTTCGGCCAATCTATGCCTCCAAGCGCACGCAATGCGACCTGTTCCATGGATGGTGGGCCTGCTTGGATTCGAACCAAGGACCAAGGGATTCACGTTCCCGGAAAGTTTCCCTCCCGCGCGGACTATCTCTTCACCCTTCCGACGTCTAACTAACGTCGAAGTCGGGTGCGGGACGCTCTAGCCTGTCATCAAGGGCTCTCCAGCCCCCAGGTAGTCTCTGCACCTTCCCGCGCTGTAGCGCGGGCTTGGCTCAGGATTGCCATGCCTTTCTCTCTTATTAATAGAGTGGCGAAGGTTTCCCTGAATTCATCCCGTCCACTGCGCCGGTTTCCCGGCGCAGGCACCTATATAGATGAGTCCCCTGCACTAACCGCTGTGCTACAGGCCCAACCGGGCGGGGATTGTACAGAGCAAAGTCAAAATCGGCTTGCCCGAAAAGTGATATCACTCTAGTATCACTCGCGAAAATCAGAACCGAGGGAATGACAATGAAAACGCCGGGCGTCACCGAAGAAGTCCACTTCAACAGCTCCAGCGGCTACATGGCGCTGGTGTTCATCTTCCTTACGTTGATCGCGATTCCAGCCTCCGTATTCGCGCGGCTGATCCCGGTGACGTTCGTGCTGGTGCTGGCGTTGATCTTCCTCATCAAGGGCATCTACATGCTGCAGCCGAACCAGTCGGCGCTGCTCATGCTCTTTGGCGAGTACCGCGGCACGGACTACTCCACGGGCCTGCGCTGGGCGAACCCCTTCCTCAACAAGACGAAGGTGTCGCTGCGGCTGCGCAATTTCAACAGTGACAAGCTCAAGGTGAACGACAAGCGCGGCAATCCCATCGAGATCGCGGCGGCGGTGGTCTGGCGGGTGAGCGACACGGCGCGTGCGGTGCTCGACATCGACAACTACGAACACTACGTGCCGATCCAGGCGGAGTCGGCGCTGCGCCACCTGGCGAACGAATACGCCTATGACCACATCGACGATGACGCGGACACGCTGACGCTGCGCGCCGGCGGCGACGAGATCCTGAGCATGCTCAAGAAGGAGCTGCAGGAGCGCTTCGAAAAAGCCGGCCTTCGCGTGGAAGACGCGCGGCTGACGCACCTGGCCTATGCGCCGGAGATTGCGAGCGCCATGCTGCGCCGTCAGCAGGCCGAGGCCGTGATCGGCGCGCGCAAGCAGATCGTGGCGGGCGCGGTGGGCATGGTGGAAATGGCGTTGCAGGGCCTCACCGAACGGGGCGTGGTGGATCTGGATCCCGAGCGCCGTGCGGCCATGGTCTCCAACCTGCTCGTGGTGCTCTGCGCGGAGACGGAAGCGCAGCCCGTGATCAACGCCGGCACGCTGTACGGCTGAACCGGCTGATGGCCGAGCCCACGAATCGCAAGGCCTTCCTGCTTCGCCTCGACCCGGCGGTCGCCGCCGCGGTCGAGACGATGGCAGCGCAGGAATTGCGCAGCGTGAACGGCCAGATCGAGTGGCTGCTGCGCGAGGCGCTGGCGCGGCGCGGCCGCACGATCAACACGACGACGCGCACGAATGCGCGGCGCCCGAAGGAGTAGCTAGCCGGCCTTGACGGCAGCCGCGCCGAACTGGCTGCAACCGGCCTCGGATGCCACGTCGGCGGACTTCCCGCAAGCGGCAACCACCTGCGTGCGGAACTTCGAGAACACAGCGGCTCGAGCGGAATTGGTGCTCCACTCCTCGAGTTTCGCGTCGAGCCGCGTGAGTCGCGACAAGGTGCGACGATGCACCCGGTTCGGCCCGTCGAGCTCGGCGATCACCTGCGTGCCGACCTTCTCGATGGTGGCGGTGTCATCGGGTGCGAGACGCAACAGGCCGTCGAGATAGTTGAAACCCCACTGGAAGCGCGATGCCGGCCCCTTCGCCTTCGCGTACGCCTCGGCCAGCAGCTCGAGTGAACGCTGCTTGTTGCCGAGCTTCTCCTCCACGTCCGCGAGATCGCCGATGTAGTAGTGAGGCGTGTTCGACGTGCTGGCTTCGAGCGCGAGCAGGTCGCGCGCCTTTTCCCATTCGTCGAGCGCGATGTAGATGTTGATGGCCGAGTTCACGACGCCCGCGCGCACATAAGGCTCCGTCTTCACGTCCAGCATCTTCTGCGAGGTGGCGAGCGCGACGTTGCGCACGTCCGTGGGCGTCTTGCCATCCGGCGCATAGGCCTTGGCGGCGCGGATCTTCACGAGCTGCGCGGCGAGCTGATCCGCGGGCGCGAACTGCGGGTTGTTGGTGGCCGCTTCGGCCGTCGCCATCACACGCGCGCGAAGCTCCGGCGCGATCTGCGGCAGGGTCTGCCTGGCCGCGAGATAGAACTCGCGCGGCAGGCCACGCAGCGCGTCGGCGTTGGCCAGCGCGAGCGCCTGGTTCGACAGACCCTCGTTCACCCGCAGGATCAGCGCGGCCAGACGTTTGTCCGCCTTGCCGCCCTTGTCGAGCGAATCCTTCTGCAAGGACGCGGCTTCGGCTGCCGCGAGCAGCGGAAAACGTGCGCGCTCCTTGGTCAGCTCCGCGGGACACAGGCGCGCGGCATTCTCGAACGCCGTCTGCAGTCTGGCGCCCTCGAACACGCCTTCGTCGTCCAGGCCGAATGCGTGATAGGCCAGCCGGCGGCAATCGGCCGCGCTGAGCGGCGCTTCGGCCTTGATGGCGAGATCGACCACGTCCTTCACGGGCCTCACGTCGCCGAGCGCATCATCGAGCACACCCGCGTACAGCGAGAGATCCATGTTGCCCGCGATGCGCGTGATCTCGGAGCGATCCGGCTTGAGCACGACGACGGTGGGATAACCGGTGACCCGGAACACGTCGCCCCACTTCTGCGCATCGGGCAGATCACCATCCAGGTAGACAGGCACGAACAGCTTGGACTTCTCGATGAAGTCGGGCCGGCTGAACACCGCGGACTTGAGCTGCTTGCAAGGCGGACACCATTGCGCGCCCCAGTACAGCAAGACCGGCTTGTTAGACGCCTGCGCGGATGCGAACGCGGCGTCGACGTCGCCCTTGAACCAGGCGATGCCGGGGGCGTCGGCATGCACACTCGCCAGATCCATCGCGGCTGCGGCGGGCTCGGGCGCGGCTCGTTCAGCGGCGACGGGCGG
Organism: Pseudomonadota bacterium; assembly: GCA_046733635.1. Taxonomy (GTDB): domain Bacteria; phylum Pseudomonadota; class Gammaproteobacteria; order Steroidobacterales; family Steroidobacteraceae; genus CADEED01. Next base: position 7,566 of record JBKPPO010000046.1, on the reverse strand, counting down.
AGCTTCCTCGCGCGCACATCCGGCGACCCACGACAGTGAGATGAAGAGCACCGCGCCCGCGGGCGTGAACGGAAAACGAAACGACATGTGGGCTCCGCGCTAGGCGTCGAAGAGGCGGTCACGTTAGCATGCGCGCCATGAAGCTTCGACCCACGTTTGACGCCGTCCTGACCGCGCGACTCTCGCGCCGCACCGTGCTCGCAGGCGCCGCCGCCACGATGGGCCTCGCTGCTTGTGCGCGGCTTCCGACGAAGCCGGAAGGCAGAACCGCCAGCGAGTTCAAGAGCGTGACGCCGCAGAACACGGACGCGTTGGTGATCGCGGACGGTTATCGACAGAACCTGGTCGCCCGCTGGGGTGACAGCCTGGTCACCGGCACGCCCGACTTCGATACGCGCCGTCTCGCGGCCGATGACTGGCTCGATGCGGGTGCGGTCGAGGCGCAGAACCGGCAGTTCGGCACCAACGCGGACGCCGTGGCTTATTTCCAGCAGGTCTCGGGGCGCGCCGCGCGCGGCCTGGTCTGCGTCAACCATGAATACGTGAATGGCGAGCTCATCTGGCCCACGCACAGTGGCGTGAACATGAAGCTCGAGCCGAGCAAGGCGTGGTTCGCCAAACACCCGGACGCCGTTGCGTTCATGCAGGCCGCGCATGGCGTCACCGTGATGCAGCTCCAGCGGGATGAGAACGGCTGGTCACGCGACACGACGTCGCGTTTCAATCGCCGCATCACGGCCAACACGCCCATGGACATCCACGGCCCCGCGCGCGGCCACGCGCTTCTGCGCACGAACGCGGATCCCGCCGGCACGCGCGTGCTGGGCACGTTCGCGAATTGCTCGGCCGGAAAGACGCCCTGGGGCACCTATCTGACCTCGGAAGAGAACGTGGACGACTACTTCGCGGGCGCCGCCGCGAACCGCGACAAGAGCAACCCCGCCCGCACCGAGGCGCTGCGCCGCTTCGGCCTGCGCGAGCACGGCTTCTATCACTGGAATGTGCAGGACCCGCGCTTCGACACGGCCGCGGAGCCCAACGAGTTCTTCCGCTTCGGCTGGATGGTGGAGATCGATCCGCAGGACCCGAAGTCCATCCCGCGCAAGCGCACCGCGCTCGGGCGCATGCAGCACGAGGGCGCCAACACCATCGTCGGCAAGAGCGGCCACGTTGCTGCCTACATGGGCGACGACGAGAAGTTCGAATACATCTACAAGTTCGTCACGCGCGATACCTTCGACCCGAAGAATCCCGCCGCGAACCGTGATCTGCTGGATCACGGCACCTTGTACTGCGCTCGCTTCGATGCCGACGGCACGGGCGAATGGCTGCCGCTGGTCCAGGACGAGAACGGCCCGTTGAACTCCAGCGCGGGTTTCGCGGACCAGGGCGACGTGGTCATCAAGGTACGCGCGGCCGCCGACTTGTTAGGCGCCACGCCGATGGACCGGCCGGAGGACGTGGAGCCGAGCCCCATCACGGGCCGCATCTACATCCCCTGCACCAAGACCTCCGAACGAGGCGGCACGGACACCGACTGGTCCGGCCGTCACATCGACCCGGGCCCCAACGCCGCGAACCCGCGGCCCGACAACAAATCGGGACACATCATCGAGATCACCGAGGCGGGTGACGACGCGCGTGCGTTGCGCTTCGAATGGAACGTGTTCCTGCTGGCCGGCAATCCGCACGAAGGCAAGTACATCGTGGATTCGCGCGAGCTCGCCGCGGGCAAACTACAGGGCACCGACACCTACTTCGCGGGTTATCCGAATCCGTCCGAGCTCAGCCCCGTGCACTGCCCCGACAATCTCGGCATCGACCCGCAGGGCCGCCTGTGGATAGTCACGGACAGCGACAACAAGGGAAATCCGAACAACGGCTGCTATGTGGTGCCCACGAGCGGTCCGCAGCGCGGGCTGCTGAAGCAGCTCGCCAGTGGCCCGAACGGCTGCGAAGTGTGCGGCTGCGAGTTCACGCCCGACGGAAAGACCCTGTTCCTGACCATCCAGCATCCGGGCGAAGGCGGCACATTGCTGAAGCCCCGGAGCCACTGGCCCGACGGCAACGGCCTGCCCGCCCGGGCCGCTCTCGTGGCGATCGAGCGGGAAGACGGCGCGGCCGTCTGAAGCCGCGGTTTGACATTGTTTGGAACGTGACGCGCGTTCAGGTGCGATTCAATCGCGTCGCCGTAGAGTGAAACCATGAATCACGGGTCTCTGCTCCGCCTCCTCACCAGCGCCGCGCTGTTCGTCTCGCTCGCCGGTTGCGCCAGCCTCTCCAAGGATGAATGCCTGTCGGGCAACTGGGAGGAAATCGGCGTGCGCGATGGCGCCAATGGCCGTCCCGAGGAATACCTCATCGAGCACACCACCGCCTGCGCCAAGGTCAACGTGGTGCCGGATCGCGGCGCCTGGAATCACGGCCGCGAGCGGGGACTCGAGCGCTTCTGTCAGCCCAACCGCATCTACAACATCGGCGAGTACGGCGGCAGCTTCGATGCAGGCATCTGCCGCAATTTCGACCAGGAACGCCTGACGGACGCGTATGAAAAGGGCCGCGAGGTTCACTACCGCGCCGGCGTGCTGAGCAACATCGACGCGGAGTTGCGTGACATCCGGACGAAGCTCGAGAAGAATGAGATGGAGAAGAAGGAGCGTGAAGGGCTGATCTATCGACTCGGCCAGCTCGAGTACGAACGCGTGGACGCCGAGGCTTCGCTCGAGCGCGCCCGCCGCCGGGCGCGCGACCTCTAGCCACTCGCCTTGCCTCCCCGCCGCGCCACGGCGTACCCTAACTACGGGAGGCAATCATGAGAATGACCATCGTGGCGCTCGCCACGGCCCTGGCGCTGTGTCCAGTTGTCGAGGCGAGGCCGAAGAACCCCGTGCGCGGCTGGTATGTCGGCCTGGATGCAGGCTCGTCCCAGCTCGATGGCGACATCCTGGACCGCGACACCGACGCCCGCGTTCCATTCAACGACGACTCGAACTCCTTCACGGCGCACGCGGGCTACCGGTTCAGCCGGTTCCTGCAGTTAGGGCTGTTCTACGCCGATCTGGGCAAGTTTTCGGAAAGTGAATCGGGCTATACGCTGGATGCCGATCTTCGCGCCATCGGCCTGCAGTTCACCGGGCGTATCCCGATCGGCGAAAAATTCGGCGTTCTCGCGCAGGCTGCCATCATGAACCGCCGGCTGAACGTCTCCGCGAGGGCGGCCAATGGAGACTCGGAATCCGATTATCACGGCGGCCTGGTTGGCCGCTGGGGCCTGGGCGTCAGCTATCAGTTCAACCCGGAGTGGGACATTCGCCTCGAGCACTCGCATTCGAGCGACGTGGGCGACAGCTTCTACATCGGGTTCCCGTACTACGCGATCGACCTGAAAGCCAACCTGCGCACCACGACGCTGGGTTTCCGCTACAAGTTCCCGCGAAATCCCTGACGTGTGTGCCTAACTTCTCGGCTTGGCGCGCCGGGTCGGCTCCGCCTCCAGCGGATTCTCCGGCCAGTAGTGCCGCGGATACCGGCCACGCATGTCCTTGCGCACTTCGACGTAGGCGTTCTTCCAGAAGCTCGCGAGATCCTTAGTGACCTGCAAGGGCCGCCGGGCCGGAGACAGTAGTTCGAAGGTCACGGGCACGGCGCCGCCGCCGATGCGCGGCGTCGCCGCGAGCCCGAACACCTCCTGCATGCGCATCGAGGCGATGGGCGCGTTGTCGCTGAGGTAGTCGATGCGCGCATTCGATCCCGTGGGCAGACGGACATGCGTGGGCGCGAACTCCTCGAGCCGTCGCTGGCGGTCGAATCCGAGGTGCGCCTTCAACGCTTCCAGCAACGGCACACGGCCGAGCTGAGAACGGCGCGTGGCGCCGTCGAGAAACGGCTCCAGCCAATCCAGATCCTGGGCCAGCGCCGCCATCGAAAGATCGGGCCATTCCTTCACGCCGAGCTTGCGAACGAACTCGCTGCGCGCCACGAAATTCCGAGTCTCTTCATCCCAGGGCAGCACCTCGAGGCCCATCGATCGCACGCCCTGGAGCATGGCGGCGGCGCTCCGATCCCGCGGGATCTCGTTGAGCGGCTTCTCTTCGATGAGCAGCTCGTCGAGCCGGATCACGCGGCGCGCGATCACGGCTTCGGTGCGCTCGTCCCAGACGAGCTCTTCGACACGCTGGAGTTGCGGCGCGAAGTGCTCGAGCAGATCGGCTTTGTCCAGCGGCGCCGCGAGCTGGATGCGCGCCTCGCGATCGCGGTCGTCGAGATCGACGGCGACGATGAACTCCTGCCGCGCGATGGATTCAGGACCCGCGAACACCGCGCCGCGGCCGTTGCTGAGCGCGTAGCGCGCATCGGCGCCGGGCCGGCGGCGGGCGATACGATCCGGATAGGCGAGGCCTAACAACACGCCGGGATCGCCGTCCGGGCGCTCGTCTCCGCCTGGGCCGACACCCAGCAACTGCTCGAACTGCCGCCGGGAGCGGCGGATGCGATCCAGCGTGCTGCGATCCACGCTCGCAGAGCCTTGGCGCAGGACGTCCAGCCGCGTGCGGATGTCGCTGTCGCGTGGGCCGCCGCCCTTGCGCAGCAGGTCGCGATCCGAGAGCAGCGCCGCGAGCTCGGCCGCGAGACCCGTCGCACCGAGATCCCGCGACTTCAGCAACATGTGCGCGAGGCGCGGATGTGCCGGGAACTGCTGCATGGAGCGGCCATGCGCAGTCGCTTTGCCTTTGGCGTCGAGCGCGCCGAGGCGCCGCAGGAGATCGCGCGCGCTCGCCAGCGTTGCCGCGGGCGGCGCATCCAGCCAGCGTAATGCTTCCGCTTCCGTACCCCAGACCGCGAGGTCCAATGCCAGCGGCGCGAGATCGGCGACGCAGACCTCTGGTGGCGCGTAGGCTGCCAGACTTCGCTGCGCGCCTTCGCCCCAGAGCCGGTAGCACACGCCGGGCGCCGTGCGGCCCGCGCGGCCCGTACGTTGTTCGGCGGACGCGCGCGAGATGCGCTGCAGCTCCAGACGGTTCATGCCGCTCGCGGGATCGAACAGGCTGCGGCGCTCGAGTCCCGCGTCGATGACGATGCGCACACCGTCGATGGTGAGGCTGGTCTCCGCGATGTTCGTGGCAAGCACGATCTTGCGGCGGCCGGGCCTGGAGGGCCGGATCGCCGCGTCCTGATCGCCCGACGCCAGTTCGCCGTACAGCGGATACACGTCGACGTCGCGCCCCACGAAATCCAGCATGCCCTGCACGCGCCGGATCTCGCCCGCACCGGGGAGAAACACGAGCATGTCGCCGGGAGATTCCGCGAGCGCCTGTTTGATCGCGCGCACCACGCCGGGCTCGATCGGCTCGCGCGTGGTCGCGGACGGCAGCATCGGCAGGCCGCTGCCCACATGGCGGACATCCACGGGATACATGCGCCCCGCCGCCGTGACCACCGGTGCGCCGCCTAACAACTTCGCCACACCCGCGCCGTCCAGCGTCGCGGACATCACGAGCAGGCGCAGCTCCGGCGCCAGGTTCTCCTGCGAATCCAGCGCGAAGGCCAGGCCCGTATCGGCATGCAGGCTGCGCTCGTGGAACTCGTCGAACAACACTGCACCGACGCCTTCGAGCGCGGGATCGCTCTGCAGCATGCGCGTGAACACGCCCTCCGTGATCACCTCGATACGCGTGCGTTTGCCGACCCGCGTCTCGGCGCGCATGCGATAGCCCACGGTTTCGCCCACCGATTCGCCCAACGTGACCGCCATGCGCTCGGCGACGGCGCGCGTCGCCAGGCGGCGAGGCTCGAGCATCAGCAGTTTTCGGCCGCCTAACCAGGGTTCATCGAGCAGCGCAATCGGAACAACGGTGCTTTTGCCGGCGCCCGGCGGCGCTTCCACCACCGCATTGCGATGAGACCCCAGCGTGGCGCGCAGCTCGGGCAGGACTTCGTCGATGGGCAGGCCGGATTTCACGTCGGCGCGCATATTACTGGCGGAACGCTCTGCTAACATCCGCCGCATGCGCTGGCGCCAAAGCAAGTCGAGTCAGAACGTCCAGGATTACCGAGGCCGCAGCACCGGCGGCGGAGGCCGCGGCGCCAAGTTCGGCGTGCTCGGGCTCGTCGCCATCGTCGGTGCCTATTTCCTCGGCATCGACCCCCGGCTGGTCATGGGTCTGCTGGGGGGCGGCACCGGCGCGCCGCAGACCGAACAGAACATCCCGACCAGTACGCCCACGGATGAGGGCGGCGCGTTCGTCGCGCACGTGCTGGGCGACACCGAAGAGACTTGGACGGCGATCTTCGCCGAAGCCGGCCGGGACTATCCCGAGCCGCTGCTGGTGTTGTTCTCCGAAGGCGTGAACACGGGCTGCGGTTCCGCCTCCTCCGCGGCCGGGCCTTTCTACTGCCCCGCGGACAACAAGGTGTACATCGACCTCGTGTTCTTCCGGCAGCTCGAGACGGAGTTCGCGGCGCAGGGAGATTTCGCCAAGGCGTACGTGATCGCGCATGAAGTCGGTCATCACGTGCAGACCGTCACCGGTATTTCCGAGAAGGTGCGTGCCGCTCAGCAAGGCGCACGCTCGCAGGAGGAAGCCAACGCCTGGCAGGTGAAAATGGAACTGCAGGCGGATTGTTACGCCGGCATCTGGGCGCATCACGCGGATCGCTCGCGCCAGCTCGTCGAAGCGGGCGACATCAACGAGGCACTGGGTGCGGCTGCGGCCGTCGGCGACGACACGATCCAGAAGCGCGTGCAGGGCCACGTGAACCAGGAGTCGTTCACGCACGGCTCGGGCGCGCAGCGGCAGGAGTGGTTCCGCCGGGGATACGCGTCGGGTAACGCGGCGGATTGCGACACGTATAAATGAGCGCGAGAAAGCCCGTCGCCACGGGCGGCTGCCAGTGCGGCGCCGTCAGATACGCGTTCTACGCGCCGCTGGAAAAATCCCATGTCTGTCATTGCCGCATGTGCCAGCGCGCCACCGGCGGGTTGTTTGCGGCGCTCGTCGGCGGAAGTCCGTCCAACTTCGAGTGGACGCGCGGCACGCCCAGCTTCTTTGCGAGCTCCAATCTTGCGCAGCGCGGCTTCTGCGCGGATTGCGGCACGCCGCTGTCGTTCAAGTATCACGACGCGAGCGCGCGCATGTACGCCACGATCGGCTCGCTAGACGAACCCGAGAAGGCGCCGATCATCATCCAGTACGGCATCGAGAGCCGGCTCTCCTGGGTGAAATTCTGCGAGGACGTTCCCGCGGAACGCACGGGAGAGGATCCCGCGGCGCAGGACTTCTTCGCCGACATGCAGGACAACCAGCGCCGCGAGTGAGACGCTTGTAAAGCATGCTTGACAGGCCGCGACGCACGCCGTAGCCTGTAAAGCATCCTTTACTAACCAATCGCGGAGTCGTGATGTTGGAGCGAGAAATCAAACGCCGGTACTTCTGGGAGCTGGGGCTCGCGTTCGCGTTGTACATCGCGGTGCTCTGGGGTTGCACGCGGATGAGCGCGATCTCGGACACCACGCTCGCGAAGACCGTCATCGCTTTCGTGCCGGCCATCCCCGTGTTCGTGCTGATC
>JBKPPO010000045.1:0-12283 GCA_046733635.1 Pseudomonadota bacterium | reverse complement strand
GAACTGGCGAGTGAATTTCACGGCGCGCAGCTCGTCCGGAGCGCGGCCGCTGGGACGCGTGTTCATCACGCGTTCCCGATCCAGCGGACCACGGCCGCCGTCGTGTTGTCGCTGCCCGCACCCACCGTGCTGACGGATTTTTCCGCGAGCTTCACGAGTTCTTCTCGCAGCGGCGCGCGGGCTGGCGGGAACGCGCCGCCGATGTCGGCGTCGTCGAGACCGCCCCAGAGACCGTCCGAGCACACCAGCAGGATGTCGTTGGCCTCGAGCTGTTCGCGCAGGCCGAGCGTCATTTCGGGAATGAAAGGCTCGCCGCCGAGACAACACTCGACGAAATTGCGCATGGGATGCGACACGGCCTGATCCGCCGTGATCACGCCTTCGCGCAGCAGGAACTCGACGTGACTGTGATCGCGCGTGCGCTTGAGGACTTTGCCCCGGCGCAGCAGATAGACGCGGCTATCGCCGATGTGGGCCCAGTATGCGCTGCCGTTCTGCACCAGGCAGACCGCGCAGGTGGCGCGCGGCCGCGCTTCGAGCGGCAGGGAGACACCGAGCTTCACCACCTCTTCGTGCGCGCGCCCGAGCGTGAGATGCAGGAAACCCAGCGGATCGAGGATGGGCTGCGGCGTGTGCCAGAAGGCTTCGACCAGCACCTTGATCGCGGTCTCCGCCGCCTTGGCGCCATCGGAATGGCCGCCCATGCCGTCGATGACCACCAGCAGTGCCGAGTGTTCGGAGACGGCCACGGACACGCGGTCCTGATTGTCGGTGCGACAACCCAGCAAACTGACTTCGGCGTATTCGATGCGCAAGGCGGTGGTGGGAGCTCTGATAAACTGCCGCGCAGTTTACTGCAGCCCATCGCCCTTAATCCGAGAATTGAAGCCAATGATCGCCAGCATGACGGGATTCGCACGACGCGAGCTGGCGGGGAGCTGGGGAACGCTCACCTGCGAACTTCGCAGCGTGAACCACCGGTACCTGGAGCCCGGATTCCGCCTTCCGGAAGAACTCCGGCCCCTCGAATCCGAACTCCGCCAGCTTCTGTCCAAACACCTGAAGCGCGGCAAGGTGGACTGCACGGTCCATCTGCGGGGCGCGCAGGCCGCCGAACGGGAGCTTCGCGTGGATGCCGCGGCCCTGTCCCGCGTCGCCGCCGCGCTGGAACAAGTACACAGCGCCCTTCCGACGGCCACCATCGATGCGGTGGAGATCCTGCGCTGGCCCGGCGTGGTCGAAGCTGCCACCCAGGATTCCGACGCGTTGTTAGGCGCGGGCCGGACGCTCTTCCAGCAGACGCTGGAGGACCTCGGCGCCATGCGCGCGCGCGAAGGCAAGCGGCTGCACGAACTCATCGAACAGCGTTGCGCCGGACTAGGCACGCTGGTCACGCAGGTTCGCGCGCGGCTGCCCGAGATCCAGACGCGTATCCGCACGCGTCTCCATGAGCGGGTAGCCGAGCTGCTCGCGAGCGTGGACCGCGACCGCATCGAGCAGGAAATCGTGATGCAGCTCCAGCGCATCGACGTCGCCGAGGAACTCGACCGCCTGGGCGGACACATCGAGGAGACGCGACGCGTGATGAACGCCGGCGAAGGCGCGGGTCGGCGCCTGGACTTCCTCATGCAGGAACTCAATCGCGAAGCGAATACGCTGGCTTCGAAATCGCAGGACCTGGACACCACGCGCATCACCGTCGACATGAAGGTGCTGATCGAGCAGATGCGCGAACAGGTGCAGAACATCGAATGAGCTCGGCCCCGCCAGTACGCCGCGGTTCCCTGTACGTCATCGCCGCGCCCTCGGGCGCCGGGAAAACCAGCCTCGTGAAAGCCGTGCTGGACCGCGATCCCGCGCTGCGCGTCTCCATCTCGCACACCACGCGCAAGCCGCGCGCGCATGAGCGGGACGGCGAGCACTATCACTTCGTCACGGTCGACGAATTCAAGCGGCTGGTCGACGCGGACGCGTTCCTCGAGCACGCGCAGGTGTTCGACAACTTTTACGGAACCAGCCGTGAAGGCGTGGAAGCCTTGTGCGGCAAGGGCCACGACGTGATCCTCGAAATCGACTGGCAGGGCGCGCAGCAGGTCCGCAAGGCGCAGCCCGGCTGCACGACCATCTTCATCCTGCCACCCTCACGGCGGGAGCTCGAAAGCCGGCTGCGCAATCGCAAGACCGACAACGAGGAAGTGATCCAGCGCCGCCTTCGCGACTGCATCACCGATATGTCGCATTACGCGGAATTCGACCGCGTGATCGTGAACGAGGACTTCGAGCGGGCCACGAATGAACTGCTGTCTCTGGTGCGGGGAGGCCCTGGTTTCGAAGCCAGCCGGCCCCAACTCAAGCCCCTGGTGACGGAGTTGCTGGGCTGAGAAATCCTCGGCCCCCGCGGCCGATGGCCCGCTGGCCAAAAAGTAGCCAGCGCCGGGGCAAATCCCGGCAAAGAGCCGGCTTTTTCCAGTAGACTCCCGTCCCCCAGATTGCTTGTTTCGTCGAGAGACTCATGGCCCGTGTAACCGTCGAAGATTGCCTCCCGAACGTCGAGAACATTTTCCAGCTCGTGTTGCTGGCCGCGCAGCGTGCGCGCCGCCTCGCGAATGGCGCCGAGCCCACGGTTCCCTGGGAGAACGACAAGCCGACCGTGGTCGCGCTGCGCGAGATCGCCGAAGGCAACATCACGCCAGAAATGCTCCGCGAGCCGGATCCGCCGCCGCCGGAAGCCCCGCTGCCCGACGCGGACAACCAGAGCCTGTTCCGTGCGCCGCAATTCGGCCTGCAAGGCGATCGTGGCGACCAGGAATAACACCGCCACCTGACCTTCCACAAAGGAGCGCTCGCGCGCCATGGACTTAGCGTCGCCGCTCCTTCAGCTCCTTCCCAGCGCCCGGCGAACGCCGGGCCTGCGCGAGCTCCTGAACAGCGTCGAGACCTACCTTCCGAAGGAGCAGGTCGAGCGCGTGAAATCCGCGGCCGAGTTCGGCGCCGAAGCGCATGAGGGCCAGAAACGGCTTTCGGGCGAGCCCTACATCGCGCATCCGCTCGCCGCGGCGCAGATCCTGGCGGACCTGCACCTCGATCCCGACACGATCATCGCGGCCATCCTGCACGACGTGATCGAGGACACCCCGATCTCGAAGGAAGAGCTCGCGGGCAAATTCGGCACGGCCGTCGCGGAGATCGTCGACGGCGTCACCAAGCTCGATCAGATCCAGTTCAAGTCGCGCGCCGAGGCGCAGGCGGAATCGTTCCGCAAGATGGTGCTCGCGATGGTCCGCGACCTGCGCGTGATCCTCGTGAAGCTCGCCGACCGCACGCACAACATGCGCACGCTCGACGCAATGGCGCCCGCGCGCCGCCGTGCCGTGGCGCGCGAGACGCTCGACATCTACGCGCCGATCGCCGGACGGCTCGGCCTTTACAACATGAAGCTCGAACTCGAGGATCTCGGGTTCAAGGCCGCATTCCCGCATCGCTACAAGGTTCTGGAGCGCGCGCTCAAGAAGGCGCGCGGCAACCAGAAGCAGTTCCTCAACAAGATCGCCGAAACGCTGCGCGTGGCGCTCGTGAAGGCGGACCTCAAGGGCGAGGTCAGCACCCGCGAAAAACATCTCTACAGTATCTATTCCAAGATGCTGCGGAAGGCCGCGCCGCTGTCCGAGATCGTCGACGTGTTCGGCCTGCGCATCGTCGTGGATGGCGCGGACTCCTGCTACCGTGCGCTCGGCGTGGTGCACGGCGCGTACAAACCCATGCCGGGCCGCTTCAAGGATTACATCGCGATCCCGCGCGTGAATGGCTACCAGTCACTGCACACGACGCTGTTCGGCCCGACGGGCATGCCCATCGAAGTGCAGATCCGCACCGAGGACATGCATCGCGTCGCCGAGGCCGGCATCGCCGCGCATTGGAAGTACAAGGTCAACGACAACGAAGGCGGACAGGACGACCGCGCGCGCGAGTGGCTCGCGAATCTCGTCGACATGCAGGAAGGCGGCAGCTCCGAGGACTTCCTCGAGAGCGTCAAGGTCGATCTCTTCCCCGACAAGGTCTATGTGTTCACGCCCAAGGGCGAGATCCTGCGCCTGCCGCGCGGCGCCACCGTGGTGGACTTCGCGTATGCGGTGCACACCGACGTCGGCAACCGCTGCGTGGCCGCCAAGGTAGATAGACGCCTGACGCCGCTGCGCACGCCGCTGCGCAACGGCCAGACGGTGGAGATCATCACGGCCAAGGGCGCGATGCCGAACCCGTCCTGGGTGAACTTCGTGGTCACGGCCAAGGCGCGCGCCGCCGTGCGCCACTATCTGAAAGGCCTGCGCCGGCAGGAGGCCATCGAGCTCGGCGCCCGCCTCATCAACCAGGCGCTGGGCGAGTTCCGCATGTCGCTCGACGAGGTGGCCACCGAGACGCTGAACGCCACGGTGGTGGAGCTCGGCATGCACGATGTCGACGAGCTCTACGAGAAGGTAGGCCTGGGCGAGCGCCTGGCGCCCCTCGTGGCGCGCCGCCTGCTGCCCACCAAGTCGAACGAAGAATCCTTCTCAGGCGCGCCCGTGCCGCTCGCCATCGCCGGCACCGAAGGCCTGCTGGTCTCGTACGCTCGCTGCTGCTTCCCGATTCCCGACGATCCGATCTTCGCCTATCTCTCCGCGGGCCGCGGCGTGGTGGTCCATCGCGAAAACTGCGTGAACGTCGAGGATTACCGCAAGCATCCCGAGAACTGGCTGCCGGTATCCTGGCAAGCCACGACCGACAAGGTATTCAGCTCCGAGATCCGCGTGGACGTGGCCAACAAGATGGGCGTGCTCGCGGCGGTGGCCGCGGCCATCTCATCCGGTGACACCAACATCGAACGCGTGGCCGTGGAGGAAAAGGACGCGGACTCCTCGTCGCTGGTGTTCGAGCTGCGCGTTCGCAATCGGGAACACCTGGCGCGCGTCGTGAAAGTCATCCGCCGGATGCCCGAAGTCCTCAAGGTCACGCGTACAATCGCGAGCCACGGACGCACCAGCGCGCGCGACTGACGTGCGCCGCCGCGCGCGGCCCGTAACATCGAAGAATTGCCCCAAGGAGCGAGCATGCCCAGCCAGGTCATCCACACGGATCAGGCCCCGAAGGCCATTGGCCCCTACTCACAAGCCGTGCGCGTCGGCGACACGGTTTACATGGCGGGCCAGATCGCGCTCGACCCGGTGACCATGCAGATGGTCGAAGGGGACTTCGCGAAGGAAGCGGAGCGGGTTTTCGAGAACATCAAGGCCGTGATCGCGGCGGCCGGCGGGCGCTTCGACCAGGTCGTGAAGGTCACCATCTTCATCACGGACTTCGCAAACTTCGCCAAGGTCAACGAACTGATGTCGCAGTATTTCCAGGCGCCGTATCCGGCGCGCTCGACCGTGGCGGTGGCGGCGTTGCCGCGTAATGCCCGCGTCGAGATCGAGTGCACGCTGCACCTGGGCTAACGATTCCGCGTGGCCCTGCCAGCGCCACAACTCACAGCCGAACAACGTCCCGTCGCCGATCTGCGGGGCGTCGGCCCCGCGCTGGCCGAGAAACTGGCGAAGCTCGGTGTCTCGCAGGTGCAGGATCTGCTGTTCGTGTTGCCCTCACGTTATGAGGACCGCACGCAGATCAGCGCCATCGGCGAGGTGCGCGTGGGCTCGCGCGCCGTCGTCGAGGGCGAGATCCAGCTCACCGAGGTGGCCTATCGCCGGCGGCGGCAGCTCTTGTGCCGCATCAGCGATGGCACCGGCTCGCTGACGCTGCGGTTCTTCTATTTTTCGGGGGCGCAGCAGGCCAATCTCGCGCGCGGCGCGCGCATCCGCTGCTTCGGCGAGATCCGGCGCGGTCCGTTGGGCCTCGAGATCGTGCACCCCGAGTACCGCCGCGTGACCGCCGAGGCGGCGCCGCTCGAAGAAGTGCTCACGCCTATCTACCCGACGACGGAGGGCGTGCCGCAGGCGAGGTTGCGATCGCTGATCGACCTGGCGTTGAAGGAAGCGGAGCGCTCCGGCGTGCGCGACTGGATCCCCGCCGCGATGCTTTCGGACCTCGAGCTGCCTTCGCTGGCGGACGCGCTCACGATGATGCATCGACCGCCGCGTGACGCGCATCTCGGCGAACTGCTCAGCGGGCATCACCCGGCGCAACGCCGGCTGGCGTTCGAAGAGCTGCTCGCCCACCAACTCTCCCTGCGCCTGCTGCGCCAGGAGATCCGGAGCGATCCGGCCGCGCCGCTGCGCGACGACGCGCTGGAGCAGCGGTTCCTGAAGTCGCTGCCCTTCTCGCTCACAGGGGCGCAATCGCGCGCGCTCGCCGACGTCGACCGCGATCTCGCGGCCAACCGTCCGATGGTTCGTCTGGTCCAGGGCGACGTGGGCTGCGGCAAGACCGTCGTGGCCGCGGCCGCCGCCGCACGCGCGGTAGGATCGGGATTGCAGGCCGCGCTCATGGCGCCGACCGAACTACTCGCCGAGCAGCACGCGAAGAACTTCGAGCGCTGGTTCCGCGAGCTCGACATCCCCGTGGCGCTGGTCACGGGCTCGCAGCCGGCGCGCACGCGGCGCAATGCGCTCGCGGCCATTGCCGGTGGCGACATCAACATCGTGGTCGGCACCCACGCGCTTTTCCAGGAGTCCATGGAGTTCGCAAGGCTCGGGCTCGTGATCGTCGATGAGCAGCACCGCTTCGGCGTGCACCAACGCCTGAGCCTTCGGGACAAAGGTGCGCGCGGCGGCCAGTTGCCGCATCAGCTGATCATGACCGCCACCCCGATCCCTCGGACGCTCGCGATGACGGCGTACGCCGACCTCGACGTGTCCGTGATCGACGAGTTGCCGCCGGGGCGCACGCCGATCAAGACCGTGGTGTTGCCGGAAACGCGTCGCGACGAGATCGTCGAGCGCATCCACAAGGCCGTGCTCGAGGGCCGGCAGGCGTACTGGGTGTGTCCGCTCATCGACGAATCCGAGGAGCTGCGATACCAGGCCGCCGAAGAAACCGCGACCGTGCTCGCCGAAGCGCTGCCCGAGGTCCGCGTGGGGCTCGTGCATGGACGCATGTCCGCGCGGGAGAAGGAGCTCGGCATGCATCAGTTCAAGGACGGCAAGATCGGGTTGTTAGTGGCCACCACCGTCATCGAAGTCGGTGTCGACGTTCCGAATGCCACCCTCATGGTGATCGAGAACGCGGAGCGCATGGGCCTCGCGCAGCTTCACCAGCTCCGCGGGCGCGTCGGTCGGGGCTCGCACGAGAGCCATTGCGTGCTGCTTTATGGCGGGAAGCTGTCCGAGATGGCGCGTGCACGACTTGCCGCGATTCGCGAGACCAACGACGGCTTCGTGATTGCAAGGCGGGACCTCGAACTCCGGGGCCCCGGTGAACTTCTGGGCACCCGGCAGACCGGTCTTGCAGACATGCGGGTGGCCGACCTCATCCGCGATTCCGATCTGCTGCCTGCCGTCCAGGCCTCGGCGGAAACCCTGCTTGCGAACAATCCCGAGGCCGTACAGGCACTTACGCGCCGCTGGATCGGCGCCGGCGAGCGCTACGCCCGTATCGGATGAGCGGAGGCGCCGGCGAGCGCTACGCCCGTATCGGATGAGCGGAGGCTCGGGCAATCGCCCACCCGATCCCGGCACATAAAGAAGAATGGGCCGTTGAGCTCCAAATGCGAATCATTTACATTCGTCGCCGCACATGGCAGTCCAGATCCTCAACGATATGCCCGACGCCGCGGTTCACCGCGGTGATCCGCCGGCATTGCGAAGCACTGCTTCGCTGAGCGACTGGACACCGCGCGCCGTCGCGGCATCGAGCTCGAACGGCCGCCCGCTCTTCGCCGCGATCACCGTCGGCATTCACGTGCTCGCGGGGATCGCGTTCCTGAGCATCCGCCAGGTCTCGCGCGTGGAAGCGCCGCCGACTCCCATCGTCGCGCAGATCCTCGAAGCGCCGTCGGAAGCGGAACAGGCGCCGCCCGTCACGCCGCCGATGCAGAAGATCGAATACGTGCTGCCGCCGCCCGATCAGCTTTCGATCGAAGTGGACACGATCACGCCGCCGCCGACCACCGTTGCGAGCGCCGCGATCACACCGAACGTCACCAGGACCGTGGCGCCGCCGATGATCGAGTCGGTCGAATACGTGCGCGCGCCGGCGCCTGTCTATCCGCGTGAGTCGAGTCGCCGCCGCGAATCCGGCACGGTGCTGCTGCGTGTGTTGGTGGATGTGTCGGGCCGTCCCTCGCAGATCCAGGTCGAGCGCTCCAGTGGCTTCGAGCGTCTCGATGTCGCCGCGCGCGATGCGGTGATGAAGGCGATGTTCCGTCCCCACGAAGTGAACGGCGTGGCGCAGCCCGCGCAGGTTCTGATCCCGATCGAGTTCACTCGCCGCGCGTCCTGAGCGCGGTCAATGCGACCGAAGGCGGAGCGCGACTACGGCGCGTATGATTCCCGCCCGTGACTGAGAAGTCTCTCCAACTGGATCTCACGCCGCCGCCGTCCAACGCGCGGCTGACCTGGCTGCGGTATCAGCGGCGCATCCGCGATCTCGTCGAAGTCGCGCGCCTCCATCGCCCCATCGGCATCTGGCTCCTGCTGTGGCCGGTCTTATGGGCGCTGTGGATCGCGGGCGGTTCGCATCCCACACCCAAGGTGCTCGTGATCTTCGTGCTCGGCACGGTGGTCATGCGCTCGGCCGGTTGCGTGATCAACGATCTCGCGGATCGCGACTTCGATCCGTTCGTCAAACGCACGCGCGACCGGCCCATCGCGTCTCGCCGGCTCGCACCCTACGAAGCGCTCGCCTGGTTCCTCGTGCTCATCTTCACCGCGCTCGCACTGGTGCTGCAGCTCGACGAGAAAACCATCCGCATGTCCGTGGTCGGCGCGGTGCTCGCCGTGAGTTATCCGTTCTTCAAACGCTTCTTCCCGCTGCCGCAGTTCTACCTGGGCGTTGCATTCAGCTGGGGCGTGCCCATGGTGTTCATGGCCGAGCTCGGCGTGATCCCGCGCGTGGCGTGGATCATCTTCTTCGCCGGCATCATCTGGGCGGCTATCTACGACACCATGTACGCCATGGTCGACCGGGACGATGATCTCAAGATCGGGGTGAAATCCAGCGCCATCGTGTTCGGCGACATGGACAAGCTCATCATCGGCTTCCTGCAGCTCCTGATGCTCTTCACGCTGTACCTCGTGGGTACGAACATGGAGTTCGGCTATTGGTACAACCTCGGGCTCGTCGGCGCCGCGGTGTTCTTCGCGTGGCAGCAGTGGAAGATCCGCGATCGGAAGCCGGCGTCCTGCTTCGATGCCTTCCTCAACAACCACTACGTGGGATTGTCGGTGTTCGTCGGGATCCTACTCGAGCACGCGTTCCGGCCGCCGCCGTCGCTGATCGGTTAGAGGCGTGGCCCCGAAGCAGGACAAGCGGCTCGAGGCGTCGTGCCATTGCGGAGCCATCCGGATTCGATTCGCCAACGCGCCCACGGAAGTGGTCGAGTGCAATTGCTCGCTTTGCCGCAAGTACGGCGTCCTGTGGACCTACTGCTCGGCCAGCGACCTCACCATTTCGCCCGAATCACCTGCCACCGACACGTATGCGTGGAACGGAAGGCACGTGGATTTTCATCGCTGTGCCACCTGCGGCTGTGTCACTCATTGGACGCCGCGCACCGGCAGGCGGGATCGCCGCGGCGTCAACGCGCGCCTGCTGCCGGCGGACACGATCGCCAACGCTCGGCTCCGTCACAAGGACGGGGCAGACACGGGCAAGTATCTCGATTGATTCCGCTGCTCCATGAAAAAGGCCGCGCCGGATCGCCGGCGCGGCTTTCGGTTTCATCGAGCCCTGACTACCACCAGGTGTAGTACAGGAAAGCCAGCACCAGGATGATCAGCACGGAGGCGACGTTGAAACCCGTGCCGGTGGAGAAATCCACGTTCTTGATGTCCACGCGCATGGCAGCTTCCTTCTGCGGCGACATCAGCGAGATCGCGACGGCAATCACGATGCCCGCGACGAAACACCAGCCCACGCGGTTCATGAACGGGTAGTCAGGCAGGTACTGGTAGAAGATCCACGAGATCACCACCGTCGCCAGCATCGAGACCATCGCGGCGGTGGCCGTGGTGCGCGCCCAGAACAGGCCCAGCAGGAAGATCACGCAGATGCCCGGCGTGACGAAGCCCGTGAAGTTCTGGATGTACTGGAAGCCCTGGCCGAAATTGCTCAGGAACGGCTTGGTGACGGAGATGGCGATCAGGATCGATACCACCGCGACCACGCGGCCGATATTGACGAGCTTCTTCTGCTCGGTGTCGGGCTTCCACGCACGGTAGAGATCCATCGTGGCAATGGTGGCGATCGAATTGATCTTCGACCCCGTCGACGCAACGATGGCTGCGACCAGCGCCGCGAACACCAGGCCCTTGATGCCCACGGGCAACATCGCCATGAGGCTGGGATAGGCCTGGTCGGTTTTCTCCAGGCCAGGCACCAGCACCAGTGCGGCGATGCCGGGCAACACGATGATCGCCGGCATGAGTAGTTTGAGGAATGCGGCGAGTACGATGCCTTTCTGAGCCTCATTCACGCTCTTGGCCGCGAGGCCGCGCTGGATGATGTATTGATTGAAGCCCCAGTAGCTGACGTTCATCATCCACATGCCGCCGAGCAGCACGGCGAGTCCCGGCAGATCCTTGTAGTAGGGATTGTCCGGGGACAGGATCATGTCGAACTTCTCGGGGTAACGCTCCGTGAGGATGTTGAACCCGGCGAGCACGCCCTGCCCGTCGCTGACCTTGTCCAGCGAGATGTACGTGATGATGATGCCGCCGAGCACGAGCAGCGATACCTGCACGATGTCGGTGAGCGCCACGGCCTTCAGCCCGCCGTAAACCGCGTAGAGGAGCGCGAACAGTCCGAGCGCCCAGATCGCGACTTCGATGTTCACACCCGCGATCGCATTCACGGCGAGCGCGCCGAGCCAGAGGATCGAGGTGAGGTTCACGAAGATGTACAACGCCAGCCAGAAGATGGCCATCACGTTGCGCACGGCCGGGCTGTAACGCTTCTCGAGGAACTCCGGCATCGTGTAGATGCCGTTCTTGAGGAACACCGGCAGGATCCACTTGCCGACGACGATGAGCGTGAGCGCCGCCATCCACTCGTACGACGCGATGGCCATGCCCATCACGTAGCCCGAGCCCGACATGCCGACGATCTGTTCGGCCGAGATGTTGGCCGCGATCAGCGACGTGCCGATCGCCCACCAGGGCAGCGCGCGCGACGCGAGGAAATAATCCTGAGCATTCTTCTCGTGCGTGCCCTTCTCGCGGGAGACCCACTGCGCCAGCACGAAAATGCCGATCGCGTAGACCACCAGGATAGTGATATCCACTGGATCAAGATTCACCGGAACCCCCTGAACTCGGCGCCGTGCGACGCCGTTCTATTTGCGCGCTACTTTTTTACTGATTCATCGCAGCACGCAGCGCATCGAACAATCCCTTCGCGCGCGTGGCGATGTCGGCGAGTGTATACGCTGGCTTGAACAATTCGCCGCCGAATCCGAAGCCATCGGCGCCTGACACAAGCCATTCGGCGATGTCCTGCGAGCCAACGCCGCCGACGGGATACACCTTCACGTGTTTCGGCAGCACGGATTTGAGCGCGCGCAGATGTCCGTGGCCATAAGTGGACGCGGGGAAGAGTTTGAGTTCCGTGGCGCCGGCCTTGATCGCCGCGAACGCCTCGGTGGCCGTGGCCACGCCCGGCATCACGCGCATGTTCGAATCCACGGCGCGGCGGATGACGTCGGCGTCGGCATTGGGCGAGACGATGAGGCCGCCGCCGGCCGCCCTGACCCTATCTACCTGCGAGACGTCCAGCACCGTGCCGGCGCCCACGAGACATTCGCCATGCGCTCGCGCCAGCAATCCGATCGTCTCGAACGGATCGGGTGAGTTCAGCGGCACTTCGATGCTGCGAAAGCCCGCTTCGACGAGGGCCTTGCCGGTTTCCAAGGCGCGATCGGGCGTGAGGCCTCGCAGGATCGCGACCATTTCAGGTTGGTTCATCGAAGTTCCTTTTCGCGATACACATACGCGAGGCCTGCCAGAGCGGCGACCGAGCCATCGAGCGCGCGGGACTTGCGGCCGAACTTCGCAAGCGCCTGCGCATACGACGCCGTGAGATTCGGCGCGCCGACGATGAGCACGTCCTCATCGGCATCGTGTTGTTCGAACAGCGAGAGCGCGCCTTTCACGTC
>JBKPPO010000044.1:0-8869 GCA_046733635.1 Pseudomonadota bacterium | reverse complement strand
CCCCTGGTCATCGCCCGCGCGGTAACGCGAGCGCGCCGATGTTAGGCATGCCTCCGGATGGGGCACAACGGGTTTCTTGCGACCCGTTCTAGTTTGGACAACGTTGTCACGGCCGAATCCCACGAGCCCAGCGGCCGGAATACCGGACGAATGACGGAGAATATTTTTGGAGCGCGCGGAAGACACGCGGCGCGGGCAACGCCACGACCGCGCGAGTCAACGAGTCATGATTCCGCGGTCAGATCTCGATGTCCGTGGCCAAAACCACCACGCCACGCGTGGGCATGCGAAAGAATTCCGCGGCTTGTGCGCTGCGGCGCTGCAGGAACGCAAAGGCGCGCGCCTTTACTCCGGGAATCCCCGGTCGCGGCCGCGCCCGCACGAGATGCCAGCCCAGGAAGAAAGAGGAGTCCTCGGGGAACACGCTGAGTCCCTGCCGCCTCGCCTGCCGCAGCGCGGCGCCGACATCAGGTGTCTCCATGAAGCCGAAGCGCGCGCGCACGTCGTAAACGCCCGGATATTTGTCTTCGATGATCACGCGGCAGGCGG
The DNA here is from genome assembly GCA_046733635.1 of Pseudomonadota bacterium. Lineage (GTDB taxonomy): Bacteria > Pseudomonadota > Gammaproteobacteria > Steroidobacterales > Steroidobacteraceae > CADEED01. The sequence continues at coordinate 8,320 of JBKPPO010000044.1, read as the reverse complement.
GATCCACGCGCGGCACACGCTGGATCTCCACGTGCAGGATCACGATCTGCTCGTGGCGAACCTTGTTGTGCTCGAGATTGCGCAGCAGCGCCGTCGGCACGAAACCCGAATTGCTGATCAGGAATACGGCGGTGCCCGGAACGCTGGTAGCGGGCTCGAGCAGCTCCGGTAGTTTGCTGACCGGCACGGCGCGGTACTCGAGCTCCGCGCGAAGCGCCTGCCGTCCGTCGCGCCAGGTCACGAACATCGCGAACATCACCGCGGCCAGCGCCAGCGGCACCCACCCGCCATCGTCGATCTTCGTCACGTTGCCTGCGACGAACGCGAGATCGATGAGCAGCATCAGGCCGAACAGCATGGCCACACGCCACCACGCCCAGTTCCACAGGAACTTCGCCACGAGCGCGCCCAGCAGCGTGGTGATGACCATCGTGCCGACCACCGAAGCGCCGTAGGCGGCGGACAGCGCGCTGGAACTGCCGAACACGATGACGAAGAGCACGACGGCCACGAACATGAAGAGGTTCGCAGACGGCACGTAGATCTGGCCGAGCGCCGTGTCCGAGGTCTGCAGCACGCGCACGCGCGGCAGCAGGTCCAGTTGCACGGCTTCGCGCGTCACCGAAAACGCACCCGAGATCGTCGCTTGCGAGGCGATGACCGTCGCTGCGGTAGACAGGAGCACCAGCGCGGGAAGCAAGGCCGACGGCGCCAGTGCGTAGAAGGGATTTGCGATCGGCATGGCGGAGTTGAGCAGTAACGCGCCCTGCCCGAAGTAGTTGATCACGAGCGCCGGCCACACGAGCACCAGCCACGCGAGACGCACCGGCTTCCTGCCGAAGTGGCCCATGTCGGCGTAGAGCGCCTCCGCGCCCGTGACGCACAGGAACACGGCGCCCAGGATGATCAGCGAGAGTCCCGGATGCGCGGCGAAAAGCTGGAAGGCGTACCAGGGATTCACGGCTTCGAGCACGCGAGGCGCCTGCACGATCTGCATCACGCCGAGCACGGCCAGCGTGAGGAACCACAACACCATGATGGGCCCGAACAGCCGCCCTACCTTCTCGGTGCCGCGCCGCTGGATGGCGAACAACACCGCGATCACACCCAGCGTCACGGGCAACACGGCGCGCGAGAAATCGGGATTCAGGATCTCCATGCCTTCCACAGCAGAGAGCACGGAGATCGCCGGCGTGATCAGGGCATCGCAGTAGAAGAGTGCCGCGCCGAGCACACCCAACGCCACGGCGCGGCGCGCCCAAGGCTCGGCGGTGCCGAACCGCTGCTGAATCAGTGCGACGAGCGAGAGGATGCCGCCCTCGCCCGCGTTGTCGGCGCGCATGATCACGGCGAGATACTTCACGCTCACGACCAGCGCGAGCGACCAGAACACCAGCGAGAGCAGGCCTAACACCGTGGCTGCGTCACCCGGCGTGTAACCCGCGGCCGCGAGAGATTCCTTGAACGCGTAGAGCGGACTGGTGCCGATGTCGCCGTACACCACGCCGATGGCAGCGATGAGTGCGGCGCCGGAAGCTTGAGTGGCCTTCATAGACAAGGCGCGCATTCTATGCCCGCGCTGCCGCAAATCCGCGTTTTTCGGGTACCCTCGCGCGTATGCCCGCGGAATTACACGAAACTTCGCTCATCGCACTGTTGGCGATCGGTTTCGTACTTGCATTGTTGTTCGGACTGGTGGCAAGCGCGCTGCGCGTCTCGCCCATCGTCGGATACATGGTCGCGGGCATCGCCGTCGGCCCGTTCACGCCGGGGTTCGTCGGTGACGCCGGTATCGCCACGCAGCTCGCGGAAATCGGCGTGATCCTGCTGATGTTCGGCGTCGGCCTGCACTTCTCGATCAAGGACCTCATGGCGGTACGATCCATCGCGCTCCCGGGCGCGATCGCGCAGATCGTCACCGCCACGGCCATCGGCGTCGGCATGTCACACCTCATGGGGTGGACGTTCGGCACCGGCCTGGTGTTCGGCCTGTGCCTCTCGGTGGCCAGCACCGTGGTGCTGCTGCGTGCGCTCGAAGAACGCAACGCGCTGCAGTCCTCCGAAGGCAAGATCGCCGTGGGCTGGCTCATCGTCGAAGACCTGGCGATGGTGCTCGCGCTCGTCATGTTGCCCGCGCTGGCCGAGACACTGGGCGGCGACGCGAGCGCGGTCCACGCGCCCGGAAGCTCCGACAGCACGGCGCTCACGCTGGTGATCACACTCGCCAAGGTCGCGCTGTTCGTGGCGCTGGCGCTTATCGTCGGCACGCGCGTCGTGCCCTGGCTGCTCATGCGGGTCACGCGCACCGGTTCGCGCGAGCTGTTCACGCTCTGCGTGCTCGCCATCGCGCTCGGCATCGCCTACGGCTCATCGGCGGCGTTCGGCGTGTCCTTCGCGCTCGGCGCGTTTTTCGCCGGCGTGATCCTCTCGGAATCCGAAATGAGCCACCAGGCCGGCGCCGACTCGCTACCGCTCAAGGACGCGTTCGCGGTGTTGTTCTTCGTGTCCGTGGGCATGTTGTTCGATCCCTCGATCGTGCTTCGGGAGCCGCTGGCCGTGATCGCCGTGCTGGCGATCATCCTCGTGGGCAAGTCGCTCGCGGCGTTCACCATCGTGCTGCTGTTCCGCCATCCCGTTCGCACGGCGCTCGTGGTATCCGCGAGCCTCGCGCAGATAGGCGAGTTCTCTTTCATCCTCGCGGGGCTGGGCATGTCGCTGGGGCTCATCTCCGAAGCCGCGCAGGACCTGATCCTCGCCGGCGCCCTGCTCTCGATCGCGGTCAATCCGATCACCTTCGCGGGCATCGAGCCGCTGTCGCGCTGGCTCGAAGCGCATCCGCGGCTGTTGCGGCTGCTCGAGCGGCGCGGCGCGGAGCGTCATCGCATTCCCGTGAGCAGCGCTGCAGGTTTCACGGACCACGCCATCCTCGTGGGTTACGGACGCGTGGGTGGCGCCATCGGACCGGCGCTGACGTCTGAACACCTCCCATATGTGGTCATCGAGCGCGATCACCTGATGCTCGGGAATGCGCAGGCGCTCGGCGTCCCGACGATCCAGGCTGACGCCACCACGCCCCACGTCCTGGAAGCCGCGGGCATCCACAACGCCAAGGTGATCGTCGTAGCCACCCCGGACAGCTTCCAGGCTCGGCGCATCGTCGAACTCGCGCGCGAGCTCAATCCCGCCATCGAAGTGGTCGTGCGCACGCACAGCAACTCGGAGTTCCGGGCGCTCGAGGAGTTGGGCGCCAACCGCGTCGTCATGGGCGAACGGGAACTCGCGCGCGGCATGCTCGAATATTCGCTGCGCAGCCTGGGTGTCCCGCAGGAACGTGCTCGCGCGGTGGCCGGGCGCGATTCGCAGGTCAATCCCGAGGGCACGTGATGGGCGCGGCCGAAACCGACGCGCTCTGGCTCAGTCTTTCGGTCGCCGCTCGCAGCGTCCTGCTCAATCTGCCCTTCGCCATCCTGGTGGCGTGGTTGCTCACGCGAACCCGGTTCACCGGACGCACGGTGTTCGATGCGTTCGTGCACCTGCCGCTGGTGTTGCCGCCCGTGGTCGTGGGCTACCTGCTGCTGGTGTTGTTGGGCGTGCGCGGACCCCTCGGCGGCTGGTTGTACGACACCTTCGGCATTCGACTCGCGTTCACGAGCACAGGCGCGGCGCTGGCCACGGCAGTGATGTCGTTCCCGCTGGTCGTACGCTCGATCCGCATCTCGCTCGAGAACGTGGACCGCGGTCTGGAAGACGCCGCGCGCACGCTCGGCGCGGGGCCGGTGGACCGCTTCTTCAGCATCACGTTGCCGCTGATCGCGCCGGGCGTGCTCGCCGGAGCGGTAACCGCGTTCGCCGCGGGCCTGGGCGAGTTCGGCGCGGTGATCACCTTCGCCTCCAACATTCCGGGCGAAACCCGCACGCTGCCGCTGGCGTTGTACACCGCGATCCAGTCGCCCGATGGCGATGCGCTGGCCGCGCGCCTCGCGCTGATCTCGCTCGCGCTGGGACTCGCGGGATTGCTGCTCTCGGAGTTCCTCGCGCGCTCGCTGCGCCGGCGGATGGGCCGCTGATGCTGCTCGTCGACGTACGCAAGCAGCGCGGCGATTTTTCCCTGGAGGCGCGATTCAGCGCGCCCACGCCCGGCATCACCGCCTTGTTCGGCCGCTCCGGTTGCGGCAAGTCCACGCTGATCTCGCTGATCGCGGGGTTGCTGACACCCGACGCCGGGCGGATCTCGCTCGGCGAAGACGTGCTCGTGGATTGCGATCGTCGTGTCCATGTGGATGCGCGCCATCGCCGCATCGGCGTGGTGTTCCAGGACGCCCGGCTGTTCCCGCATCTCACCGCGGAGGGAAACCTGCGATACGGCGCGCACCGCGTGCCGCGGGATACGCGCATCTCACATGGCTTCGACGAGATCGTCTCGCTGCTCGGACTCGAGGCGCTGGTGCATCGCCGTCCGCATGAACTCTCGGGCGGCGAGAAACAACGCGTGGCGCTGGGCCGCGCGCTGCTCTCACAACCGCGGCTGCTGCTGCTCGACGAACCGCTGTCGTCACTCGACCAGGCGCGCCGCGAAGACGTGTTGCCCTATCTAGAGCGCATGCGCGATCACCTGGCGATTCCCATCGTGTACGTGAGCCACCAGTTCGATGAGGTTCTGCGGCTCGCGACTCGTGTCGTGTTGCTGGATGCGGGCCGGGTGGTCGCGGACGGCGACCTGGCGGCGGTGAGCCGCGATCCCAAACTACGCGCGATCGTCGGCCCCGATTCCGTGGGCGCGGTCTTGTCAGGCAGCGTGGAATCCGTGGGCGCCGGTCTCGCCACGCTGCGCGTGGGAGACGCGGAGCTCACAGTCGAGGCCGACGGCGCCGCGGCGGGACAGCGGATTCAGATACAGGTGCTGGCGCGCGACGTCATCGTCGCCACCGAGCCGCCGCGCGGATTGTCCGTGCGCAACGTGGTGCCGGCACGCGTCGTCTCCGTGGCGCCGGATACCGGACGCGCCGTGCTCGTCGAGCTCGACATCGGCCGCACCGCGACACTGCTCGCGCGCATCACCGAACGCGCCGCCACGGAGCTGGCGCTCGCGCCCGGCCGCACGGTCTGGGCTTTGATCAAAGCGGTGTCGTTGCGCGGGCACGTGTTCAACGCGGCCCACTCGAACACCTGAAACGAGTGCATCGCGTCCGTTGCCTCAAACGCGCTCGAGCGCGTTGATGACCGGCTGGTACTCGATCGTCGCTCCGAGTCCGATGACGATGGCCACCGCCGCAAGCGCGAATCCCAGGTTCCTGACCAGCTTCTCGATACACATGACGTTTTCTCCAAGGTTGTTGAGGCGTCATGTTGCTAGGCGGGGCGCACGCGAACAAACGCGCGCCCTGAAGCCGGGATCACTAAAACTAAACGGAAATATGTCGCAAAGCGCCCGGCGACCTCAGGCGGCCGGCTTGCGCGGGACACTCTTTAATGTTGCTCTCTTCTCGAAGAGTGCATGCGGCCGCGGGAAGCTCCGGGCCATGTCGAAGATCCAGTCCCGGAACCGCTTGACCTTGGGCATCACGAGGTAGGGTTCGGGGCACACGAAGAAATACGAGAAGCGAAACGGCAGCAGCGCGTCACCCGCCAGCACCACGCGGCCCTGCTCGAGCGCACGTTGCACCAGCGACCATCGCGCCAGCGCGAATCCCACACCCTCTTCCGCCGCGGCGATGACGCCGGCGGAGTCGTCGATGATGGGAGCGCGCGCCAGCCACTCACCTTCCTGGCCCTTTTCGATCCACGCCTGCCAGGGTTCGTCGATCGCGCCAAGCAACGGGAAGTTCTGCAGATCCTGGCCACGCGGGACCGGGCCGTATTTGGCCAGCAGCGCCGGCGAGGCGATGGGAATCACCCACTCGTCGAGCAGCTTTTCCACATGCAGACCCGGCCACTTGCCGAGACCCATGCGGATCGCCACGTGCATCTCCGACCGCGAGAAATCCACGGGATCGCGGCCGGTGTGGAAACGCAGCTCCACACCCGTGTCGAGCGAATTGAAACTGGAGATCCGCGGCAACAGCCATCGCTGCAGGAACGAGGACAACAACGTGACCTGCAGAGGCCCTTCGGCGCGGTGCTGCTTGAGGTGCTGCATGGAGGCTTCGAGCTCATCGAGGCCCCGGCGCACGCCCGGCAACAGCTGCTGGCCCTCGGCCGTGAGCTCGATGCGGCGGCCCGCGCGTTTGAACAATTGGACCTGGAGGTATTCCTCCAGTGACTTGATCTGCTGGCTGACCGCCGCCGGCGTCACGTGCAGCGCCTCGGCCGCATCGGCGAACGAGAGCCGGGAGGCCACCGCCTCGAACACTCGCAGGGCATTGAGCGGCAGGCGGGCATAGGCGGCGGAAGACACGTCAGATTTCCTTATGGGCGCTTCAGGAAGCGCGTTTGTTCGTGGCGGAACTGTAGCGCAGATTGGCCCTCTCGCCACTACGCCGAAGGAGATACCCCATGACCTGCGAAAACACGGAAAAACACTTGCCAGCAACGGTTTGCGCGAGTCTGGAAGCGCGCCTCGCGCCCTTCGGCCAGGCCCGTCCCGCCCCGCTGGAAACCGGAGAGCTGCAGGCCGATCGCGCGCTTTCCCAGAGTCACCGCGTCCAGCGCCTGAGCCTGGTCAACGACCTCAAACTACTGTTCGCCGCGCTGGGCGCGGGCAACAGCGTGGTGCCGCTGGGCGACAACTCGCGGGCCGCGAAGCTCCTCGCCGAATACGCGAAGTCGCTGCGCACGCAGTGAAACGGCGCGCGCCGGTAAAACCGCGGGTCATGACCTCATAACCAAACGACCTTGCGCGTAACCGGCGCGTGACCGGGGGTCGACTGACGGCATAACCCCCCGGTTTCTACGCTCTCCTGGCCGCTGGGAAGTCCAGCGGCACATCAACAGGAGAACGAGAGTGAAAATCAGACGCGCAGCAGCGCTCGCCCCCATCGCGGCCTTGCTGCCTTTCTCAGGGACGGCTCTGGCGCAGTCCGCCGGCTCGAACGAAAACGCCGAACTTCGTCGCGAGATCGAGGAGCAGAAGCAGCGCCTCGCCATCCTCGAGCGCAAACTCGAGCTGCAGGACGAAGCGGCCAAGACCGCCGCCGCCGCGGCTCCGCGCATCACCGCGAGCGCCTCGCGCCTGCAAATCGCGTCGACCAACGGCGAGAACTTCATCCGCTTCCGCGGCACGCTGCACGCCGACAACCGCGTGTTCGGCGGCGACTCCGTTCCGGAAACGGCCGATACCTTCCTCCTGCGCCGCGTGCGCCCCACGCTCGAAGGCACCTTCGGCGGCATCTACGACTACCGCTTCACGCCGGACTTCGGCGGCGGACGTTCCGTCATCATCGACGCGTACGTCGCGGCGCGCTTCAAGCCGGGCGCGACGATCACCGTGGGCAAGTTCAAGCCGCCCGTGGGTCTCGAGCGCCTGCAGAGCGGCGCCGACATCCGCTTCATCGAACGCGGTCTGCCCACGTCGCTGGTTCCGAATCGCGACATTGGCGTGCAGCTCTCCGGTGAATTCAACGGCGGTGCGTTCGCCTACCAGGTGGGCTATTTCAACGGCGTGACCGACGGACAGTCGAGCGACAACCTCGCGACGCCCGACGTCGAAGTGGACACCAAGGGTGACTACGCCGCGCGCGTGTTCTTCCAGCCTTTCATCAATTCCGAAAACTTCGCGCTGCGCGGACTCGGCTTCGGCGTGGGCAGCACCTGGATCGACGTGGACGGCACTGCCGCCAATACGGCGCTCTCCGCCTACCGTTCACCCGGCCAGCAGAGCGTGTTCGCCTATCGCGCGAATACCGCCACCGGCGTGACACCCAACAACGCGACGTTCGCCGACGGTGAACGTCTGCGCCTGGCCCCCCAGTTCTACTATTCGATCGGCAGCTTCGGCGTCCTCGGCGAGTACACGACCGTGCAGCAGGACGTGTCGCGAGTGGTCGGTGGCGTGACGCGCTCCGATTCGCTCGAGCACAGCGCCTGGCAGGCGCAGTTCTCCTACTTCCTCACCGGCGAAGAAGAAGCGTTCCGCGGCTTCACGCCAGGCAGCACGTTCCGTCCCGGCAAGGAAGGCTCGGGCGCGTGGGAACTCGTGGCTCGTATCCAGGAACTCGACATCGACGATGCGACTTTCGCCGGCGGCGCGAACTCCTTCGCCAATCCGCTCACGGCGGTGAGCAAGGTGACCGCGTATGGCGTCGGCGCGAACTGGTACCCGTGGAACACCGTCAAGCTTTCCATCAACTACGAACAGAGCGAGTTCGAAGGCGGCGCCGCGACC
>JBKPPO010000043.1:0-10873 GCA_046733635.1 Pseudomonadota bacterium | reverse complement strand
TTCCATGGGCGCGTATTGGTTGAACCCCGCTCCCACCGCTTCGGAGACGCAGGCGGCGAGATCGGGATCGATGGGATAGTCGGGGAAGCCCTGGCCCACGTTGACCGCACCTTGTTCGGCGGCGCGGCGCGACATCACGGTGAAGATCGTGGTGCCGACGTCGGGAAGTTTGCTGGGAAACCCTATCGAAGAGACCATCAACGAAGTGTACAGCCGCCGCGCACCCCCGTACGCGGCGCCTGCATTTGAGGACGCCTTACTTCTTCTTGGCGCGCTTGGCCTTGCGGGCAAGCTTCTTCTGCACACCGGCCGGCTGGTCGATGAAGCGGAAACGGATACCCTCCACCATCGCCTTGTATTTCACGGCGCCAGTGGAGCGGCCCAGTTCCTTGGCGGCTAGGCGAGCGGACATCTTCTCTTTCGCAAGAGCGCGCATCTTCTTCAGATCCGCCGGAGTCCAGGGAGAGTTGTGTTTGCGTGATTTGGCCATTTGTAAAAACCTCGTCAATTATCGATGGTGGAAAGTTTATCAGTAGTTAGCCGACGGCGGCCATCTGTTCCTCGCGTTTGCGACGCTGTTCCTGCCGGCGCATGAGAACCGCCGACAGGATCACGCCGAGAGCCACTACCAGAACCATTATGGTTGCCAGAGCGTTCACGACCGGGCTCACACCTAGTCGAACACGAGAAAAGATGACCATGGGAAGCGTATTGGACCCGGGGCCGGACACGAATTGCGTCACGACCAGGTCGTCCCAGGAAAGCGTGAATGCCAGCAGCCATCCCGAGAGGATGGCGGGCAGGATCAACGGCACGGTGATGCGGAAGAACACCTTGGCCGGGCGCGCACCCAGGTCGAGCGCGGCCTCTTCGAGCGAATCGTCGAAGGTAGCCAGGCGGGACTGCACCACCACCGTGACATAAGCCATGGTGAAGGTGATGTGCGCGATGGTGATCGTGGCCACGCCGCGGTCGAAGGACCAGCCCAAGGTGGCGCGCAGCAACTGCTCGAGCGTCACGAACAGGAGCAGCATGGAAAGACCGGTGATCACCTCGGGCATGACCAGCGGCGCCGTGCTCAGACCCTGCAGCAGCGCACGGCCCTTGAACCGTCCGAAGCGCGCCAGCACGAGGCCGGCGAGCGTGCCCAGGATCACGGCGCCGGTCGCCGACATCGCCGCCACCTTGATGGACACCCAGGCCGCGGACAGGACCTGCTGATCCTTGAAGAGCTGCCCGTACCAGCGCAGCGTCGGCGAATCCGGATGCCAGACCGTGACCAGCCGCGAGTCGTTGAACGAGTAGATGATCATCGAGATGATCGGCGCGTACAGGAACAGCAGGCCGATGCCCAACATCGACCTGGAGAATGCCCCCTGCGTCTTGAAGCCACCGAACTTCATCGCTTCGCGGCCTCCAGTTCCTTGTTCTGGAAGTGCTGGAAAATCATGATCGGCACCACCAGGAGCAGCAGCATCGCGATCGCCACGGCGCTCGCCTTGGGCCAGTCGCGGTTCATGAAGAACTCGTCCGACAGTAGTTTGGCGATCATCAGCTGGTCGGTGCGTCCCAGCAATGAGGGAATCACGTATTCACCCACGGCGGGGATGAACACCAGCAGCGAGCCCGCGACGATGCCCGGCATGGACAGCGGCAGCGTGACCTTGAGGAACGACTTGATGGGCCCGGCGCCCAGGTCCTGGGCGGCTTCGAGCAGCGTGTGGTCGTGTTTCTCGAGGTTCGAATACAGCGGCAGGATCATGAAGGGCAGATAGGAATAGACGATGCCTATGTAGACCGCGAAGCTGGTGTTCATCATCGAAAGCGGCGCTTCGATGATCCCCAGCCCCAGCAGCACGTTGTTGATGACACCGTCGGTCTTGAGCAGGCCTATCCACGCGTACACCCGCAGCAGGAACGACGTCCAGAACGGGAGGATGATGAGCATCATCAGCACGTTCCGGTACGTAGGCGAAGCCCGCGCGATGGCGTAGGCCATCGGATAGCCCAGCAACAGGCAGAAGAACGTGGACACCGCGGCCACCTTGATCGAGTAGATCCAGGCGCTCACGTACAGCGGTTCGTTGAAGAGATAGGAGTAGCTGCCGACCAGTAGTTTGACCTGCAGCGCGCCTTCCTCCAGCCACTGGAACACCGGCAGGTAGGGCGGCCGGCCCAGCGGATCGAACTCCGCGAAGGAGATCTTGAGGACGATCAGGAACGGGACGAGGAAGAACACCAGCAGCCACAGGTACGGGATGGCGATGACCAGGCGCTGGCCGGCCCAGTTCTGCAGCACGTATTGCGACCAGCGCGGCGGACCGTAGCGGAAGAAGAAGGTCCACAACGGGCCCAGGCGGCCTTGCTGACCGCTTGCCGCCACTGTTCGCGCGCCGACCGGCTTCACGGCTCGGGACGTTTCATTGCGTCACGACCACCGGGCTCGACCCATGCCAGGTCAGCCACACCGTCTCATCCCAGAGAATGCGCTCGTCGTCGGACAGGCGCTCCACGTTGGGCAATGTCACGCGGACGGTCTTGCCCGAATCGATCTTGACCAGGTAGATGGACACATCGCCCATGTAGGCGATTTCCTTGACCACACCCTTCACGCAGTTCTCGCTGATGTCGGCCGGCTGCTGGCGCGTGATGTTGATCTTCTCGGGCCGCACGGCGGCCCACACGGTGGCGCCCGGCGCCGAACTGATGCCGTGGTCGATGTAGATCACGCCGCCGAGCTCATCCGACTGGATACGCGCGCGATCGGGCAGGTCTTCGATGAGCTGCCCCTCGAACATGTTCACCGAGCCGATGAAGTCCGCCACGAACTTGGTCATGGGGAATTCGTAGATCTCGGTGGGCGTGCCGATCTGCACGATCTCGCCGCGGTTCATCACGCCGATACGCGACGCCAGCGTCATCGCTTCTTCCTGGTCGTGGGTCACGACGATGAAGGTGACGCCGAGCTTCTCTTGAATGTTGATCAGCTCGAACTGCGTGGCTTCGCGCAGCTTTTTGTCGAGGGCGCCCAGCGGCTCGTCCAGCAGCAGCAACTTGGGCCGCTTCACGAGCGCGCGCGCCAGCGCCACCCGCTGCCGCTGACCGCCCGAGAGCTGGTGCGGCCTGCGCGCGGCGTACGGGCCGAGCTTCACGATCTCGAGGATGTCCGTCACTCGCGTCGCGATCTCGCTGCGCGTGAGGCCTTTTTCCTGCTCCAGGCCGAAGGCGATGTTCTTCTCCACGGTCATGTGGGGGAACAGCGCATAGGACTGGAACATCATGTTCACGGGACGCTCGTAAGGAGGAACGCCCGCCATGTCCTGGCCATCGAGATAGATCGCACCGGAGCTCGGCGATTCGAAGCCCGCGAGCATGCGCAGCAGCGTGGACTTGCCGCAGCCCGATCCGCCCAGCAGGCAGAAGATCTCGCCCTTGTAGATCTTCAGGGAGACGTTGTTGACCGCCACGAAATCGCCGAAGCGCTTGGTGACGTTCTCGATGCGCACGTAGGCCTCGGCGTGAGGATCACGCCAAGGCTCATGCTTGGTCTTGTTCTTGTCTGCGCGTCGATCCGCCGTCTGCATGGCAGCGACCCCCGTTGAAATGGTCGAGGGCCGTCGCTCCCTAAGCGACGGCCCCCTCAGGTCACTTGCCGGTACGGAAGCGAGTCCAGGTGCGCGTCAGCGAGCGGGTGAATTCCGCGCTCTCGGGCAGGTCGGGAACCAGCTTCGGCATCAGGTCCGGGGTCGGGAAGATGCCCGGGTTGTCCTTCACCACCGGGTCCACCATCGGCCAGGACGCCGCATTGCTGTTCGCGAAGCTGATGAAGTTGGTGTTCTTCGCCGCCACTTCGGCGCGCAGCATGTAGTTGATGAAGATGTGCGCGTTCTTCACATGGGTGGCATCCGCCGGGATCGCCATGTTATCGAAGAACATGACCGCGCCTTCCTTCGGGATGTTGTACTTGATCGTGAAGGGCTTCTTGGCCTCTTCCGCACGGCTCTTGGCCTGCAGCACGTCACCCGACCAGCCGAGCACCAGGCAGACCTCGCCGTTGGCGAGTTGCTCGATATAAGGAGCGGAGTTGATGGTGCGGATGTACGGACGGACCGAGAGCAGCACCTTTTCGGCGGCGGCCAGGTCTTCCGGCTTCTCGGAGTTCGCATCCTTGCCCAGGTAGATGAGCACGGTGCCGATCACTTCCGACGGCGCATCGAGTACGGACACGCCGCACTTGGCGAACTTGGAGATCACCTTCGGATCCCAGAACATCGCGAAGCTATCTACCGGCGCATCCGGCATGGCGGCCTTGATGGCTTCTTCGTTGTAGGCCACACCCGACGTGCCCCACATGTAGTTCACCGCGTGTTCATTGCCCGGGTCGAAGACTTCGAGCTTCTTGGTGATGTCCGCGTCGAGGTTCTTGAGGTTCGTGAGTTTGCTCTTGTCGAGTTTCTGGTAGATGCCGGCCTTGATCTGGCGGGCGAGGAACGAGGCGGAGGGAACGACGACATCGTAACCAGTGCGGCCGGCGAGCAGTTTGGTCTCGAGCAGTTCGTTCGAGTCCATGACTTCGTAGTTGACCTGGATGCCGGTCTCCTTGGTGAACTCCTCGAGCACCGTGGGCTCGATGTAGTCCGACCAGTTGTAGACGTTGACCTTCTTCTCGGCATCCGTGTCGAAGGTTTCACCGGCGGCAGCGGGAGCGTTGGCAGCCGCGGGCGGCGCCTCCTCCTTCTTGCCGCAAGCGGACAGCAGAACGAGGACCGAAACTAGCGCCGACAGGCTGCGAGTGGACATTTTGAAAACCCCTAGATGTTGTCGCGGCGTGGACCCACACGACCGCGTCTTTGGAAAGGTTTATATAACAGCCAACACGTCTATAGCCAGCCCTGCGCCTTCGCCCACGCAGCCGTTTCATCGAGAGAGCGCACTACTTTGGACAGTAGTTCGTCAATTTCGCTCCGCGATATGACCAATGGAGGAGCGACGAACAACGTATCGCGCGTCGCGCGCATGACGAGTCCGTTACGCGTGCACACGTCCCGCATGTGCAGCCCCACTTCGCCGCGAGGCTCGAAAAAGCGCCTGGCGCGCTTGTCAGGCACCAGTTCGATCGCCGCCAGCAGCCCCAAGCTGCGGGCCTCGCCCACGAGCGGATGCGCCGCGAGCTCGCTCCAGCGCTTTGCTAGATAGGGTGCGAGGTCCTCTCGGACGCGCTCCACGACGCGCTCGCGCCGGAAGATCTCCAGGTTCGCCACGGCCACGGCGCAGGCGGCCGGGTGTCCGCTATAGGTGAAACCATGAAAGAACTCGCCACCCTTCTCGATCAGGGTCTTCGCGACCCGGTCGCCGACCATGAGCCCGCCGATGGGTAGATAGCCCGACGACAGGGCCTTGGCCATGGTCAGGAAATCCGGGCGCGTGCCGTAGTGTTCGCATCCGAACCACTGGCCTGTACGACCAAAGCCGCAGATGACTTCATCCGACGCCAGCAGGATCCCGTACTTGTCGACGATGCGCTGGATCTCCGGCCAATAGGTGTCCGGCGGAATCACGAGACCGCCGGCGCCCTGCACCGGTTCGCCGATGAAGGCCGCCACCCTCTCCGGGCCGAGCTCCAGGATCTTCGCCTCCAGCTCGCGCGCGCACTTCAGCCCGAACTCGGCCGGACTCAGATCGCCGCCCTCGCCGAACCAGTACGGCTGATTGATGTGGACGATGCCCGGAACGGCGCCCTCGGGCCCAAGCTGCTCGTGCATGGGCTTCATGCCTCCCAGAGACGCGCCGGCCACCGTGCTTCCGTGGTAGCCGTTCCAGCGGGAAATGATGACATTCCGGTTCGGCTGATCGAGCAACTGCCAGTACCGGCGCACGAGCCGAAGCAACGTGTCATTGGCCTCGCTGCCCGAGCCCGTGAAGAACACGTGTTCGAACTGCGGCGGCGTCACTTCCTTGAGGATGCGCGCGAGCTCGATGGCCGGCGGCGTGCTGCTCTGGAAGAAGCTGTTGTAGTACGGCAGCTCGGCGAGTTGTTTGTAAGCGGCCTCTGACAATTCTTTTCGGCCGTACCCCAGCGCCACGCACCAGAGCCCGGACATGCCGTCGAGAATCTTGTCGCCGTCGCTGGTGAAGACGTACACGCCTTCCGCGCGCGTGACGATCCGCGAACCCCTGGCGGCGAGCGCCTTGTGGTCCGTGAAGGGATGCAGATAGTGCGCGCTGTCGAGCGACTGCCACTCCGCCGTACTGCGTTTGCCGGTGTCGTTCATGGCGAGCGTCATCTCCTGGACAGGATGTCAGACATTCAACAGCAGGTGCTCGCGCTCCCAGGAGCTGATGACCTGCAGGAACACTTCGTACTCGGCTTCCTTGACGATGGTGTACGCGGAGATGAACGGGTCGCCGAGGATGCGCACCAGCGGCTCGCATTCGCGAAGCTCGCGGATCGCGTCGTCGAGCGAGCGCGGCAGGGAGAACGGCAGGTCGTGCGCCGAGCCCGAGATGGGCTCGGAAGGCAGCAGGCCCTCCACCATGCCGAGATAGCCGCAGGCCAGCGAGGTCGCCAGCGCGATGTAGGGATTCGCGTCCGCGCCCGCGAGACGATTCTCCACGCGGCGCGCTTCGGCGGCCGACGCCGGCACCCGCAGCCCCGCCGTGCGATTGTCGTATCCCCACTGCACGTTGATGGGCGCGAGCTGGAAGCGGGAGATGCGGCGATAGGAGTTCACGTTCGGCGCCAGCAGCGCCATCGCCGCCGGCAGGTACTTCTGCAATCCCGCGATGTGGTTGAAGAAGAGCGGTGTCGGCGTGCCGTCGTCCTTCGAGAAGATGTTCTTCTTCGTCTTGCTGTCGACGATGCTCTGGTGGATGTGCATGGCGCTGCCCGGCTCCTTCGCGTGCGGCTTGGCCATGAACGTGGCGTACATCTTGTGGCGCAGCGCGGCTTCGCGCGCCGTGCGCTTGAAGAGGAAGGCCTGGTCGGCGAGATCCAGCGCGTTGCCATGCAGGAGATTGATCTCCATCTGCGCGGCGCCGTCCTCGTGGATCAGCGTGTCGATCTCGATGTCCTGGTCCTCGCAGAACTGGTACATGTCGTCGAACAGCGGATCGAACTCGTTGACCGCCGCGATGCTGTAGCTCTGCCGGCCCGGCTCGGCGCGGCCACTGCGGCCCACGGGCGGCTTGAGTGGATAGTCCGCGTCGATGTTGGGCTCGACGAGGTAGAACTCGAGCTCCGGCGCCACCACGGGCTCCCATCCACGGTTCGCGTAAAGCTCGAGGATGTGCCGCAGCACGCTGCGCGGCGCCATGCCGACGCGGCGGCCGTCGGCGTAGAAGCAGTCGTGGATCACCTGCGCCGTCGGTTCGGCGGCCCAGGGAACGCGGCGCACGGTGCGCGAATCGGCCTTGAGCGTGATGTCGATCTCGGCCGGGCTCATGGCCTTGTCGGTGTCGGGTGGATAGTCGCCGGTCACCGTCTGCAGGAAGATGCTCTCGGGGAGGCGCATGCCCTCCTCTTCGCCGAACTTCTCCGCGGGCATGATCTTGCCGCGCGCGATGCCCGCCATGTCCGGGATGATGGCCTCCACTTCGGAGATGCCGTGTTCCTTGAGGAATTGCCGGATTTCGTTCGCCATAAAAGTACTCTTTGTGACTAGCTAGTCATTTCGATTGACGTGCCGCGCTGATCATTCGCGCGCGCGATGCGCGGCCGAACTCGGCGAACAACGCGGTGGAAAACGGGTTCTTCAGCACCTGCCACTCGGGGTGCCACTGCACGGCCAGCGCGAAGCTCGGCGCCGACTTCACGCGGAAGGCTTCGACGAGCCCGTCCGGCGCGCGCGCCTCGATGGCCAGGTCCGGCGCCAGCCGGTCCACGCCCTGCCAATGCAACGAATTCACCTGGACGCGATCGCGGTCCGCGAGGCTGCGCAGCAGCGAGCCGGGCTCGAGCACCACTTCGTGCGCAGGTGCGTACTGCACGTCGAGCGGCTGTTCCTTGTCTTCGCGATGGTCGCTGAACCCCTGGACTTCGTGCACGCGCTGATGAAGGGTGCCGCCCATCGCCACGTTCATCTCCTGGAATCCGCGGCAGACGCCGAACACCGGAATGCCTTCCGTCACGGCGCGCGGGATCAGTGACAGCGTGGTCGCATCGCGGTGCGGATCGTGCAACGTGCCTTCGACGCTCGGCGGCCCGGCGTAACGCGCGGGCTCGACGTTGGACGGAGAACCCGGAAAGAAGATGCCGTCGACGTGCGCGAGGATCTGCGTGACATCGAGCGGCGTCTCGAGCACGGGGATCAGCAACGGCAGACAATCAGCCGCCTGCACCACCGCGGCGATGTATTTCTCGCCCACCGCGTGAAACGGATGTGGGCCGATCATGCGTCGATCGGCCGGGATGCCGATGACGGGACGTTTGTTGCCAGCCATATTGTTTATGGGCGCCGGTTCTTCGGAAGCGGACTCTCCGCGAAGGAATACTCGGGCCGTCTATTATCTTTTACGGGCTCGCTTCAGCGACCGAAGCGAGGGCGCCATTAGACCACAGCTCACCCTGGTCCGGCTCGGCCGGATGGCGGGGCGCAAGGTGCGCGTGCGAGGGCCATTTCAGAGCTTTGGCTGGTTTGCGGGCCCCCGCGTCGCGGGCATATGCTGCGGCGCCTGGCGCGGTTTTGGCGTCGAAAATAATAAACACCCATGACCCGCGATACTTCCCTCGAGCGCTTCCTCGCCGAGCACCCCGAGATCCGTTTCGTCGACGCTTTCGTCAACGACCTCAACACCATCGAGCGCGGCAAACGCATCGATCGCGCGTCGCTGCCGGGCATGTTCGCGCGAGGCATGCCGCTCCCCGGTTCGATGTTCGCTCTCGATATCGAAGGCGGCACCGTCGAGGCCACGGGCCTGGGCTTCTCCGACGGCGACGCGGATCGGCCCTGCATGCCGATCCCCGGCACCCTCGTCACGGCGCCCTGGTCCGATGACGGCGTCGCGCAGGTGCAGCTCACCATGCACGAACACGATGGCTCGCCGTTCTTCGGCGATCCGCGTCACCTGTTGTCCAACGTGCTCGGCCGATTCACGCGCCTGGGTCTCACGCCCGTCGTCGCGATCGAATACGAGTTCTATCTCGTCGACCCGCAGCGTAACGAAGCCGGATTACCGCAGCCGCCACGCGGCCCGCTCACACAACGGCGCCAGTACCGCACGCAGATCAATTCGATGAACGATCTGGATGAGTACTCGGCGCTGCTGGCGAAGATCGACGAGGTCTGCCGGCTGCAGGACATTCCCACCACGTCGGCATTGGCCGAATACGGTCCGGGACAATACGAAGTGAACCTGCGCCACGCGCCGGACGCGCTGCGCGTCTGCGACGAGGCGCTGCGCTTCAAGCGCGCCGTGAAATGCGTGGCGCGTTCGCACGGCTGCGAGGCCACCTTCCTCCCGAAGCCCTATCGCGACATGGCCGGCAGCGGCCTGCACATCCACGTGAGCCTGCTCGACGCCGCCGGCAAGAACATCTTCGCTGCGGCGAATCCGCTCGACAGCAAGCCGCTGCGCCACGTCATCGGCGGCACGCTCGCGACGCTCGCCGAGGGCATGGCGCTGTGCGCGCCCGGCCCCAACTCCTACCGGCGCTTCCGCGCGGAAGCCTACGTGCCGCTGCATCCCACCTGGTCGATCAACAATCGCGGGTCGGCGATACGGGTACCGGCGTCGGATCCCGACAACCTGCGCATCGAGCACCGGCTGGCCGGCGCCGACGCCAACCCCTACCTGGTTCTCGCCTGGGTGCTCGCAGGCATGCTGCACGGACTCGAAAACACGCTGGAGCCCCCGACGGTGCTGACCGGCAACGCCTACGAGCAGGACGGTGAACCGCTGCCCGTCACCTGGGCCGAAGCCATCGAAAAGTTCTCGCGCAGCGAGTTTGCGCGCATCTGCCTGGGCGAAAAGTTCGTAAAACTGTTCACCACGGTCAAACGCGCGGAAATGGAAGAATTCAACTCGCACATCACGCCACTGGAGATCGCGCGCTACCTGGGCCCGCTCTGACTCCCCGATGTCCCGACCCGACGCCACGAACTACTACTACGCGAGCACGCCCGCGGTGGAGACGTTTGCGCCGCTGCAGGGCGAGCGGCGCACGGACGTGTGCATCATCGGTGGCGGCGTCTCGGGACTCTCGGCTGCGCTGCACCTGCGCGAGCGCGGCTTCGACGTCACGCTGCTGGAAGCGCAGCACCTGGGTTTCGGCGGCTCCGGCCGCAGCGGCGGCCAATCCATCTTCGGGTACGCCTGCGAGATGAGCACGCTCGAAAAAGCCGTGGGCGACGCCGACGCGCGCCGCATGTGGGATGTGGCCAACGAGGGCCTGGACCTGCAACGCGAGCTCATCCGCAAACACGCCATCGACTGCGACTACACACCCGGCCACATGATCGTCGGGCTCAAGCGCCGACACGACGAGGCTTTGCGTGAAGAAGTGGATCACCTGGCGCGCAAGTACGACTACCACTCACTGAGCTACCTGGATCGCGACCAGGTCCGCGGCATCATCGCCAGCGAGCGCTACACCAGCGCGCTGCTCGATTCCAACGGCGGCCACCTCCACCCCTATCGCTACACGCGGGGCCTGGGCACGGCGGCCGCCGCGGCCGGCGTGTCCATCTTCGAGGACTCCTGGGTCACGAAGATGGAGGTGGCGAAGGATGCGAGCGCGGACAACATCGTGCACACCGCCCGGGGCCAGGTTCGCGCGAAGCACCTGCTCATCGCGGGCGGCGCCTTGTTAGGCCGCCTCGTGCCCGAGCTCTCCCGCAAACTCATCGCGATCGGCACCTATATCGTTGCCACGCAG
>JBKPPO010000042.1:0-3125 GCA_046733635.1 Pseudomonadota bacterium | reverse complement strand
AGATGATCGAGGCCGTGGGCGCGCAGTACCTCGACGTGTACTTCCGTCAGTGCGCACGCCTGCTCAAGCCCGAGGGCGCCATGCTGCTGCAGGCCATCACGCTGCAGGACCAGCATTACGAGCGCGCGCTGAAGTCCGTGGATTTCATCCAGCGTTACGTGTTCCCGGGGAGCTTCATCCCGTCGATCGAGGCGATCTCGCGCTCGCTCGCGCGGGCCACCGACTTCAAGATCTTCCACCTGCAGGACATCGGCCCTCATTACGCCCGCACCCTGCGACACTGGCGCGAGCGTTTCTTCCGGAATCTCGGCCGCGTTCGCGAACTCGGCTACAACGATTCGTTCATCCGGCTCTGGGAGTACTACCTCTGTTACTGCGAGGGCGGATTCCTGGAACGCCAGCTCGGCACCGTGCAGATGCTGCTGACCCGGCCCGGATGCAGACGCGATCCTGTCACGATCGGCGGCTGACGACGCGATATCATCGCGCGGCCCATGAATGCCGCCGCGCTGATCTCCCAGCTTTCTGCCGCCGCCGGTCCCGACGCGCTGATCACCGATCCCGCGCGCACCGCGCCCATGCTGCGCGATCATCGGGCGCTGTATCGCGGCCATGCGCTCGCGGTGCTCGCACCCGCGGATGTGGCCGCCGTGCAGCGTGTGCTCGCGTTCTGCAACGACCACCACATCGGCGTGGTTCCCCAGGGCGGCAACACCAGCTACTGCGGCGGCGCCACGCCCGACGTCACGAGCAGCCAGGTGCTGCTGTCACTGGCGCGCCTGAACCGCGTGCGCGCCGTCGACACCGCTAACTACACCCTGATCGCCGAAGCCGGCTGCATCCTCGCGGACCTGCAGCGCACCGCCGCCGCGGCCGACCGCTACCTGCCGCTGAGCCTGGGCAGCGAAGGGAGCTGCATGCTCGGCGGCAACCTCTCGACGAATGCCGGTGGCCTCAACGTCATCCACTACGGCATGGCGCGCGAACTGGTGCTCGGGCTCGAAGTGGTGCTGCCGGACGGCCGGCTGCTCGAGACGCTGAGCGGGCTGCGCAAGGACAACACGGGTTACGACATCAAATCGCTGTTCCTCGGGGCCGAAGGCACGCTGGGCGTGATCACCGCGGCCTGCATCAAGCTGCATCCGGCGCCGAAGGCCCATGCCACCGCTTTCGCCGCGGTGCGCGATCCGGACGCCGCGGTGACCTTGTTAGGCGCGCTGCGCGAGGCCAGCGGCGATCGCGTGACCTCGTTCGAGCTGATCCCGCGCATCGGCGTGGATCTGACCACCCGCCACATCCCCGGCGTCGTGGATCCCCTGCCCTCGATATCCAGCTGGTACGTGCTCTGCGAGCTCTCCTCGGCGCGCGCCGCCGAGCCCCTGGCCGCCGTGCTCGAGGAAACCCTGAGCCAGGCACTGCAGGATGGCTGGGTGAACGACGCGGCCGTGGCGCAATCCGAACGCGAGCGCGAATCACTCTGGCGATTGCGCGAGTCCATCCCCGAGGCGCAGCGCAAGGACGGCGCCAGCCTCAAACACGACATCTCCGTGCCGGTCTCGCAGGTGCCGAGGTTCATCCAGGTGGCGGGCGACTGGGTGGCGCAACATGTTCCCCAGGGTGTGCTCGTGGCCTATGGCCACCTGGGCGACGGCAACCTGCACTTCAACATCAACCAGCGCCCGGGTACGGTGGCCGCGCAACTCCAGGCCGTGGAGCCCAAGCTCAAGCGCGCCATCCACGACTTCGTGCGCGATTTCGGCGGCAGCTTCTCCGCCGAACATGGCATCGGCCAGCTCAAGGTGTTCGAGCTCGAGCGTTACGCCAATCCCGTGGAGCTCGAACTCATGCGGCGTGTGAAGAAGGCCTTCGACCCCAACGGGATCATGAATCCCGGCAAGGTGCTCAAGTCCTGACTACTGCGCGGCCGTCTCGACGAGCTGCACCACCGTGCCGTCGGGCGCGCGGATCGCCAGAGTCTTGTGATCGCCGAGATACGGCGTGGTGATCGCCACGGGATCGAAGATCACCGGGATGCCGCTGTCGCGCAATTTGTTCCTGGCTTCGAGGATGTCGGGCACGAGGTAACCCCAGACCTGGATGCGAACGTTCTCGGCGGGCGAACCGGGTAGCGGCCAGGCGGGCACGTCGGAGCCGAGCACGTTGCGGAAGAACGCCTCGTCCACCGCGGGATCGGGCTTGCGGCCCTTGGCGGCCAGCGGCATCACGAGCACGCGGATATCCGGCACACCCTGGCGGGAGGCCTTGAAGTAGGTCGCCTTGGCGGCCACGGGCTCCGGCACGCTCCAGATCGAAGCCTCCACGGCATCGGCCTGCGGATAGTTAGGCTGGAACGACGCGCGTGTGAACCCGACCTGCTCGACGGCCTGCTCCACGCTCGCCGTATCGCTGACCAACGTCACCGTGTACAGCCGGCCCTGGAGCAGCGGTGCATTCTCGAGTTTCGAATAGGGATTGTCCGCGGTGCCGCAGGCGCCAGCCATGACCACCAGCGCCGCAACCATCGGGAGTCGGAAGTTTCGTGCTTGCATGATAATTTGAGTATATGGCGGATCGGGTGGAATGCGTGGTCATCGGTGCGGGCGCGGTCGGGCTCGCGGCGGCCCGTGCGCTGGCGCTCGCCGGACGCGAGGTATTGCTGCTCGAAGCCGAGAGTCATCCCGGCACGATCACCTCGGCGCGCAACAGCGGGGTCATCCATGCCGGCCTCTATTACACGCCGGGCAGCTTCAAGGCGCGGTTCTGCGTCGCCGGCAATCGCGCGCTGTACGCATTCTGCAAGGCGCGCGGCGTCGAACATCACAATTGCGGCAAGCTCATCATCGCGAACGGAGATGAAGAAGAGCAGGTGCTGCTGCATCTGCTGGAACGCGCACATCGCAACGACGTCGACGGGGTGCGGCTCATCTCGGGCACCGAAGCGCACAAGCTCGAGCCCGAGGTCCGCTGCACCGCCGCCCTGCACTGCCCGACGAGTGGCATCGTCGACCAGCATCCCTACATGCTCGCGCTGCAGGGAGACATGGAGAATGCCGGCGGCACACTCGTGGTGAACTGCCGCGTCGAGAGCCTCGCACGGCTCGGGGACGGCTTTCTGATCAGGACGG
>JBKPPO010000041.1:0-4063 GCA_046733635.1 Pseudomonadota bacterium | reverse complement strand
GTCAAGCACGTGGTGTTCTCGTCGACGGCGGCCGTCTACGGCATTCCGGCGACCGGCCTCGCCGCGGAAGATTCCCAGCTCTCGCCCATCAACGCCTACGGCACCTCCAAACTCAAGAGCGAGTGGATGCTGCGCGACCTGAGCGCGGCGACTCCGCTGCGGCACGTGGTGCTTCGCTACTTCAACGTCGCGGGTTCGGATCCTGAAGGCCGCATCGGCCAGTCCACACCCAAGGCCACGCTGCTGGTCAAGGTCGCCGTGGAGCACGTGGTGGGCAAACGACCTCATGTGTCCGTCTTCGGCACCGACTACCCGACGCCGGACGGCACGGGTGTGCGTGATTACATCCATGTCGCCGACCTCGCGAGCGCGCATCTGAATGCACTCGACTATCTGCGCGCCGGCGGCCAGTCACTCACGGCCAACGTGGGTTATGGCCATGGCTTCAGCGTGCGCCAGGTGCTGGACAGCGTCGCACAGGTCTCCGGCAGCAAGCTCACGGTGCGCGAGGAACCGCGGCGCGCCGGCGACCCGCCGAGCCTGATCGCCAAGTGCGATCGCGTGCGAGACCTGCTCAAGTGGACGCCGAAGTACGACAACCTCGAAACCATCGTGCGCAACTCCCTCGACTGGGAGCGCAAGCTGCAACGCGAACCCTGGGCTAACTAAACGATGCGCTGGCCGCGGCCGAAATCGCTGACGGGACTGATGCTGCTGGGCCTGGCGTTGATCGCCGGCCCGCTGCTGGTCGCGGTGGTGGACGCGGCCATCCAGATCAACCGGCTGTCGCAGACGAGTCAGGAGCTGGTGCGCGAAGGCGTCCAGGGTGCGCGACTCTCGCGCAGCCTCATCGCCGACATCTCCACGTTGCGCCGCTCGGTCGGCCTCTATCAGGTGGACCTCGGGAACGCGAACAATGCCGCCGTGCTCGCCAGCTTTCGCGACACCGACCAGCGGCTGGCGTCCATCCGCACGCAAATGGCGCAGCTCATCACCGACGAGCCGACGCGGAAGCTGCTCGATGACTTCGCCGTGGCCCACAACAACATCTCGCGGGCCGTGGAGGTCATCCGGCCGGGCAGTCCGGATTTCCCGGCCATCCTCACTCAGATCGACCGGCTCAACGATCTCGCTAACGCCATCAGCGCCTCGGGCAACACGCAGATCGACGCGCGCCTCGCCGAACTCGACCAGCACACCGCCAGCACGCAGCGGCGGCTGTTCTGGCAGTCCGCCCTGCTCGCGCCGCTCACGCTGGTGGCGATCCTCGCGCTCACGCTGTCGATCGGCCGCCCGCTGCGGGCGATCGACCGCGCGATCAGCGAACTCGGCCGCGGCACCTTCTCGCGCTCGATCGAAGTCTCGGGTCCGCGCGACCTGGAGCGCCTCGGCGCCCAGCTCGAATGGCTGCGACTGCGCCTGCTCGACCTGGCGCAGGAACGCAACCGGTTCCTGCGCCAGATGTCGCATGAATTGAAGACCCCGCTGGCCAACATCCGCGAAGGTGCGGAACTGCTCATGGACGGCGCGGTCGGACCCATGGACAACGCTCAACGGGAAGTGGTCGCCATCCTTCGCGACAACGGGATCAAGCTGCACCGGCTCATCGAAAACCTGCTCTCCTTCAGCGCCTGGCAGAAGGAAAGCGTCGGGCTGGACCTCTCGGAGTTCCGCATCCGGCCGCTCGTCAAACAGGTCATCGAGAGCCATCAGCTTACGGTAGTCTCGCAACGCGTCCGGCTCGAGGTGAAGGTGGACGACTTGATGCTGCGCGCCGATCGCGGCAAGGTTCGCCTCATCATCGAAAACCTGCTCTCGAATGCCATCAAATACTCGCCCAAGGGCGGCACGGTCTATCTACATGCCGCGAAACAGGACACTCAGCTCGTGATCGACGTCGCCGACGCCGGCTCCGGCATCCCGCCCGAGGAACGCGCGCGCGTGTTCGAGGCTTTCTATACCGGCCGCCCGCCGGCCGGTGTGCAGGTCAAGGGCACGGGTATCGGGTTGTCCGTGGTGCTCGAGTTCGTGAACGCGCATGGCGGAACCATCGAGATCATCGATGGGCAATACCCGGGCGCCCATTTCCACATCAGCATGCCCGTGCTCTCGGTGACCAAACCGCTGGGCCAAGGACAGGCGCATGCGGCATAGGCTCCTCGCGGCGGCCTCGTTGTTCCTGCTCGCCGGTTGCCTGGCCACGGCGCCGCGCACCCGGGATACGCAGGCGCTGCCGGACATCGACCGCAACGCCACCGAGGCGACGCTGATCAGCAATTACCTGGACGCCTGTCTCAAGGTGGCGAGCGGCACGCCGGCCGAACAGGCCCTGGTGCTGGCGACCGTCACCAGCGACTACCAGGCGGCGCCCGCGCCTAGCAAAGTCCTGCGTTATGCCATGGTGCTCTCCACGCCGGGCCACGCGGGCCACGATCCTGTCGTCGCGCAGCGACTTTTGCGCGAAGTGCTGGCGAACCCCGAAACTCTGCTCCCTGCGGAGCGCGCTCTCGCGTTCCTGCAGCTTCAGCAGGTGGATCGTCAGCAGGCCCTTTCCGCCGACGTGAAGCGGCTGCAGACGGGCGCCGAACGCAACACGAATGAACGGATCACGCAGCTGACGCGTCGCCTGACCACCGAGAGCGAAGAAAACAACCGTCTCAAGCGGCTGCTCGCGGAGGCCCAGGCCAAGCTGGACGCCATCGCCAACCTCGAACGTTCGTCCACCAATGGACGTCCGACGCAGCCGGAGGGACGGAAACCGTAGAGGTTCCGATGTTAGCCGCCATGCAACTCGCCACACCGCACACTCCCAAGCGCAAAGCCCGCATCCTGGTCGTGGACGACGATCCGGGCCTGCTCCGCCTGCTCACGATCCGCCTGCGCGCGGAGAATTACGAAGTGGAAGCCGTGGAGAGCGCCGCGCTCGCGCTGGCAGCCACGAGCCGCTTCCGTCCGGAGCTGGTCATCACCGATCTGCGCATGGACCAGATGGACGGCATCGGCCTCCTGAAGGAACTGCAGTCGCGGTACCCGGGACTGAAAGTGATCATCCTCACGGCCCACGGCACGATTCCCGATGCCGTGCACGCCACGCAGCTGGGCGCGTTCGGCTTCCTGACCAAGCCCGTCGACAAACAGGAATTGCTCGACCAGGTGCAGAAGGCCCTGCGCATCTCGGGCTTCATGGATTCGGACGAAGACTGGCGCTCGGAGATCATCACGCGCTCATCGCTCGTGGAAGAGAAGCTCTCGCAGGCGCACATGGTGGCCGGCACCGATGCGCGCGTGCTCATCACGGGCGAAAGCGGCACCGGCAAGGAACTGCTCGCCAAGGCCATCCACAATGCGAGCCCTCGCCGCACCAAGCCTTTCGTCGCCATCAACTGCTCGGCCATGGCGGAGAACCTCCTGGAGAGCGAGCTCTTCGGTCACATCAAGGGTTCGTTCACCGGCGCCGTGCGTGATCACGCCGGTCTTTTCCAGGCTGCCGACGGCGGCACCCTGCTGCTCGACGAGATCGGCGACATGCCGATGCGACTGCAGGTGAAGCTGCTGCGCGTCCTGCAGGAGAACAACATCCGCCCGATCGGCGCCACCGACGCAATTCCCGTGAATGTGCGCGTGATCAGCGCCACGCACCGGGACCTGCAGCAGTTGATGATGAGCGGCCAGTTCCGTGAGGACCTGTATTACCGCCTCAACGTCGTGCACATCGAGATGCCGCCGCTGAACCGCCGCCGCGAGGACATCCCGCTGCTGGTGTCGCACTTCCTGGCGCAGATCAGCAACGAGAGCGGCGTGCGCAAGATCTACGCGCCCGAGGCCGTGGAACTGCTGGCCACGGCCGACTGGCCGGGCAACATCCGCCAGCTCGCGAACGTGGTGCGGCAGAACGTCGCACTGAGCCAGACGCCGATCATCCCGGTGGAACTGGTGCAGCAATCGCTCGGCGGCACGCAGAGCAAGCTCCCCTCGTTCGACGAGGCGCGCGACGAATTCACGCGGTCCTATCTATCGCAGATCCTGCAGATCACCGGCGGCAACGTGTCCCAGGCCGCTCGCC
>JBKPPO010000040.1:0-5188 GCA_046733635.1 Pseudomonadota bacterium | reverse complement strand
GGCCGTCGAGACGCTGCAGGTTGCAGTTCACGACGAACACGAGGTTGTCGAGTTTCTCGCGCACGGGCAGCGTGAGCGCGCCCATGCTCTCGGGCTCGTCCATCTCGCCGTCGCCGAGGAAGGCCCAGACCTTGCGGTCCGAGGCGGGCGAGAGGCCGCGGTTTTCCATGTAACGCTGGAAGCGCGCCTGGTAGATGGCCATCATCGGGCCGAGGCCCATGGACACCGTCGGGAACTGCCAGAAGTTAGGCATGAGCCAGGGATGCGGATAGGACGAGAGCCCGTCGCCGCTGGCTTCCTGGCGGAAGTGCTTGAGCTGGTCTTCGCTCAGGCGGCCTTCGAGGAAGGCGCGCGCGTAGATGCCGGGCGACGCATGACCCTGAACGAAGATCATGTCGCCGGGGTGATCGGCCGAAGTCGCGCGCCAGAAATGATTGAAGCCCACTTCGTAAAGCGTGGCCGAAGAGGCGTAGGTGGACAGGTGTCCGCCGTATTCGCTCGACACCTTGTTGGCGTTGAGCACCATCGCGAGCGCGTTCCAGCGGATGCACGCTTCGATGCGCTTCTCCATCTCGCGGTTGCCGGGATACGAAGGTTCGTTGCCGGGCGTGATGGTGTTGAGGTAAGCGGTGTTCGGCCGGAACGGCAGGTACGCGCCCGAGCGGCGCGTGTGATCGATCAGCGCTTCGAGCAGGTAATGCGCGCGCGAGGCGCCCTGGGTCTTGAGTACAGAGTCGATCGATTCGATCCACTCTCGAGTCTCGATCGGATCGAGGTCTTCGAGCTTCGTGATTTCAGTCATTGGTTACACACTGGGCGGCGGCGCAAGGAGAGCAGTGCGCGCTGTGCTAGCATGCGCCGCGTTCAAATTGAGGTGAGGGGCTGGAAAACAAGGCGCGGTATGATCGTTTCTTAGCGCCTCGCGGTCAAGCAAACCCCAGTCCCTACAGCAGCTTACGAGTGGAAATCGAGCTTCGCCGCCCCGACGATTGGCATCTGCACCTGCGTGACGGCGCGGCCATGGCTGCCGTGCTGCCGTTCACCGCGGCGCGGTTCGCGCGCGCCATCGTGATGCCCAACCTCAAGCCGCCCGTCACCACCACGGCTGCGGCGCTCGCCTATCGCGACCGCATCCTCGCCGCCCTGCCCGCAGGCAGCGATTTCACACCGCTGATGACGCTTTATCTGACAGATAAGACGGACCCGGCGGAGATCGACAAGGCGCGGGGCGCTGGAGTGGCGGCATGCAAGCTCTACCCGGCGGGCGCCACCACGAATTCCGATTCCGGCGTGACGGACATAAGCCGCGTGGACGATGTACTCGCGCGCATGAGCGAAACCGGACTACCCCTTTTGGTGCACGGCGAGGTCACGGCGCGACAGATCGACGTCTTCGATCGCGAGCATCGTTTCATCGACGATGTGCTCGCGCCGACGATCTCGCGATTCCCGAAGCTCAAGGTGGTGTTCGAACACATCACCACGGCGCGCGCCGCGGAGTTCGTGAAGTCCGCGCGCGACGGCGTCGGCGCCACGATCACGCCTCAGCATCTGTTGCACAACCGGAATGCCATCTTCGAAGGTGGCATTCGTCCGCACTACTACTGCCTGCCCATCCTCAAGACGGAGCCGGATCGCGAGGCACTGCTCGAAGCGGCCACCAGCGGCAATCCGCGCTTCTTCCTGGGCACGGACAGCGCGCCGCACGCGCAGCACACGAAGGAGAACGCCTGCGGCTGCGCCGGCATGTTCTCCGCGCATGCAGGCATCGAGTTGTATGCCGAGGCTTTCGACTCCGTGGGCAGACTCGACAGGCTCGAAGGATTCGCGGCGGATTTCGGCGCGGATTTCTACGGCCTGCCGCGCAACAGCACGCGCATCCGCCTGGCGAAACGCGCCTGGACGCCGCCAGCTAACTATTCGATGGGAACCGAGAACCGCCTGGTGCCGATGCGCGCCGGCGAAACCGTGCACTGGCAGCTGGTGTAGGCTGCGCTCGTGGACGAATCCCTCACGCCTCCGCCCGCCCCCGGGCATACCGGGCCGCCATTGATGGCGCGGCGGTTTCGCGGATTCCTGCCCGTGGTCATCGACGTCGAGACCGGCGGCTTCAACTCCGCGACCGATGCGCTGCTCGAGATCGCGGCGGTGATGATCGAGTTCGGCCCCGATGGCCGGCTGCGTCGTGGCGTATCGCATGCTTACCACGTGCGGCCATTCGAAGGCGCCAACCTCGAAGCGGCGTCGCTCGCCGTCACCGGCATCGACCCTTTCCACCCGTTGCGGCCCGCGCTTCCCGAGAAAGACGCGCTGGGAAGGGTGTTCACGGAAGTGCGCAGCGCGATGAAAGCGCAAGAGTGCCGGCGAGCCGTGCTCGTGGGACACAACGCGGCCTTCGATCTCGGGTTCCTGAACGCGGCCGTGGCGCGCGCCGAGATCAAGCGCAATCCCTTCCACCCGTTCTCGTGTTTCGATACCGCCACGCTCGCGGGCGCGGCGTTCGGCCAGACCGTGCTCGCGAAGGCGGCGCAGGTTTGTGGCCTCACCTGGGATTCCAGCGAGGCGCACTCCGCGCGGTACGATGCCGAGCGTACCGCCGACGTGTTCTGCGAGGTGTGCAACGCGCTCGATGCGACCTGGCGTCTCGCCGATTCGCGCGCGCAGGCGCTGTTCAAGGCCGATGCGGCTTCGCCCGACGAGGGCGGCGCCGCGATCAGTTAGACGCCGATTCCACCGGCGCCGGCGCGCCGTCATGTTCCGCGATCACCCACGTGGCGGCGCTCGCGGCCAGGCGATCCAGCATGGCGTTGTCGGCCGCGCCGATGCTCATCGAGCCCGACATCGCGCCTGCCTTGTGCTCGAACGTCTGCGACTTGATGACGGCGCCGCTCTCCACGTCCACCAGGCGGACTTCGGCGGCCGAGTGGGAGCTACCGGCGAACGCGCCCGCGAAGAAACGCTTTCCACCGCTCACGAACTTCATGTCGGTGATCACCATCTGGATCGCCAGCGTGCCCGCACGCCCGGGCTTCGACCCTTCCGCGTTCCAGCGTGCGATCGCTTCGTCGATGCGCAGCTTGAGCTCCGTGGTGAGCTTGGCCATCACCTTGGGATGCACCTCCGCTTTCGCCTCGATGTCACGGAGTTCGTAACGCGAATACTCCGAGATCGCACGTGTGGGCGGATCCTGCGCGAACGCAGGGAGGGCCGCGATCAGACCCAGCGCCAGCACCGCGACGCGCATCAGGCGGTCGCCTTGGCTTCGTCCAGCAGCTTCTTGAGCTCGCCGCTGCGGTGCATGTCCAGCACGATGTCGCAGCCTCCGACCAGCTCGCCGTTCACGTACAACTGCGGGTAGGTAGGCCAGTTCGAGAACTTCTTGAGCGCCTCACGCAGCTCCGGATCCTCGAAGATGTTCACCGAGTGGAAGGTGTTCGCGCCGTTGGCACGCAACGCGGCCACGGCCTGCGCCGAGAATCCGCACTGCGGGAAGTCCGGCGTGCCCTTCATGAACAGCACGGCCGGGCTCGTGGAAATATGTTGTTTGATCCTGCTGACTACGTCTTCTGACACTTCTCTTCTCCTCTTCAACGCCTCGACCACTGCCCATTGCTGTCCGGCGGTCATCGCGCCCCACGACGAAATTTCGTCGAGGGTGCGCAAACATCCCGTGCAACGATTGCCGGGACCCAGTACACACACTTTGATGCAGGGAGATGGCGGGCGTTCAATCATTCGGGCCACGCGGAGCGCGTTGAATTATGGGGGCACGTCCCCTATTCTTCAAACCGCTCACCGGGGAGTTCAACACAATGAAAATATTCACTAATCATCGCTACGCGCTCATCACCGGCATCGTGCTGGGAGTGGTTCTCATCTTCGCGATCGGCGCCACCAAGGGTGACGCGGCCACCGGCTTCAACCATCTCGCCCTGGCCCGCTGGGTCCACATCGTGGCCGGCGTGTTCTGGATCGGCCTCCTTTATTACCTCAACGCCGTGCAGGTTCCCGCCATGGCGGCGGCCACCGAAGACAAGGGCGGCCCCGGCCCTGCGGCCATCGGCAAATATGTCGCGCCGCGCGCGTTGTTCTGGTTCCGCTGGGCCGCACTCGTCACCTGGGTCGCCGGCGCGTGGCTGCTGGACAAGAACTTCGTGCACGCGTTCGCGCTGGGCTCGACGATCGAAGGCGGCAGCCTCTATCACCTGACGATCGGCATCGGCGCCTGGCTCGGCACCATCATGCTGCTCAACGTGTGGGGCGTGATCTGGCCGAACCAGAAGAAGGTGCTGGGCATCAAGCCCGCCACCGATGAAGAAAAGGCGAAGGCGCGCAAGACCGCGCTGTATGCCTCGCGCACCAATTTCATCCTCTCGTTCCCGATGCTTCTCTGCATGGGCGGCGCCACGCACGGCCTGCCGTTCTGAGCTGAAGGACGTTGTTGGAGAAAGTCCCTAACGACGTCATCTCGCGGCAGGTCGCCACCGCCCTCGCCGAAGATCTCGGCGCGGGCGATGTCACCGCCGCTCTCGTTCCCGATACCCAGCAGGTTCGCGCGCAGATCCTCGCGCGCGAACCTGCGGTGCTCTGCGGCACCGACTGGGTGGAAGCCACGTTCCGCCAACTCGATCCGGCCGTACGTCTCGAATGGCTGGTGCACGATGGCGACCGCCTCGTCACCAATCTACCGGTGCTCCGGCTCCAGGGTCCGGCCCGCCCCATCCTCACGGGCGAACGCACCGCGCTGAATTTCCTGCAAACACTTTCCGCCACGGCGACAGCCGCGCGCCTCTACGTGCAGGCGGTGGAAGGCACGGGCTGCAGGATCCTCGACACGCGCAAGACGCTGCCGGGACTGCGGCTCGCGCAGAAATACGCCGCGCGCTGCGGCGGCGCGCAGAACCACCGCCTGGGTCTCTACGACATGGTTCTCATCAAGGAGAACCACATCATCGCCGCGGGGTCTATCGGCACGGCGATCGCCACCGCGCGGCGCAGCTCGCCTGGCGTTCCCGTCGAAGTGGAAGTGGAATCGCTGGAGGAATTCGACCAGGCGCTGGCCGCGGGTCCCGACATCATCATGCTCGACGAACTCAGCCGCGCCGACATGCGCGAAGCCGTCGCGCGCAACAAGACCGCCGGCGGCAAGGTCAAACTCGAGGCGTCCGGCAGCGTCACGCTGGACACC
>JBKPPO010000039.1:0-2988 GCA_046733635.1 Pseudomonadota bacterium | reverse complement strand
GTGGGGGGAACAGGCTTTGGTCACAGCAGTTCGGTGAAACGGGCGCAGATTGGCGGCACCAAGGTTTTACCGTGGATTCCAGCGGAGATATTTTCGTAGCAGTTCAAAGGGTGCAACTCGGACAAAGCGAAGCATTGTTAGTGAAGCTATCGCAGCCGGTCCCGGAGCCGTCGAGCTCCGCGATCGTGCTAGTGGGACTATTCTGCCTAGTGTATTTCCGTCGACGCTGCAGAGCGCCGGCGTTTGGCAGGTAATGGAACACTATGCTGGCAGTGCGACTGTCGTTTTTCGTGTAGCCAAAATGTAGCCGAACGGGCGCACATAGGCGGATGTTAGCAAACATTCGCGGATTTTTGCCGTCGCCCGAACTACGCAACGGTGTACGAGATACGACGATCTGGAACGTTGGCGGAACATCGTCTAGGGAGCCTCGAAATCAGGTGCCGAGAAATCGGTTGAGGGTTCGAATCCCTTGCCCTCAGCTTTGACGCAACTATAGCCCGCGTAAAGAGATACGCGGGCTTTCTTTTTTGTGCGTCAGGCATGACGCGCAGCGTCATAGCCTGGCGCTGCGAACCGGGGAGCGAAAGCGAACTGGGGTGCGACTGGTCGGGTGAAAGTCCCGATGGAGGCCTTGATGACGGGAACTCCTAGCCGAACCGCAAGGGTGTCCGCCGCGAGGCGGAATCTGAAGGAAGCGGAAGGCAAACTCCTGGTCCGAGGAACACGAACCGCATACGAGGCGTCGTCTCGATGGGCGAGAGGGCAAATAGACTCAAAGCCCGAAGTCATTCGGATCGAATCGGCGTATATGCGGCGGATGTATGGGAGGAAAGTCGCGCGTCTTACCCTGAGAGATCTGTCGTTTTGCCCTCGGGCTAGCGTCGTCGCAAGGCGGCGCGATGGAACGGCAGAAGTCAGCCGAGGTCATAGTAGGCGCGCTTGAACGGTCCGCTCGATGGAGACACTGGCCCGAAAGGGCAGAAACAGCCAGGCATCGCACGACCGACCGGCGCGACGAAGGGCCGAACTTGTTGAGAACTTTGGCGCGGATGCATTCGATGTCCGAACGAGACGCAGAACCGACGGCTGAAATGCCCGAGCGGCCCGGAAAGGTAGGCGACGGAATCGCCGAGGATACCGGTGCTGCGCGTCGAGCGGACGCGGCATGTGACGAGCACGCCAGAGACCGAATCCCTGTAACCCTGGAGCAAGTGTTATCGCGTGAGAACATGTGGCGGGCTTACGAGCGAGTCGTTCGCAACGCAGGCGCCGCGGGCGTCGATGGCATGAGCGTCGAAGCCTTGAAGGCCTGTTTGCAACTTCGCTGGGAAGCCATCCGGAAAGAATTGCTCGACGGCGCGTATCGTCCGTCGCCCGTGCTGAAGGTGGAAATCCCGAAGCCGGACGGCGGCGTGCGGACGCTGGGCATTCCGACGGTCGTCGATCGACTGATTCAACAAGCACTGTATCAAGCCTTGCAAGGCTGGTACGACCCGACGTTTTCGGACGCGAGCTTCGGCTTTCGTTTGGGACGCGGCGCTCACGACGCACTGGAACGTGCCCGCGAGCATGTCGCTGCCGGCCATCGCTGGGTGGTCGATATGGACTTGGAGAAGTTCTTCGACCGGGTCAATCACGACGTGTTGATGTCGCGGTTGGCTCGGCGGATCGAAGACAAGCGCATCCTGAAACTCATTCGCCGCTTCCTGCAAGCGGGGATGATGGAAGGCGGATTGGTCTCCGCACGCACGGAAGGCACGCCGCAAGGCGGTCCGCTTTCGCCGCTCTTATCCAACATCCTGCTCGATGAGTTGGACAAGGAACTGGAGCGACGAGGGCATCGTTTCGTTCGTTACGCCGACGACTGCAACATCTATGTGCGGTCGAAGCGTTCGGGCGAGCGCGTGCTGGCGACCATCGAGCGGTTCCTAAAGGACCGCCTGCGTTTGAAAGTCAACCGCGACAAGAGCGCGGTGGATCGGCCTTGGAACCGCAAGTTCCTGGGCTACACGTTCACCACGCACTTCCAACCGAAGCTGAAAGTCGCTCCGCAGAGCGTGACGCGATTCAAGTCGCGATTACGCGAAGTGTTCCGCGTCGGCCGGGGCCGAAGTCTGGCCCGGTTGATTAAAGAACTGCGTCCCAAGCTGATCGGCTGGGTGTCGTACTTCCGGAAATCCGAGGTGCGTGTCACGTTCGAGGAACTGGACCAGTGGCTTCGTCGTAAGCTGCGCGCTATCCTGTGGCGGCAGTGGAAACGGAACTGGCCTCGGTTCAAACAACTCGTTCGCCGCGGGCTCGATCCCGTGCGAGCATGGCAGAGCGTGACGAACGGCCGCGGCCCTTGGTGGAATGCTGGCGCAAGCCACATGAACCAAGCGGTCCCGACCAAAGCCTTGAGCCAACTTGGTCTCCCCAGCTTGCTTCAAGAACTACACCGTTTGGCAAAATCAACTTGAAGCGCCGTATACGGAACCGTACGTACGGTGCTGTGGGAGGACGGCGGAGGGCAACCTCCGCCTCCTACCCGATGCGCAGCTGCATCCAAATTATTGTCAATCGGCGCTTGAAACCAGCCAGTGATCGGCGGGTGAAAATCGGCCATTTTGAGAAAGGTTGGGTTCGGCGTAGAGGCCTTCTAGTCTCCGGCGTGTTGCTGGGGCGGAAGGAGGCTTCTGATGCCGAATCTGCTCAAGATGGCGAAAGTGCAGTCGATTTTATCGCTTCATGCGCAAGGGGGTTCTCAGCGTGAGATCGCGCGCACGCTGGGCGTGGACCGAGGCACGGTCCACAAGTACCTGCGGCTCGGATTATCCGGTTCAAAATCGGCCATTGCGCCGACCGGGTCCGACCCTTCAAAACCAGCCGCGCCGGGTATCGAGCCAAAACCCGCCGACGCGCAGATCGGCGCGTTGCCTCCGCCGCCTGACCCAAAACCGGCCAATGCGCCGATCGGGTCACCGGGCCCGCAGAGCCGCTGCGAGC
>JBKPPO010000038.1:0-17505 GCA_046733635.1 Pseudomonadota bacterium | reverse complement strand
GCCCGAAGGATTGCCGGGCGTGGAGCTCGGCATCACCTCGAACGAAGCCTTCACGCTGCCCGAACTACCGCGGCGCGTGCTCATCGTCGGCGGCGGTTACATCGCGCTCGAATTCGCGCACATCTTCAACGGGCTCGGTAGTGAGACGCGCATCGTGCACCGCGGCGACAAGCTGCTGCGCGGCTTCGACGACGACATTCGCGCGCACATGCACATCGAGACCGAGCGATCCGGCGTGCGCCTGTCGATGAAGAGCCAGCTCGCGCGCATCGAGAAGACCGGCGACGGCCTGCTCGCCACGCTGGACTCAGGCGAGAAGGTGCCTGCCGATGTCGTGCTGTTCGCGATCGGGCGGCATCCGAACACCGAAGGTCTGGGGCTCGACGAAGCCGGCGTCAAACTCGACTCCGACGGCGCGGTGATCGTCGACGAGTTCTCGCAGAGCTCCGTCGAGTCCATCTACGCGATCGGCGACGTGACCAATCGCATGAACCTCACGCCCGTGGCGATCCGCGATGGGCACGCATTCGCCGACACGATCTATAACAAGCGGCCCACGCCCGTGGATCACTCGTTCGTGGCGAGCGCGGTGTTCGGCAAGCCGCCCGTGGGCGCCGTGGGCCTCACCGAATCCGATGCACGGCACAGCTACAAGTCCGTGGACATCTACCGCACGAGCTTCCGGCCCATGCGCACCGTGTTCGCGAACAACGAGACGCGCACGCTCATGAAGCTGGTGGTCGACGGGGAGAGCGACCGGATCCTGGGGGTGCACATCGCCGGCGCCGATGCGCCCGAGATGATCCAGTTCGCCGCGATTGCGGTGAAGGCGGGGCTCACGAAGAAGCAGTGGGACAGCACCATGGCGCTGCATCCCACGGCGGCGGAGGAAATCGTGTTGATGCGGGAGCGCGTGCAGACGGTGGGCAGCGTCGGCTAGCTACCGGAGCTCAGCGGCGCGCGAGATCCATGCGGCGCGAGCATTCCTCGGAACGCTGGCACTCCCAGATCGCCGCGTACCGGCAGGGCTTCTTCAGGGGCGGCGCTTTCATTCCCGCCGTCTGTTTGCTGGCCAGCCCGCGCGCCGTGCCGCACAGCGACTGCAATCGCGCACGCGGCGGGCGGGCGCTCACAGGGTCTTGCCCAGGAAGCGGGCCACGCAGTCGTCGCAGCCGCGGAACGAGATGACCACGCCCAGCAGCGCGATGATCATGAGGATCACGGACACCGTGGCGAAGAACATGGCGTCGGGCCGCTCCCAGGCGAACCGCAGCGCCATCACGGTGCACACGGTCAGGGAAATCCCGGCCACGAGCAGCAGCGGCCGCTTCCACCCCTTCTTGGGCGGCGCCTCGCCGAGGCTCACGTACTGAACCAGGGTGCAGTAGAGACAGGATTTGCAGCGCGAATGCATGGGCGAACTGTGCCGCCCGGCGAAAAAGCGGGCAGAGAGCCCGCTCACGGTTTTTTGTAGGACCCGCCCGCCCGAGACCCGGGAAGGCGGGTTTTTCAGTCGATGAAGATCGTCGCGGGCTGCTCGAGCAGGTCCTTGAGCGCCTGGATCATGAGAGCGCAGTCGTAGCCGTCCACGAACCGGTGATCGAACGACGAGCTCAGGTTCATCATCAGCCGGATGGTGATCTGCCCATCCACGACCACCGGCCGCTCGATGGCCTTGTTGATGCCGATGATGGACACCTCGGGCATGTTGATCATGGGCGTGGATGCGATGCCGCCGAGCTTGCCCAGCGAGGTCACCGTGATCGTGGAGCCCGTGAGCTCCTCGCGCGGCGACTTGTTGTTGCGCGCGGCCTCGGACACCCGGCGGATCTCGGCCGCGAGGTCGTGCAGCGCGCGCGACTCCGCATTGCGTACCACCGGCACCTTGAGACCCTGCGGCGTCTGCGTGGCGATGCCCACGTGCACGGCCTTGTGTTTCACGAGTACACCCCGCGCGCTGTCGTACAACGCGTTGCACTGGGGGAATTTCTCGAGCACGCGCGTGAGCGCGGCGACGATGAACGGCAGGAAGGTGAGCGGCGGCGCCGCCGCCGGACGGCGATCGTTGAGATGTTTGCGCAGCGCTTCAAGTCGCGTGAGATCCACCTCCTCCACGTAGGAGTACTGCGGGATCGAGCGCGCGGATTCCGTGAGGCGTTCCGCTATCACTCGGCGAAGGCCGATGATCTTCACCTCTTCCGTACCGTCGCGCGGTGCGCGCGTGGCGCTGGCGCGCGCATTCATCGAAGGCGCGGCGCCGCGAGCGGCGCCGGCCGCGAGCGCGGAATCGATGTCACCGGGCGCGATGCGGCCGGAAGGGCCCGTGCCCGTGACCGTCGCGAGATCGAGGCCGGCTTCCGCGGCGCGGCGGCGGCTCGCAGGCGAGGCCATGACACGTCGAGTACCGGTGGCGCTGGTGTCGTGCGCGCCATCGCCTGCCGCGCCATTCGATGCCGGCGGTTTCAATTGCGCTGCGGCAGCGACCTGTTGCTTGTCGCCGCCCGCCGTCTTGTCCGTGGCGCGGCGGTTGTGCTCCACCGCCGGCGTCATCGGCACGGGCGGCGGCGGCGCCGGAGTCTTCGCAGCGGGCTCGGCGCCCGACGCGGCGGAAGTCGCGTCGGTGTCGAACACCACGAGTTCCGAGCCCACGGCGACCATGTCGCCCGGCTGACCGGAGATGGAAAGGATGCGGCCCGTGACCGGCGCGGGCATTTCCACCGCGGCCTTCTCGGTCATCACTTCGCACATGACCTGGTCTTCCTGCACCAGGTCGCCGGGCTTCACGTGCCAGGCCACGACTTCCGCGGAGACCGTGCCTTCACCGAGGTCCGGCATCTTGAATACGTAACGGCTCATCTCAACCCCCCTCGCCCATGGCGGCGCGCAGCGCGAGCGCCACGCGGGCCTGTCCCGGAAAGTACTCCCATTCGAAAGCATGCGGATAGGGAGTGTCCCAACCGGCGACACGCTGGATCGGCGCTTCCAGATACCAGAAGCACTCTTCCTGGATGCTCGCGGAGAGCTCCGCGCCGAAGCCGCAGAAGCGCGTGGCCTCATGCGCGATCACGCAACGGCCGGTCTTCTTGACGGAGCTGCAGATGGGATCGATGTCGAGCGGCGACATCGTGCGCACGTCGATGATCTCGGCATCGAGCCCGAGCTTCTTGGCCGCGGCTTCACAGACGTAGACCATGGTGCCGTAGGTGACGATGGTCACCTGCTCGCCCGGACGCACGATCTCGCTCTTGCCGATCGGCACCTTGTAGTAACCCTCGGGCACGTCTCCTTTGACATGAGTGCTCCAGGGCACGGCGGGTTTGTTCGGGTCGCCGTCGAAGGGTCCGTTGTAGATGCGCTTGGGCTCGAAGAAGATCACCGGGTCTTCTTCTTCGATCGCCGCGATCAGCAGGCCCTTCGCATCGTAAGGATTGCTGGGCAGCACCACCTTCACGCCGCAGATGTGCGTGAAGATCGCCTCGGGACTTTGCGAGTGCGTCTGGCCGCCGCGGATGCCGCCGCCGCTCGGCGCTCTAACTACCACGGGCGCGGTGAAATCACCGGCGGTGCGGTAGCGGATGCGCGCGAGCTCGCTCGCGATCTGGTCCATCGCGGGATAGATGTAGTCGGCGAACTGGATCTCGGCCACGGGCTTGAGGCCGTTGACCGCCATGCCGATGGCCGTGGCGACGATGCCGCCTTCGGCGATGGGCGAATCCAGCACCCGGTGTTCGCCATATTTGCGCTGCAGACCATCGGTGACGCGGAACACGCCGCCGAAGTAGCCCACGTCCTCACCCATGACGACGACCGAGGGATCGCGCGCCATCATCACGTCCATGGCGGAATTGAGCGCCTGGATCATGTTCATCTGCGCCATTACTCGGCCTCCTTGGCGGTGAGGCCCAGCTCGGCATTCAGCTTGATCTCCGCTGCGAGTTGCTCGCTCTGGCGCTGCAGGTTCTCCGGGAACTCCTTGTAGACGTCCTCGAACATGAGGTGCCGGTCGAGGCGCGGGCCTTCGTTGAGCGCACCGTATGACACGGCTTCTTTCCACGCGGCCTGCACCTGCGAGTCGAGTTCCGCGTGCAGATCCTTGTGCTGCTTCTCGCTCCACTCGCCGCGCGCGATGAGATGCGCCTTCAGGCGTTCCACCGGATCGCCGAGCGGCCAGTGTTCGTAGTCTTCCTTGGGGCGGTAACGCGAGGGATCGTCGCTCGTGGAATGCGCGGCGGCTCGATACGTGACCAGCTCGATCAGGGTGGGGCCGCCGCCCATGCGCGCGCGTTGCGCGGCCCACTGAGTCACGGCGTACACGGCGAGGAAATCGTTGCCGTCCACACGGATGCCCGCCACGCCGTATCCCGGACCGCGCGCCGCGAACGAACGCTGCTCGCCGCCGGCCGTGCCCTGGAACGTGGAGATGGCCCACTGGTTGTTGACGATGTTCATGATCACCGGCGCCTGGTAGACGGCGGCGAACAGCAGTCCGTGGTGGAAGTCCGCCTCGGCACTCGCGCCTTCGCCTATCCACGTGGCGGCGATATGGTCTTCGTTGCGGATGGCAGCGGCCATCGCCCAGCCCACGGCCTGCGGGAACTGTGTAGTTAGGTTGCCGGAGATCGAGAAGATGCGGCCCGCGTTCCAGTGATACATCACGGGGAGCTGACGGCCCTTGCACATGTCGCGCGTGTTCGAGAGCAACTGGCACATGAGATCGACGATGGGGCGGCCGCGCACCAGATAGGCGCCCTGCTGGCGATAGGACGGGAACAACATGTCCCCGGGTTGCAGCGCCATGGCCTGCGCCACGGACACCGCCTCCTCGCCGAACGAACGCATGTAAAAGGAGATCTTTCCCTGGCGCTGCGTGCGCTGCATGCGCTCGTCGAAGATCCGGGTGTGCAGCATGTGGCGGAGGCCCACCTGCAGGTCCTCGGGATCGAGCCGCGGATTCCATTGACCCACGGGCTCGTGTTTGTCGTCGAGCACCCTCACCAGGCCGGTGGCGCACTCTTCCATGTCGCGCGCGCGCGCGTTGACGTCGGGTTTGTTGATCGCGCCGGCCGGGGACAGCTCTACGTAGCTGAAGTCCGGTTTGTCACCCGGCCGCGTCGGGGGTTGCGGTACGTGAAGTCTTGGCATGGCGCGGATGATACGCGCGACGCACCCGTGGAGGGCAGGTCCATCGGCCACCTACCGGCCGGGCCACTGACAACCCGTCACCGCCCGG
Source organism: Pseudomonadota bacterium (assembly GCA_046733635.1). Classification (GTDB taxonomy): domain Bacteria; phylum Pseudomonadota; class Gammaproteobacteria; order Steroidobacterales; family Steroidobacteraceae; genus CADEED01. Next base: position 12,275 of record JBKPPO010000038.1, on the reverse strand, counting down.
CCGCGTCCCACGAACCCGCGAGGCGGGCGCGGACATTCGACAATAGTTTCTTTTGTAACGGTTATCGCGCTTCGCGCTGCAGCCAGGCTACGAGTCCGGCGGCGTTGAGGTCGAAATCCTTGCCGAGGATGGCGTCGATCTCACCCGGCGTCATCGCGCAGCCATGTTCGCGCAAGCTGTCGTGCGCCATCGCGCGTAGTTCGAAGCGGATGCGGGCATGGCCTTGCGGGCCGGCAGCGCGTGCGATGCGCGCGAACTGATCCACCGCGTCGTACATGTCGTTGGCCAGGCGCGGGCAATCGGACACTTCGCTGTAGTGAGTCAGGTAGAGCTTTCGCGGCCGGAACTGCATGAGGCGGATGACCGACGCCTTGAGCTGCCCGGGATCGAACTGCGTCGGAGTGGTCGTGGGCATGATCCACGCGCCCTTCGCGGTGTCGAACTCGCGGTAGGAGATGCCGAAGGTGTCGCCCGTGAAGATGCAGTCGGTGGCGTGATCGACGATGGCCTGGTGATGCAGCGCATGCCCCGGCGTGTGCACGCACTCGAACTCGCGGCCGGGCATCGAGAACCGCTGCCCGTCCTGCGCGATCACGATGCGTTCGCGATCGATGGGCAGGATCTCGCCATAGAGCCGGGAATAAAGCTCCTCGCCGTACACGGCGCGTGTGCCATCGATGAGTTTGCCGGGGTCGATCATGTGCGGGGCGCCCCGTGGATGCACGACGCACGTGGCGTTGGGCAACGCGCTCATGAGCGCACCGGCGCCGCCGGCATGATCCAGATGCACGTGCGTGAGGAACAGGTAGCGCACGGCGTCGGCGGCCACCTGCAATTTCTCCAGCGCCGCCAGCACCAGGGGCACGGCCCCGTTCGGGCCGGTGTCCACGATCGCGGCTTGTCCATCAGCCACGATCACATGCGAGGCATCCATCTGCGGCCGCACGTATTCGGTGTCGACGGCGGTGATGCCATCGGCGAATTGCGTCAGTCGTGGCATGACGGCATTCATGGCTTGCGGCAACATAGCAGCATGAAGGCCAAAATTCTCCTGACGATCGTTTCCGCGACGCTGCTCGCCTCACAACCTGCCGCGTCCGCTCCGGCGCCCGTGCAGAAGGAGGAGCGTGGCAATCTGCTGCTCGAGAACATCCCCTCGGTGGAGACCGCGCTCACCGCTCGGCTCGAAGACTACATGCAGGCGCGCGGCGCGAGCTTCGTGGACTGGCTGCCGGATGGCTCGCTGCTGGTGGCCACACGCTTCGGCGACGTCGACCAGATCCACCGCGTGGTCCAGCCGCTGGGAGCGCGCGAGCAGATCACGTTCTACAAGGAGCCCGTGGTGGTCGCGCGCGCCCCGCAGTCGGCGGCGGCGTCGGGTTTCGCGTTTCTCAAGGACACCGGCGGCAACGAGATGGCGCAGGTGTACTGGTACGACATCAACTCGCGCGCCGTGCGCATGCTCTCGGGCGGCAAGGGCCTGCATGGCGGTCTCAAGTGGAGCCACGACGGTCGCCGCGTCGCCTTCCACAGCACCGCGCGCGATGGGCAGAGCTACGACCTCCATGTCGCCGAGCCGGCTAACAACTTCGCGCAGCCGCGCCTCGTGTTCAATGGCTTCCAGAAGAGCTGGTCCGTGCAGGACTGGTCGCCCGACGACAGCCGTCTGCTGATCTCGAACTTCGTGTCGGCCAACGAGAGCCATCTCTACGTGATGGACCTGGCCACGGCGCAGCTCACCCCGGTGAGCGAAGGCAAGGGCCCGGCCAGTGTCTCGCAGGCCGCATTCACGGCCGACGGCCGCGGCGTGTACGTGATCACCAACCGGGACAGCGAGTTCGAGCAACTCCGGCGCATCGATCTCGCGACGGGCGTGGCCGAAGTGCTCACCGCGCACATCCCCTGGGACATCGACGGCTTCGCGCGCAGCGACGATGGCAGATACCTGGCCTGGGTGGCGAATGCGGACGGCCTCGACAAGCTCACCGTGCTGAACCTCGCGAGCCGCTCGGAGATCCTGCCGCCGCTGCCCGACGGACAGATCGGCCGCCTGGATTTCGACCGCACCGCGAAGAAGCTGGCGCTCACGTTCGAGACGGCGCAGTCGCCGCGCGACGTGTTCGTGCTGGAGCTCGAGAAGAACTCACTGGTGCGTTACACCAGGAGCGAGGTGGGACCGGTGGATCCGCTGCAGTTCGCGGCGGCCGAGCTCGTGCGTTTCCCCACGTTCGATCGCGTCGGCGGCAAGCAGCGGCAGGTCCCGGCGTTCATGTACAAACCCGTGGGCAGGCCCGGGCCGCACCCCGTGCTCATCGACATCCACGGCGGTCCGGAATCGCAGAGCGTGCCGACGTTCAGTCCCTTCACGCAGTTCCTGGTGCGCGAGATGGGTTTCGTGGTGATCGCGCCCAACGTGCGCGGCTCGTCAGGCTACGGCAAGACCTTCCTGAATCTCGACAACGGCGAGGACCGCGAGGACTCGGTGAAGGACATCGGCGCGCTGCTGGTGTGGGTGGGTGCGCAGCGCGATCTCGACGTGAAGAACGTGTTCGTGTCCGGCGGATCGTACGGTGGCTACATGTCGCTGGCCGCGATGGTGAACTACGGCGACCGGCTGCGCGGCGGCATCGACGTCGTCGGCATCTCGAATTTCGTGACCTTCCTCGAGAGCACCTCGGCGTATCGCCGCGACCTGCGGCGTGCCGAATACGGCGACGAACGCATCCCGCGCATGCGGGCCTATCTACAGAGGATCTCGCCGCTGACCAGCGCGGCGCGCATCTCGAAGCCGCTGCTCGTCGTGCAGGGTCTCAACGATCCGCGCGTGCCCGCGAGCGAATCACAGCAGATGGTGGCGAAGATCCGCGGACGCGGCGGCGAGGTCTGGTATCTCGCGGCCAAGGACGAAGGCCACGGGTTCCGGAAGAAGCAGAACCGGGATTTCTATCAGAAGACCATCGTCACCTTTCTGGAGCGGCAGCTCCAGAAAGGGAAATAGAACAGGCTGGAGCGGCAGCTCCAGAAAGGAAAATGAAAAAGGCTCGGGCGGCAGCCCGAAAGGGGACTACTTCGCCGCGGTGAAGTCGATCTTGCGCGGCAGCGTCTGCAGCGCAGGCGACTGGCGCGAGTAATACGCCGCCAGTTCTTCGATGTCCTTCTTCGTGAGCGTGGCGACCATGGGCGCCATGATCGCGTTCTTGCGGCCGCCCTTCTGATAGTCCGTGAGCGCGCGCGCGATGTAGTCGCTGTGCTGGCCTGAGATCGTCGGGTAGTCCGCCGTGATGCCGACGCCGTTGGTGCCGTGGCAGGCCAGGCAGGTTTCGCTGGCCTTCGGCCGCTTCTCGGCGGGCACGTCGTTCTTGGATTCGGAAAGGACCTTGGGACCGGCCAGGTAAGCGGCGACGTCGGCCATGTCCTGATCGTTCATCGAAGCGGCCTGGGAGTGCATGGTGCCGTGTGAACGTTCGCCGTTCTTGTACGCCTTGAGCGCCGCGACCAGGTACTGCGGGCGCTGACCGAGCAGCTTGGGCACCGAATACGTGGGGTACACGTTCTTGTAGTTAGGGATGGCGTGACAGCCATTGCAGGTGTAGGCCAGCGCCTGACCGCGCTTGACGTCACCCTCGGCAGGGGCTTGGGCCTGGGCAGTTCCGAAGATCACGGGCGCGAAGAACAACGAAGCTACGGCCAAGGTGCGCAATGACATGTCTGGAACGTCCCGAACTCCCAAAAAACAGGCCGCGATATTAAGGACTTGGGCGCGCAAATGCCACCGGGCAGAATACGCGCGCCTTGATAGCTCTCATTCAAAGGGTCAGTGAAGCCGCCGTCGCCGTGGACGCTCGCGTGACGGGCAGCATCGGCCCGGGAATCCTGGCGTTGATAGGCATCGAACGCGGCGACACGATGGCGCAGGGCGAGCGCCTGCTGGAGCGCGTGCTCACGTACCGGATCTTCGAAGACGACGCCGGCCGCATGAATCTTTCGCTGCGTGACACCGCCGGCGGGTTGTTGCTGGTGCCGCAGTTCACGCTCGCGGCCGACACCCGCAAGGGAACTCGCCCGGGCTTCAGCACCGCCGAGTCGCCCGAGACTGCGCGCGCGATGTTCGGAGAGCTCGTGTCGATCGCGCGCCGGCAGCACGCCCGGGTGCAAACCGGCGAATTCGGCGCCCACATGCGCGTATCTCTCGTGAACGACGGGCCGGTGACGTTCTGGATCCAGGTCCCCGCCGCCCCGACGCCCGCGCCGTCAGCGGACGCGCCGTAACAACACTGCAGTTACCGGCACTTAACATTCGCCGCCCCGCGTGATGGGGGTCTCGGGCCAGGCCGAACTTTCTTAGGTTTGAGCCCTCTGTTGACTTATCATTCCGGCACGTTCATTTCAGTTTTTCTGGGGGGGTCACACCCCGCTTAGGAGCGCCTCATGGGCCCGATTGGTTTCAAAGAACTCGTAGTCATCCTGATCGTCGTTTTGCTGATCTTCGGGGCCAAGAAGCTCAAGACCATCGGCTCGGACCTGGGCTCGGCCGTGCGCGGCTTCAAGAAGTCGATGAACGACGGTGACCAGGAAGAGTCGGTCAAACAGCTCAAGGCCGACGCCGAATTTTCCGAATCCGCGAAGTCCAACGCGGAGAAGAGCGAGCACAAGGCCTGATCGGCGCAGCCGCGCCCGTTTCGCAAGTCTTGCCCCGCTCCTCACCGCCGCGCGGCGGAGTCCTCGATGTTTGAAGTCGGATTCACCGAACTGCTGCTGATCTTCGCACTCGCACTGCTGGTGCTGGGTCCGCAGAAGCTGCCCAAGCTCGCCCAGCAGGTGGGCCGCTGGGTGGGTCGCGCGCGCGCGATGGCGCGGCAGTTCCGCGATCAGCTCGAGGAGGAAGCGCATTCCCTCGAGACGAAGATGAACGTGGATCCCGGCATCGACACCTCGCTGGATCCGAAGAAGCCCGCCTCGTCGACGCAGACTTCGGCCCCGCCACCACCCGCGCCGCCCTACACGCCTTCGTACACCAACGACACCGAAGAGCAGTTCTACCCGCCGGATCACCACATGCATCCGTCGAACCAGTCGGCGCACGCCACCGAGACGCCGGTGGAGCCGGTGCCGCCGCCCGTGGCCGAAGGCGGGCAGCGTGAGTTCGATCTAACTACCAGCGAGCCCCACGTCACGGGTCCGCAGGATCCGCCGAAGGCGCCCTGACCGATGGCGCACGAGCAGCAGAGCCGCGAGGAACAGCTTGCCGAAGGCACGCTGATGTCGCACCTGCTCGAACTGCGCGATCGCCTCATGAAGGGCATGCTGGCGCTGCTCGTGGTGTTCATCCCCTGCGCGGTCTTCGCCAACGATCTCTACAGCTTCATCGCCCAGCCGCTGCTCGAGAAGCTGCCGCAAGGCACGACGCTGATCGCGACCGGCGTCGTCACGCCGTTCATGACGCCGTTCAAGCTCGCGTTCTACGCCTCGATCTTCATCTCGATGCCCGTGCTGCTGTACCAGATCTGGGCTTTCGTGGCGCCCGGTCTCTACAAGAAAGAGAAACGTTTCGCCGTGCCGCTGCTGGTGTCATCGGTGGTGCTGTTCTATTCCGGCGTGGTGTTCGCGTACTTCGTCGTGTTCCCCGTGATGTTCAGCTATCTCGTGGGGACCGCGCCGGCGGGCGTGGCCTACATGCCGGACATCGCGGCGTACCTGGATTTCATCCTCACACTGTTCTTCGCGTTCGGCGTGGCCTTCGAAGTACCCGTGGCGGTGGTGTTGCTGGTGCTCACCGGGCTCGTGCAGGTGGAGAGCCTGGGCCGGAACCGCGGCTACGTGATCATCGGCATCTTCGTGATCGCCGCGTTCCTCACGCCGCCCGACGCGATCTCGCAGACCATCATGGCGCTGCCGATGTGGCTGCTCTACGAAGGCGGTCTCGTGATGGCGCGCATCATGCAGAAAATGCGCCGCGAAGCGGCCGAGCGCGAAGAGAAAGAAGAAGCCCAGACGAATTGATCCTGCGGCGGGCCGCTCTCGCGCGCGCCGTTTGCCTTGCTGGCCCCGGGGCCGTTGGTACAGACTCGGCCTCATCGAGGCGCACGAGCGCCCATAAAAATCCGGGGAAATAATGAACGATCCGACCACGACGACCATCGTGTCGCCCGACTACAGCCGTAGCTTTTTCGGTCATCCGCGTGGGCTTGCCACGTTGTTCATGACCGAGTTCTTCGAGAGATTCACCTACTACGGTCTGCGCGCCATGCTGGTCCTGTTCCTCGCGGCGGCCGCGACGGGACAGAACCCGGGCTTCGGCCTCGACGGCGCGACCGCGGGTGCGGTGTACGCGTTGTTCACCGGCGCCGCGTACCTCGCCTGCATCCCCGGCGGCTGGCTCGCGGATCGCCTGATCGGACAGCGCAATGCCGTGTTCTACGGCGGCGTGTTCATCGCCATCGGCAACTTCGTCTGCGCCATCCCGTCCACACCGGCCGTCTTCTACATCGGCCTCGCGGTCGTGGTGCTCGGCATCGGCATGCTGAAGCCGAACGTGTCGAGCGTCGTCGGTGCGCTGTACGAGGGTCAGCCGGGCGCGCGGCGCGACGCGGGTTTCTCCATCTTTTATATGGGCATCAACCTCGGCGCCGCCGCGGGCCCGTTCATCGCCGGCGGACTGGGTGAAGCCTGGAACTGGCGCCTGGGCTTCCTGACCTGCGGCATCGCCATGCTGATCGGCCTGGTGCAGTTCAAGATGACACAGCGGTATCTCGGCAACGCGGGCTTCGCCCCCGAGGTGCCGCAGCAGCAGCGCACGCGGATCTGGACGCTCGTCGGCATCGTCACTGCCGCCGTGGTCATCGCGGTCTCGCTTCTCTTCAGCGGTGATTCGCGACCTTCGGAAACCACGTTGGCGCATGGCCTCTTCGTCACGCAGGTGGCGATCGCCGTGGGCTTCTTCGGCTACATGCTGATCTTCGGCGGGCTGACCATCGAGGAGAAGAAGCGGGTCGGCGTCATCATCATCTTCTTCCTGTGCGCGGCCTTGTTCTGGGGCGGCTTCGAGCAGCAGGCCACCACGTTCAACACGTTCGCCCAGGAATATACGGACCGGTCCGCGCTCGGCTCCATGTTCCCCGAGGGAGTGCACCCGGCCTCGTGGTACCAGTCGATCAACCCCGTGTGCATCATCGTGTTCGCACCGTTCTTCGCGTGGATCTGGGTGTACCTCGGCGCGAAGAATCTCGATCCGTCCGCGCCCGCCAAGATGGGCCTGGGCCTGATCCTGTTAGGCCTGGGCTTCCTCATCATGATGTTCGCGGCGCAGCTCGTGGTGTCGAGCGGCGGCAAGGTGGGGCCGACCTGGTTGTTGCTGGCCTACATGATCCACACCTTCGGCGAACTCTGTCTCTCGCCCGTCGGACTCTCCAACGTCACGAAGCTCGCGCCGCCCAAGTTCGTGAGCAGCCTCATGGGCACCTGGTTCCTCGGCGCCGCGATCGGCAATACGGTGGCGGGACTCGTGGGCGGACACTCGGCCATGCTCAAGGCCGACGAATTGCCCGGCCAGTTCTGGCTCATGACGCTCGTCGGCGGCGGCGCCGGCGTGTTCATCCTGCTGATCTCGCGCGGACTGCGTAGCTGGATCGGAGATCGCAAATGAAGACCAACCGTTACTTCGCCGCCAGCGCGGCGGTTCTCGTTTCCATCGGCCTCACCGGCTGCCCCGTGGGACCGAAGGGCCCCACGCCGCCGCCCAAGCTCGAGAAGGCCACGGTGACCGAAGCGCCCGCACCGGCGCCGATGCCCGCGGCCGAATTCGTCTCGCAGGTGAACAGCGATCTCGTCGGCATCTTCAAGGAGGCCAATGCCGCCGGGTTCGCGCAGGCGACGTACATCACTCCCGATACGCAGTATCTCAACGCGCGCGCCACGGAGCGTTACCTCGAGTACTACAGCCGCAAGGCCGGCGAGGCGAAGGCCTATGACGGCGCGACGCTCGATGCGTCGACCAAACGTTCGATCGAGCTCATCAAGCTCGGCGTGAGCGCGCCCGCGCCTTCCGATCCGGCGAAGCGCTCGGAGCTCGCGACGCTCGGGACCGAGCTCGAAGCCATGTACGGCGAGGGAAAATACTGTAAAGGCGACAAGTGCCAGAACCTCGATGAGCTCGGCGACATCATCGCCACCAGCCGCAACTACGACGCGTTGACCGAGGCGTGGACGGGCTGGCACTCCATCGCCAGGCCCATGCGCCCGAAGTACGAGCGCTTCGCCACGCTCGCCAACGAAGGCGCGCGTGAACTGGGCTACGACAACGTCGGTGTGTTGTGGCGCTCGCGTTACGACATGTCCGCCGGGGATTTCGAGAAGGAAGCCGCGCGCCTGTATTCACAGGTGGAGCCGCTCTACAAGAGCCTGCACTGCTACGCGCGCAAGCGTCTCGGCGAGAAGTACGGCAAGGACAAGGTGGCCGACGGCAAACCGATCCCCGTGCACCTGCTGGGCAACATGTGGGCGCAGCAGTGGAACCGCGTTTACGACGATCTGCTCAAGCCCTATCCCAAGGCCAGCATCGAAAGCGCCGATCGCCTGTTGAAAGCCAACAAGTGGGACGCGCTCAAGATCACGCGTTCCGCCGAGAGTTTCTACACGTCGATCGGGTTCCCGGCGCTGCCGCAGAAGTTCTGGGAACGCTCCATGTTCACGCGGCCGCGCGATCGTGAAGTGCAGTGTCACGCCAGCGCCTGGGACATGGACGACTCGGACGACGTCCGCATCAAGATGTGCATCAAGCCCATCGAGGAAGACCTGTTCACGGTCTACCACGAGCTGGGCCACGTCTATTACTACCTCTGGTACAAGGACCAGCCGGTCCTGTTCCAGGATGGCGCGCACGACGGCTTCCATGAAGCCGTGGGCGACGCGGTGAATCTCTCGGTGACGCCGGGCTATCTACACAAGATCGGCCTCGTCGGCGCGGTGAAGCCGTCGCAGGAAGCCGTCATCAATCAGCAGATGAAGATGGCGCTCGACAAGATCGCCTTCCTGCCCTTCGGCAAGCTCATCGACGAGTGGCGCTGGGGCGTGTTCGACGGCCGTATCAAGCCGGGCGAGTACAACAAGGCCTGGTGGGATCTGCGCCTGAAGTACCAGGGTGTCGTGCCGCCCGTGGCGCGCACGGAGGCGGATTTCGATCCGGGCGCGAAGTACCACATCCCCGGCAACACGCCGTACACGCGGTATTTCCTCTCGTTCATCCTGCAGTTCCAGTTCCACAAGGCGCTCTGCGACGCGGCCGGATACACGGGCCCGCTGCATGAGTGCTCCATCTTCGGCAACAAGGAAGCTGGCCGCCGTTACGGCGAGATGCTGGCGCTGGGCTCGAGCCAGCCGTGGCCGGAGACGCTGCAGAAGCTCACGGGCACGAAGCAGATGGACGCATCAGCCATCCTCGACTACTTCCGTCCATTGGAAGGGTGGCTGGCGGAGCAGAACAAGGGTCAAAGCTGCGGCTGGTGAGCCGCGGCTCTCCGGCAAGACCGACAACAAGAAGGACTAGCTAGATGAACTCCAACCTGGCTCCGGCGCCGCAGCTCACTGCGCGCGCCATCATCCTCGCCATCGTGCTCGCCGTGATCCTCGCGGCGGCCAACACCTACCTGGGATTGTTCGCCGGCATGACCATCGCCTCGGCGATCCCGGCGGCGGTAGTCTCGATGGCCGTGCTGCGCGCACTCGGTGGCGGCGGCATCCTCGAGAACAACATCGTGCAGACCGGCGCGTCGGCCGGCACGTCGATCGCCTCGGGCGTGATCTTCACCGTGCCGGCGCTGGTGCTCATGGGGTACTGGACGGACTTCAAGTACTCCTGGGTGCTCGCCATCGCAGGCCTGGGCGGCTTGTTGGGCGTGTTGTTCTCGGTGCCGCTCCGCCGGTCGCTGATCGTCGATCAGCAGATGGCGTTCCCCGAAGGCAAGGCGGCGGCGGAAGTGTTGCGCGCCGGCGAAAACCCCAAGGCCGGCGTGAAGGTGCTGGGTCTCTCGGCGTTGATCGGCGGCATCGGCAAGCTGATCGCCGCGAGCGGCCTGCGGTTCATCCCTGACAGCGCGCTCGCCAGCGGCTTCATCGGCAAGTACGTGGGCTACATGGGCACCAACATCTCGCCGGCGCTGCTCGGCGTGGGTTACATCGTGGGCCTGAACATCGGCGCGGTGGTCGTGTCGGGTAGTTTGCTCTCGTACAACATCGCGATCCCGATCTACCACGAGTATTTCCTGCCGCAGAATCCCGAGCTCGCCGCGGCCATTGCCGGCGCTTGCGCGGGCCTGTCGAGCTCGGAGTGTGCGGAGACGACGGCGGCGATGCTGCGCTCGGCGCAGATCCGATATCTCGGCGTGGGCGCGATGCTGGTCGGCGGCCTCTGGGCGCTGATCACGCTGCGCAGCTCCATCGTTTCGGGTGTGAAGAGCGGCCTCGCCGCGGCGCGCGCGGGCGCGTCGGCGAACGTCGCGCATACCGACAAGGACATGCCGATGAAGTGGGTGCTCGTCGGCATCGTGGCGTTCACGCTGCCGCTCGGCATCCTCTACTACAGCATCGTCGACAGCATCGGCGTGGGCTTCGCGATGGCCATCATCATGGTGGTCGCGGGCTTCCTGTTTTGCGCGGTGTCGGCGTACATGGCAGGCCTCGTCGGCTCCTCCAACAACCCGGTGTCGGGCATCACGATCGCCACGATCCTGTTCGCGGCGCTGGTGCTGCTCGGGTTCCTCGGCAAGGAGTCGACGATCGGTCCGGTCGCCGCGGTGATGATCGGCGCGGTAGTGTGCTGTGCGGCCTGCGTGGCCGGCGACAACCTGCAGGATCTGAAAGCCGGCTATCTCGTCGGTGCGACGCCGTGGAAACAACAGGTGATGCTGGCGGTCGGCTCGATCTCCTGCGCGATGGTGATGGCGCCGACGCTGAACCTGCTCGCCGAAGCGTATGGCATCGGCGGTGAACCCACCGAGCAGCATCCGCGTCCGCTGCAGGCGCCGCAGGCCAATCTCATGGCGTCGGTGGCCAAGGGATTGTTCGGCGGCGAGCTGCCCTGGGACATGATCGGCATCGGCGCGTTGATCGGCGTCGCGGTCATCATCTTCGACCAGATCCTGAAGGCGAAGAACGCGCCGTTCCGCGTACCGGTGCTGGCGGCGGCGATCGGCATCTATCTGCCGCTCGAGACGATGGTGCCGATCTTCATCGGCGGCCTGCTCAACTACCTGGTGACGAAGACCTTCGGCAAGGGCTTGAGCGAAGAGCAGCAGGAGAAGCGCAATCGCCAGGGCATGTTGTTCGCGGCGGGGCTGATCACGGGCGAGGCGCTCATGGGCATCCTCATGGCGATCCCGATCGTGGCTGCGGGCCGCGGCGATGTGATGGCGTTGCCCTCGGCGCTGCAACTGCATGGGACGCTGGGCGAGACCGCGGGATTGATCATCCTTGCCGGCATCGGCTGGTGGCTGTATCGCGTCGGCGTGAAGGGCGGCAAGGCGACGCAGGGGTAAGCCTCGCGATTACTGGCAGCAGCGGGCCGCGCTCTTCCGGGGGCGCGGCCCTTTTCTTTGGCGCGGCGCGCGTCGAATCTCTAAGCTTTCCTCCGCCTCGATCGAGGCGCGTCCCCGTTTCCTAGAAAACAAGGAATGTCCCCATTTCACGCCGCGCGAAACTCGCGATCGCCTTCGCCATCGTCTATCTCGTCTGGGGATCGACCTACCTGGCGGCCAGCATCGGGCTCGACACGATGCCGCCGGTGTTGTTCGGCGGCATCCGCTTCATCTGCGCGGGCACCCTGTTGGGCATGACGGCGCTGGCGCTCGGGCGGAGGTTCGAGCTCGACGCCACGGAGTGGCGGCATCTGCTCATCGTCGCCGCGGGAAGCGTGGTGATCCCGAACAGCCTGACCAACTGGGCCATGCAGACGGTCGCCTCCAACCAGGCGGCGATCCTCAATGCCTCGGCCGCGCTGTGGATCGCGATGTTTGCCACACGCGGGCGGCGCGCGCATGCGCTCGACCGACGTACGGTCATCGGGCTCGTCGTCGGCTTCACGGGCGCGGCGCTGATCCTCTGGCCGCGCGGCGGCATCGTGGCCGGCGACTTCGGCATGCAGTTGCTGATACTCGTGGCGGTGTTCGTGTGGTCGGCCACCACGGTCTACATCCGTAACGTGCATTCGAAGCTCGATCTGCTGGCCTTCTCGGCGCTACAGATGCTGCTGGGCGGCGTCATGATGACGGGCCTGGGCCTCACGC
>JBKPPO010000037.1:0-7537 GCA_046733635.1 Pseudomonadota bacterium | reverse complement strand
TTCGGGTCGAGTTCGCGCGCGCGCTGGCACGCGGCGGTGGCTTCGACGAGCTGGCCGATCTCGGTGAGCTGGATGCAACGGAACACCTGCGGCAGGAAATCCAGCGGATCGAGTCCTGCCGAGGCCGAGAAATGCGCCAGTGCCTCGTTGGGCTGGGCCATGCGCTCATGGAGGATTCCGAGGAACCGGTGGCTGGCCGCGTCATTCGGATTCGCCTTGATCGCGCGCCGCAGCAGCGGCAGCGCCTCGTCGGTCTTGTATTCCTCCGTGAGCAGCCAGCCCTTCACCGCGAGCACGTGCGCCGCTTCGGGGCTGAGCGTCATCGCGCGATTGATGAGCGGCTCGACTTCGGCCTTCACGTCCTCGAGCGGCGTGCGATTCAGCGAGAGTCCATTGAGCAATGTCTCTGCGAGTCCCGTGAGCGCCGGCGTGTAATCGGGATCGGCCTCGATGGCGCGGCGGAAATATTGCGCGGCCCGGAGATTGTCCTCGGCGGTTCGCAGCCGCTGGCGCTCGCGCGCGAGCAGGTAGAGCTCGAAGCCGTTGGTCGAATCGGAGCGGCGCTCGGCCCATTGTCTGGCCGTGTCGGGCGAGAGCTGCAGATGCAGCGCTTCGGCAACGGCGCGCGACACCGTGTCCTCGATGTTGAAGATGTTGCCCAACGGCAGGTCGTACGAATCCGACCATACGTGCAGGCCCTGGCCCGCCTCGATGAGCTGCACGGTGATGCGCAGCTGATCCTGCGAACGCCGCAGGCTTCCTTCGAGCACATGTGTGGCGCCGAGCTTTTGCGCGATCTGGCGCACGTCGAGGTTTTCGCCCTTGAACGCGAACGCCGAGGTCCGCGCGACGACGCGAAGGGTGGGGATGTGCGCCAGCCAGTTGGCGAGTTCTTCCGTGAGTCCGTCGCAGAGCGCCTGCTCGTTCTGCGCCACGCTCATGTCCACGAACGGCAGTACGACGACGGTGGGCAACGGCGTGGGCGGCGGGTCCGATTGGAACAGGGTGCCCGGCATGCGCCAGACCCAGACCGACAGCAGCACTGCCGCGAGGATACTTCCGAAACCCAGCGCAAGCCGCTTGTAGGGTGCGCGCCGGTCCGACGCGCGCCGGCCGATCATCAGGCCGGTCTCGAACGGCGTGGGTTTGTAGTCCGAGAGCAGCTTGGGAAGCTGCGGGATCGTGGCGGCCGTTTCGTCGACGAGCTTGCCGATGAAGCGGTACCCCTTCCGCGGCAACGTCTCTATATAACGAGGCGTTTCCGCGTCATCGCCGAGCGCGATGCGCAGCTTGCGCATGGCGCTGTTGAGCCCCGTGTCGTATTCGACCACGCCCTTGGGCCACAACCGCGCGATGAGCTGCTCCCGGGTGACGACTTCGCCGGCGTTGGCGACCAGTTCGTCGAGGATCTGGAGCGGTTGGTCCTGCAGGCGGTGAGTGGCGCCGTCCTTCGAGATCTCTCCCGAACTGAAGTCCACTTTCCAGCCATCGAACCGAATGACCCGCTTGTCCATGCACCTTCCCGGGAATCAGGAGGCGAATCATAGACAAGTCAGCACCGGATCATTGCCCGTCCATCGCGTCCCGGCGCCCGGCCGGCGAAATTCGGCCCCGAAACGGAGCATCAGGGGAAAAACAATGAATGTGACCGCGTATCGCACCCTCCATGTCGTCGAATCCACGGAGCCGGCCGAACCCATCGATCCCGACCCGGAACCCGATCCGGTCGAGCCGGCCACGGATGCGCCGGGCCAGCCCGGTCCGCGCCCGCCGCCGAAGCTGCTCTCCGCCGAGGCGCTGACCGCGTTAGTTAGCCAGCTCACGGCAGGATCCGCGACTCGAGGCCCGGAGGAAACTCCGGGCCCCATGGATCCCTACATGCGCCGCGCGCTCGAGAGGACGGCGATGGGTGCGGGCATGAACACGGCGCTATGGCGCGAGATCGCGGTCAAGCATCCCCGCGTCTGGGACGTGATCGGCGGCGACCCGCAGGCGCAGATCTCGCTGAATCCGCAGCCCCTGCCGCCGCGACCGGCGTTCCTGGCCGGCGTGGTGCTCGAATTCACCGAGCGCATGACGCTGGTTCTCGAGATCGCGAACCTGATTCCGCGGCCGGGCGGCGAGAAAGGCATCGTGATCGTTGGCGGACACGTGGCGCGCTTCGTCGACGATCTGTGCATCAACACGTTGCAGGTCCGATGGCCGCTGCCCTGGGCGGCGCCTTCGTGGTTCCCGGATGGACTCAGCGGCGCCGACCTCATCGTGATGGGCACGCAGTTTCAACAGTCGGCCGTGACCGCCATGGATCGCGAACTCGGCCGCACATTCGCCGACGCGGCGCACGCGTTGTTGGAGGCAGGAGCCGCGAGGCTCGTGTAGGGGCAGGATGCCCGGGGGCCGCCGCGGAGACCTCTGCCCCCGGGTCTCCGCGGCAAGTTCCGATGCGATAGTCTCGCGCACGTTGCGCACCCTGAAGCTGAAAGTGAAACCCAACTCGCGCGTCGACGAGCTCGTGGCGCACTTCGGCGTGCGCAAGGCAGGTCACGGTGAAGTCCGGCGCGTCGAGCCGGCTGAAACTCCTGCAGATCGCTGACTGAAAAACGCGGAAATCTCCGCACGAAAATGCTTACCTTTGACATGTGACCAAATGGTCACCTATAGTCCCGGCCATGTTGAACGAGGACCTGGTGTTCAAGGCGCTGGCGGATACGTCGCGCCGATTCCTGCTGGATCTCCTGCACAAGCGGGACGGCCAGACGCTGGGCGAGCTCGAGTGGGAACTCGAGATGACGCGCTTCGGCGTCATGAAGCACCTCAAGGTGCTCGAAGAGGCGGGCCTCGTCATCACCCGGCGTGAAGGGCGCGAAAAACTTCATTTCCTCAACGCCGTCCCGATCCGTCTGATCCACGACCGCTGGATCGACAAGTACACAGAACGCGAGGTGTCAGCCCTCGCGGACCTCAAGACAACTTTGGAGACCCGCAAATCATGGACCAAGGCAAAAAAGACCGCGTGACGCACATCCACCAGATCTACATCCGCGCGACCGCACAGGCGATCTGGGATGCGATCACCGATCCTGCGTGGAATGGCCGCTACGGCTACCAGGCCGTGCAGGAATACGAGCTCAGGCCGGGCGGCAAATACCGCGCGAAGGCCAACGACCAGATGAAGTCCTATGGGCTCCCGGAAACCATCATCGATGGCGAGATCGTGGAGGTGAAGCCGCTTTCCCGACTCGTGCAGACCTATCGCTGGTTGTTCAACGACGAACACAAGGCCGAGGGTTTCACGCGTCTCACCTACGAAATCACCGCTTCGCACCCGGGTTTCTGCCTGCTCACGGTCACGCACGACACCACGGGCGCGCCCATCATGAGCGCCGCCACGCAGTCCACGTTCAACGAACAGGGCGGCGGCGGATGGAACTGGATCCTCAGCGACCTCAAGTCGCTGCTCGAGACCGGCAAGGTCATGGGCGAGAGCTGAGCCCAGCGTTGATGGAACAGGGCTGACACCTGTCCCGGAATCACCCGCGCCCGGAAAAGGCGATGCCGCCATAATCCGGCGCGGGAGGATTCCTCGTGATCAAGCTCTACACCTACGGCCCGCTCTTCGGCTTGCCCGACGCCAGCCCCTTCGTCATGAAGGCGGAGATGCTGCTCAAGTTGTCGGGCCTGCCGTACGAGACGGACACGCGCGGATTCTCCAAGGCGCCCAAGGGCAAACTACCCTACATCCGCGACGGCGAGACGGTGATCGCCGACTCCACGCTGATCCGGCTGCACATCGAGAAGAAACACCGCTTCGATTTCGACGCGGGCCTTACGGCGCGAGAGAAGGGTATCGCCTGGTCCATCGAGAAGATGCTCGAGGACCACTTCTACTGGCACCTCGTCTACTGGCGCTGGCTCATTGACGAGAACTGGGAGCGTGGTCCGAAGCACTTCTTCAAGCGCGCGCCGGCGGTCATCCGGCCGATCATCGAGCGAGTGGTGCGCAGGAGCGTGCGGCGCACCTTGCATGGCCATGGACTGGGCCGGCACGACGACTATGAAAAAACCCTGCTCGCCAATCGCGCCATCGAAGCGCTCTCTCATGTGTTGGGCGACAACGTCTATTTGATGGGCGACAAGCCGTGCGGCGCCGATGCCACGGTGTTCGCGTTCGTCGCGGGCGGGTTGCCGGAGATATTCCAATCTCCGTTGCAGGAGAAGTTGTCACGCACCGGCAACCTCGTGGCGTACGGCGACCGCCTCATGCGGGAGTTCTATCCTCGGTCCGTGTAGGCGCCGATTACCGCGAGGGCCTTGCGGCGCGATTGGGCGTCAATCCATGTCATAAGGGCTCATGTTCATACAAGGCGCCGCGTTCTGACGCGCTGCGGAAATATCGTCATACTCCGGCCTCGTCAGCGAAAGGAACGAAATGCCAGGGGCACGAGGGATACCCGCCAGTCAGCTCGCGCGCGATTACGGCGTGAGCCTCAACGAATTCTCAAATTCGGTCATCAATCTGATCGACAAGGACTGGCCGCTCACGGATGCCGCCCTCGGCAAGGCGCGCCGCCGCGAGATCTGCGCCGCCGTGTCCGCCGCGATGATCGCGGCGTTCGAGAGCTCGACCCTGCTGCCCGAGGAGCGCGAAAAGCTTCAACCGCTCGTCAATGAGGTTCTCTCGCCGTTCTGGACCCGGCATTGCGCGCAGGACGATCCCGATCTCGCGGGATACATCACGTCGCGCACCGCGCACTACCTCGAGGGGCGAGTGGCCGGCAGCCAGGTGAAATCTGCCGTGAACCTCGTCAACGCACTGCTGACGGCGGTCGACGTGCCCGAGGTGCAGCGGGCGGCGCTGCTCGAGCGGCTCGGTCCCGCTTTCGCGCATCGCATGGTGGGCGACGTGTATCGCATCAATGAAGTACGGCGGAAACACGGCATCGAGTTATCGGTGATGGCCACGGTTTGCGCGCTGCTGCAGATGTCGATGAGCTATGACCCCATCTTGCGTGCGCTGCGTATCGTCTGATCCGCCCGTCAAGGCTGTTGTGAGAAGAGGTCGTTGAGCTCGATGGCCACCATCTCGATGGCGCTCGTGGTGCTCAGCAGGAAATGTGCGTCGAGGTCTGACCTCGTGAACCTCTCGTCGGCCAACCGCGCGAGTTCCTTCGCGCAGGCGCTCAGCACGCCCAGATCCAGTCCCGCTGCCTGCCCGCCGATGCGCTGCGCGTGGAAGCGCAACTCGTGCCACACCGTCGCTTCGCCGGAGATCAGCTTCGGAACGTTGCGGCGCATCTGCTCGACCTCCGCCTGTGTGCGACGCAGGAACAGGTCGATGAGTTGTTTGCGTCGGGCGTCCGCGTGTTCCGGGTCGCGAGCGTCAGTCATTGCGGTGGCGTACCTCTGGTGGCTGCCGGCCAAGATGGGGTTAGTTTCCCCGGTTCAAGACCGCGCGCCACCCAGCGTAGCCATTCGGCGACGGGGAACTTGTTAGCGCCCTATCGGGGGGCGAATACCACGCCCATGGGGCGCGTGACTCGTACGGCGTTGCCAGTGGGCGACAGTTCGCCCGTCTTCGCGTCCACCCGGAAGACGGTCAGGTTGCCGCCTTCCTGGTTGCTCACCACGAACCACTGGTTAGACGGGTCGAACGTGAAGTAACGCGGCGTCTTGCCGCCCGACGAGACACGTTGCTTGAAGCTGAGCTCGCCGGTGCGCGCGTCGATGGCGTAGACCACGATGCTGTCCTCGCCGCGATTGCTGGCGTACAGGAATTTTCCATCGCCCCGCACGGCGATTTCCGCGGCAGTGCTCGCGTCCTTGAAGGTTTCCGCCAGCGTCTTCACGACCTGGAACGGCTCGAGCGAACCCTTCGAGGCATCCCAGTTGAACGCCACGACTTCGCTGGAGAGTTCCTGGATGCCGTACATCCACCTGCCGTTCGGGTGGAAGGCGAGATGCCGCGGACCGCTGCCGGGGTTCACCTTGGCGAACGCGGGATCGTTGGGCGTGAGTTTTCCGGTGGCCGCGTCCAGCTTGTAGATCACCACCTGGTCCGTGCCGAGATCCATGGCGAGCGCGAACTTGCCGCTGGGGTCCGTGCGAAACCAGTGCGCATAGGGCTTGCCCTGCCGCGCATGGACGCTCGAGCCGATGTGCTGCACGAACGCGGTCTGCTCCTTGAGAGAACCATCGTTGTTCAGCGACAGCACTTCCACGAAGCCGCCGCCGTAGTTGGCGTCGAGAACGTATCTGCCGGACGCATCCACGCTCACGTAGCTAGGGCCGCGGCCTTTGGACTCGATGTAGTTGAGGAACTTCAGTCCGCCCGTCTTCCTGTCCACGGCGAAAGCGCTCACGCCGCCCGGCGTGCCCGAGTTGCACATATATAAGTGTGTGCCCTTGGGCGTGATCTCGAAGTGCGAGGGATCCCTGGTTTCCTGGATGAACTCCGGCGCCGACAACGCACCCGTGGAGTCATCCAGTTCAGCGGTGAGGATGCCGGGCTTCTCGGGATTCTGGCTGGCGATGTAGAGCAGTGAGTTCTTGGACATGCTGATGGTGCTGAAGCTCAGGAGAAGTAAGGCTGCGAGCCGGACGCTCATGTGGGTTCCTCGAATTCGCCGCCCCCTTCGCACGGCGGGCGCAAGCATGCCTCATCGGCCCGCGGTTGGCACGGTCCCATAGATGCGACTTTCGACGGAGCGGAAGCAGGCTTCGCCGCGCAGCGGGTCGAGGCGCGGATCCAGTCGCGCCCATCCCAGCAGCATGGCGTGGTCGTCCACGGCGCGTTCGAGCGACCGGCAGGCTTCCTGCGTTCTACCCAGCGCTGCTTCGAGAACGGCGAGATCGTATCCGACGACACGCCCGCTCTGCCCCAGCGCCTGGATGCGCGCGACCTCCGCCTCGGCTTCCGCGCGGCGGCCGGCCGCGGCGTGGATCAAGCCGACATCGCTGAGATTGGGATGCTGATCGGCGATGTGGCATGACTTCGCGCATTGGGTCATGGCGAGTTAGGCGATACCGCGGGTATCACAAGATGCGGCGGTGACACACGGGACGCGGTAGCTATACTGCGCCGCGTGTCGTCCCGCCCGAAGCGAAGCGAACTGGATCAACTGGCGAAGTCCTGGTCATTGGACGAACGCGGCGTCGATACCTTGTTCGGATTCGCGGACGCTCGTCCTTCGCGCGCCGAAGCCCTGGAGTTTCTCTCGCGATGCCTGCGCATCGGCGGCGTTTTGTCGCTGGCGTCGGGCGTCGTGTTCTTCGTTGCCGCGAACTGGAGCCGCATCGCCGTCATGGGGCGTTTCGCGCTGCTCGAGCTGCTGTTCCTGGCCTGCGTCGCGGTGGCGGTGGCCAGACCACCGCCGTCATTCGTGGGGCGCGGCGCGGGATTCCTGGCCTTCATCGTCGCGGGTGCGCTACTCGCGTTGTTCGGCCAGACCTATCAAACCGGCGCGGACGTCTATGAACTCTTCCTGAGCTGGGCGTTGTCAGGCCTGCCGCTGGTGTTCGCCACGCGCTGGTCCGTGGC
>JBKPPO010000036.1:0-29386 GCA_046733635.1 Pseudomonadota bacterium | reverse complement strand
CGACCACGCGGAAGCCTTTCGCCAGGAAGAACATGAGCTGCGCGTCCCAGTCGTCGCTCGACAGAGGCCAGCCGTGGTGGAACACCAGCGTCGGTCCGCTGCCCCAGTCCTTGTAGAAAATCTCGACACCTTCTTTGGTCTTGAATACGGGCATGGGCTTCTCCTCTCAGTGGACGGCATGCCGCAGGAAAGACGCCACCTGTTCGGCGGCGAGCTGCGGGTATTGATGCTGGGGCGCGTGACCCGATTGCGGGTACACGACGAGATGGGCGTTCGGCAGTGCCTGATTGAGCGCAAACCAGTTCTCGACAGCGGTGCTGGGATCGTTGTCGCCGCTGATGATCAGCAGCGGGATGCGGCTCGACTTGAGCTTGGCCAATCTACCCCCCGCGTCGGCGTGGTATTCCTCGGCCGCGGCGATATAGGCCCTGATCTGGTCGGGCCTGGAGGGAATCCGGCCGTCCACGCCCGGGCGTGCGCGGATCCGATCGCGCGATTCCTTCGCGATCTTCCGGCTGTATTCGGACCGCGGCTCGAAGAACAGCACGATCTCGTCATCGAGGTCGTTGACCGGCTTGAACGCGCGGTCCAGGAACACCTGCTGGATTTCCTTCGCGCGTTTGCCGGGCGGCGCGGTTCCGACGAGGATGGCATGAGTCACGCGTCCCGGATGATCGACGACGACGGCCTGGGCGACGGTGCCACCCCAGGACCAGCCGAGGAGCACGAACTGCTCGAGCTTGATCGCATCCGCGAAAGCCAGAACGAAGTCCGCAGTCTGGCCGATGCTCGCCGGTAGTTTGCCGCCCGAGTGGCCGACGCCGGGATAGTCCACGGTGATGATGCGATTGTCCTTCGCGAGCTCATCGAGGAAAACCGGATCCCAGGTGTCCAGCGTGCCGCGCATGCGCGTGATCAGCACCATGGGCTTGCCCTTGCCCACCGTCCGATAGGCAATACGGTCGCCCTTCACGTCGATGAACAGCGTGGGCGCGGTAGCGGCGCCGGAAGCCTTCGTCACAGACACCGGGCACGCCGACACCATCAACGCGGCCAGCGCCGCGAAGCCAATTCGACTCATGGAAATCCCTCAGCCGTTGCGCGCGTTGATCCAGCCCAGGATGTCGGCAAAAACCTTCTCCTTGCCGATGTCGTTGAGCAGGTCGTGGAAATGCCCTTCGTAAAGCTTCAGCGTCTTGTCGCTCGAACTCGCGGCCGCGTGGAACTCCTGACTTCCCGCGGGCACCGTGGCCTTGTCCAGCGTCCCGTGGAGGATGAACAGCGGAAGTTTCAGTGTGGAGAATTCGGCTTTCATGCGGTCCGTGGCCTTCAGCAGTGCCGCCACCGTCCGCGCGGGCTGCACCTCGCCCTTGCAGAGGGGATCCGCCTCGAGCTTCGCCAGCGCCGCCGGATCGCGCGTGAAATCCTTCATGTGCAGTTTGAGCACCGGCAGCTTCGGCGCGATCTTGCCGAGGAAACGCACGATGGCCAGCACCAGGCCAGGCGCCGGCACCTTGTAGGCGAAACTCTCGCAGATGAAGCCTGCGATCTCGGTCTGATGGTCGAGCGTCCAGGTGGTGCCGATCACGCCACCGGCGCTGTGCCCTAACAGGAATACCTTGAGTCCGGGATCGCGCGACTTCGCGAGCTGGATCAGCGTGCCCAGGTCCTCGGTGTAGTCGGCGATCTCATCGATGTAGAAGCGCGGGCCTTCGGATTTGCCGCGGCCGCGGTGGTCGATGGCATACACCGAATACCCGGCGGCGAGGAACTGCTCACCGGTCCATTGGTACTGTCCGCCATGCGAGTTCACCCCGTGCGCAATGACCACCACGCCTTTCGGAGCCGTCGGCCGCCAGGATCTGAAGTGGATGCGAGTGCCGTGCCGTCCGCTGAAATCTTCTTCTTTCATGATGTTCCCCGGGGATACCCGGGCGCATCTTGAAGTCGGAGCGCAGCGGACGAATCCCCCCAAAGGGGGAAGGTCAGGGCTTGAGCTTCAGTGCGCGCCCCACGAAAAACCCGGTGGGCAGCCCCACGAGGACGATGTGCCAGAACGCGTGGATGTGCAGCTGCTCGACGGGATAGATGCTGCGGCCGATGCCCGAGAGCGGCAGGATCACGTAGTTCATGACCAGCAGCACGCCGACGCCATGGCCGATCGCGAGTGCGACCCAATGCCGCGGCAACCACTTCACGCGGCGCACGATGACATAGAGCAACACCGCAGCGGCGATGCAGATGAAGAAGTGCAGCGCCGCGCCGAGCATCACCATGCCAAGCCCACCTTGCCGGGCCGCATCGGGACCCACCAGGCCCGAAGCCACGCCCAGCCACGGCCGCATCCAGGAGCCGCCGGCCATCACGGTTTTCACGGTGGGATAGATGAAGTCCGCGACGCCTGCGAGGAAGCCGCCGAGCAGGATGGTTCGCCAGGCCGTGGCATTGTAGTTAGTCGAGCCGATGGTTTGCGCGGTTGCGTTCATGTGAGCCTCTCGTGTGTGCGGGAGAGACTACACGCCGCGCATGTTCCTGCGAAGCGTCGCGCGCAAACGTCCCGAAGCCGGGCCGCGCCGCTATTTCTCGAAGCGGTAACTCAGCTTGATCAGGAGCTGCTCGTCATCGCGCAGATCGAAACTCTCGCGCAGCGCGCGCCCCGTGCGCTCCGCGAAGTTCGCTTGTTCATAACCGCCACGGCCGTACACCACGTATAGATAGGACAGCGGGGCGAGCTCGTATCGATAACGGATCTGGAAACCCAGGTTCCGCACGTTGAAATCGTCCACCGCGTCGTCGCTCTCGATCGCGTTGCCATCAGGACCGACTCGATAGGCCTGGTCGAGCCGCGCATTGATCGCGATGGCCTGCAGCTTCACGCGCAGCTCCTGGCGCTGGCCGATGATCCAGTTGAGGCTGGCATCGAGGTTGAGCTCGCGGCCATCGAAGCTGCCGATGAGATTGCTCTGCTGCCAGACGAGCCAGGCGGGCGTGCGGCTGCCGAACACGCCGATGCTCAGATTGAGCGCATCGCTGACGTAGTAGGTAGGCTCGATGAGCAGGCTGTAGCCCAGCCTGTCGTTGCCCGCGAGGCCGCCGCTGTAGATCTCGGCCTCGGCGTAATGGCCCCAGTTGCCCTTGCGCGGCCGGTTGTACTCGAAATAGCTGTTGAAGTTCGGCGGCAGATTGACCACGCCATTGCCACGCGTGATCAGGTCGTTCTTGCCGGCGCTGTTCACGTTGATCTGCGCGTATTCATAACTGCCGTCCCGCAACCGGCTCTCGCGGCTCATGCGGAACTGGTGGTTCAGCAGGTCGCCGCGATCGTTGCGGCTCGTGCTCGCGCGCCACCGCCAGTCCTTCGAGGCATAACGCGATTCCGCCGGCAGCTCGGTGAACCGGCGATTCACCTGCCAGTGCAGGTAGTTCGTGCTGTTGCGCGAGAGATAGCCCGCATCGTTGATCTGCAGGTGGTTGCCGAAGTGCATCGCGATCCACTGCTGGCGCCAGCCGCGGTCCATCTCGTAATCGGCCCAGACCGTGGCGCCGGCGTCGCGGGTGTGTTCACCATCCTGGTCGATGTCGCTGCCGAACACGCGCGTGCGCACGTTCCAGCGCGCCGTGGGACGCCAGTCGTGATCCACGCCGAGCACCGTGGCCTGGCGCTCGAGAAACGGCCGGTCCACGAACGTCGCCATGAGACCGAGATTCTGTCTGCTGAAGTCGCGCACCAGGCGCGCGGCGCCGAAGCTGCGCCCGACTTCCTCGGATTCATCGGCGGCGAACACGCCGTACTTCGTGGCGCCGACACTGCCATTGAGCTTGAGCGCGGCGGTGATGTCGCCGGAGCCTTCGCCATCGTCCGCGGGACCACCCACGCGGCGCGTATACAGCAGCTGACTGAAGTCGGACGGCGTGGTGTATTCGAACAGGCCCTGGTTCTCGGTGAAGAACGGACGCTTGTCGCTGATGAAGGTTTCGGTGGCGTCGAAGTTCACGACGAGATCGTCGCTCTCCACCTGGCCGAAGTCGGGATTCACGGTGGCCGTGAGCTGCGTCTGTCCATTGGGCTTCCAGAACAGATCGAAGCCTGCGTCTCCCTCGCTGCCCTTCCCCACGTTGTCATACAACGCGGACGAGTAAGGCGTGAAGGCGAACAGCGACTGGTTGTAGCTGACCACCTCCATCGGAGCGAAGTCGGAGAGGAATCGCGGACGCTCGAAACTCGCGAGCGGCCAGGCCACGCGTTCACCCGTGGAGCCGACCACGCGATCGACGTACACCTTGATGTTGCGCTTGCCGCCTTCGGCCTCGCGCATCGGCGCGATGTGCCAGGGGATCAGGATCTCGACAGACCATTCGTTTTCGTCCGCGGCGACGGCGTGACGCCAGTTGCCGTCCCAGTCCTTGCTGAACACCGTTTCGTTCGTGACCAGGCCGTCGTAGATCGCATCCGTGCAACTGATTCGGAACACGTAGCCTGTGCGGCCGTCGCCGTCGAAATCGATCATCACATTCACGCGATCGACCTGGTCTTCGAAGTCGCGCTGGACGCGTTGCAGGGTGCGCGGCACCGACGGCGGCTGGACGTTGCGGATTGCCAGGGCGAGCCCTTCCGGCGTGGCGAGGATCCAGGCTTCGGTGGGCAAGGAACCGGGTTCGCCGTTGAGCGGCTGGACCTTGCGGAAGTCGGTGAGGTGCCGGGCTTCCCGCCATTCCTCGGCGCCGATTCGACCATCCACTTCGATGGCGTGGGCCGGGATGGCGAACAGGGCGCCCAGGGCGAGCCCGGTGAAAAAGCGCGTCGATCGTTGCATCCGGCTTGGACGCGCGAGAATGGAAAAGGGTTGGAATGGTCGGCGGAAACACCGGACGCGCCAATGACCTCGCGGTAGTTGACGCGCGCGGAACTGCCGGCTACTTCACCAGCGCGGCGCGATCCTCTCGCCCGGCAACATCTCGTACGGCGGCTTCCATCCCGGCAGCGCCTTCAGCCTCTCGAGCCACCGCCACATCGCGGGATAGGCGCTGGCGATGTCGATGCCGCTCTCCTCCGCCGGAAAATACAGATACCCGCATAGCGACATGTCCGCGATGGTCGGGTCGTTCCCCACGATGTATTCGCGAGTGGCCAGATGCTTCTCCACGATGCCGAATGCATTGTCGATGCGGCCCTTGAGAAAACCCATGACCGCCGGGTCCGGTTGCGCGCCGCCAAAAGCCTTGGTGAACCGGTAGGTGGCGAAGTAGCTCGTGAACTTGTGGTTGTCGAAGAACATCCAGCGCAGGACTTCCTGGCGCTCGTCCCGGTCCCTGCCGCCATACTCACCATGTTCGTCGGCGAGCATCAACATGATCGCTGCCGACTGCGTGAGCTTCCGGCCGTCGACTTCGAGCACGGGCACTTCGCCCATGGCGTTGACGTCCTGCCGCCAGGCGTCAGAGCGCTGGATACCCGCGGCGAAGTCCGCGAACGGCAGATGGACCGCGGTCCAGGGCTGACGCAACGCCTGCAACAGCACCGCGACCTTGTATGCATTGCCCGACTGGGCGAATCCATGGAGTTTGTACATGGGCAGAGTGTATGACGGCCGCGCGTTCGATGCGGCAGAATGCGTGCGCTTCCATGCGCAAACTGCTCGTCTTCCAGCACTCGGCCCGCGAACCCCTGGGCGTGTTCGATCCCATGCTCCGGCGCGCCGGATTCCGCATCCGCTACGTGAATTTTTCGCGGCAGCCCGATCTCGTCCCGGATGTGAGCCGATACAACGGACTGGTGGTGCTCGGCGGCCCCATGAACGTCGACCAGGCCGACCGCTTTCCGCATCTAACCACCGAGATCGCCTGCATCCGCGAAGCGCTGGATCGCGGCATCCCCGTGCTCGGCATCTGCCTGGGCGCACAGTTGCTGGCGTCGGCGCTCGGCGCCACGGTCAAACCCAACAACGTGCGCGAGATCGGCTGGTATCGCCTGCATCCCACGGCCGCGGCCGAGGGCGATCCGTTGTGCCGGCACCTGAATGGCGATCAGCATGTGTTCCAGTGGCATGCCTACACCTTCGATCTCCCGCCGGGCGCGATCCATCTCGCGAGCACGCCCACCTGCCCCAACCAGGCATTCCGTTACGGCGAGCGAGCGTACGGCCTGCAATTCCATCTGGAGGCGGACGAGAACCTCATCCAGAAATGGCTGCACGTGCCCGAGTATCGTGAGGAGGCCGTGGCCGCGGGACCGGAGCATCACCTCGAGCACATCCTGCGCGACACACACAGCCACGGTCCGCAGGCGCTGGGGCTCAGCGAACGCGTGTTCGGCGAGTTCATCGAGTTGTTAGGCTGGCGCCGCCCGACCCGGCTCGGGAGTCTTTGAGGGCTTCGGAAACGTCAGCGCCAGCAGCACGGCGCCGACACCGACGGCGGCCGAGGCGATGTAGAGCCAGGCGTAGTCGTCGTAGGTGTCATAGACCCAACCACCCGCCACCGGACCGATCGCCATCCCGAGGCTCGACAACATCGTGGCCGCACCGAACACCGTGCCCATGATGTGCTGGCCGAAGTAGTCGCGCGCGATCGACGCGTACAACGGCATGCCGCCGCCGTAGGCCACGCCGAAGATCACCGCGAGCGCGTAGAACTCCGAGAGCTCGTTCACCTTGAGGTAGGCCGCGATCGCGACGGACTGCGTCGCGAGCGTGATGATCAGCAGCCGCTTTGCGCCGAAGCGGTCGGCGAGAAGGCCGATGAGTACGCGGCCGCCCAGCCCGGCCAGGCCCTCGACGCTGTAGACGCTCACCGCGGCCATGGCGCCGATGCCGCAGTACATGGCGTAACTCACCACGTGGAAGATGGGCCCTGAATGCGCCATGCAGCACAACATGAACGTGAAGCCCAGCACGAGGAACTGCGGCGAGGTCAGCGCCTTGCCGATCTCTTGTTTGTCGGGACCTCGTGCTGCCGCGACCGCGGCGCCGGCTGGGGCCGCGGTCGAAGGTCCGGCGGGCGGCGGCCGCCGCGCGAACAGAGCCGCGGGAATCAGCAGCGCCCAGGCCATGACGCCGATGTAGAACATCGCCGCACGCCAGCCGTAGTGGGTGATCAGCCAGCTCGCGAGCGGCGAGATCGTGAGGGGCGCCATGCCCATGCCGGCCGACACCAGCGATACCGCGAGATTGCGCCGCGTCTCGAACCATCCCATGACCGTGGCGATCATGGGGGCGAAGAACGCGCTGGCCGCGATGCCGACACCGATGCCGAACACGAGCTGGAATCCCGGCAGCGATTCCGCGCGGCTCGCGAGCACCAGCGCCGCGCCTAACAACACGGCGCCGATCAGCGTGACCCAGCGTGCGCCCCAGCGGTCGCTGGCGGCGCCCCATCCGAAGGAGCCGAAGGCCATGACGATGAAGTTGATCGTCATCGCGAACGAAATGCCCGCGCGCGACCAACCCGATTCGCCGGACATCGGCGCCAGGAACACCGCAAGCGAGAACATGGCGCCGAGCGCCACGCAACCCATGAGGCCGCCGAGCGCAACGATGATCCAGCGATAAGGGGATTCGGTCATCGGCGCACCGGGAGGCAGATCTGCACGAGGGAACTCGCATCGGCGGGATCGAACTCCTCGTCGTAACGTTCGAAGTAAGGGCCCGACGCCTGGATGTATCCGGAATCGGGCAGCCAGCGCGTGAAGATTTCACAGAAACCCTGCGCGAGCCCGGACAGTGGATAGCGGAACGATGCGTACTGGCCGGCCGGGAGTGCGAGCGCCGTGATTCCCGGGGGAAAGCGGTTCAGCGCCGTCACCGACACCGCGGCCATGTAGTGCAAGACGTCCCTGGTGCCGGGTTCGTGGCGCATGACGCCGTACGAGACCCGCGGCTCGAGCAGGTTGTCGATTTCATCAGTGCGCGCCATGAACTTCGGCCAAAGCGCCGGGATGTCCGGAGACATGGGCTTGGTTTCGATACTCATGCCGGCCAGCAGCATGGCCGGGCGCTCGATGATCTGGATGTTCATGTGCGGCCCTGTATGGCGGCGGATTTGCCGCAGGGACTTGTCGAACGGGCGCCGGCCTTTTCGACACGCCCAGTGGTGCGCCGGCGGGATTCTGCCGACAATCCGCCCGCCATGACAGACGACTTCCAGGTTCCCGTTGCGTTCGACTACATCGCCACCTTCACCTGGGCGGTCAGCGGCGCGATCGTCGCCATCCGCCGGCGGTTGGACATCACCGGCGTGTTCATCGTCGCGATGCTGGCGGCGCTCGGCGGCGGTCTCATCCGCGACGCGATGTTCCTCAATCGCACGCCGGTGTTCCTGGTCAACGAGGCGTACCTCACGCTGATCGTCGCCGCCACAGTGGTGACTGCGGGCTTCGCGCGTTACCTGCGCAATCTCATCGGGCCCGACACCGTCCAGAAGATAGTGGACTACATCGATGCGCTCGGAACGCCGGCGTTCGCGGTGTTCGGCATGCAGCTCGCGGAGGATGCGGGGTTCCCGGTCATTCCCATCATCTTCGTGGGCGTCACCAACGGCGTGGCGGGCGGCCTGCTGCGCGACGTGGTCGTGCGCGAGGTCCCGGCGATCATGAGGCCGGGTCAATACACATCCATCACGCTCATGTTCGCCTGCGGAATCTATCTACTGTTGACGCGGCAGTTCGAGCTGCTGCCCACGCTCGCCGCGTGGATCACGGTGGGCATGTTCTTCGTCGCACGCGTGCTCACCATCCGCTTCAACTGGCAGACCCGCTCGGTCTGGCAGGACGAGTCCCAGTCGGGCGGACTGTAGCGCTAACAACACCGGATTCCCGTGCCCGCGCGGCGGGCGCGGCGCAACCAGCGAAAATGTCCGCTTGACACCGGTAGACAATCGGTTTTAGCTCCTCTAGCGCGGCAGTGACGGCAGGCCGGCGTGAGGCCACCGCCACTGAAGATTGTTGATGGATCGACAACTTCATTTGGGGGACTTTCAATGTTCAAGAAGATCTTGGGCGGCGCGGCCTTGGCCGTGCTCGCCACGGGCGCCCATGCGGCCGCCGACTACCCTTCCGGTTACACCAAGTGCGCCAAGGAGGGAGCGACGTGCTCCTTCACCGGCACCCGCTCGGTGGCGTATGGAAAATCCGGCTCGTTCGTGTACGCGACGCTGACCGGGCCAATCACCTGTTCGGCCTCGTTGTTTCCTTCAATCAACGTGGGATCTCCGCGGTACTGCTCGTATGGCGCGTCGGGCTCTTCGAGTTCGAGTTCGAGCAGCGGCGGGTCCTGCCAGGCCACGCCGATCGTGCCGATCATCAACGGCACACAGCGCTCGAGCCTCACCAGCAGCTCCGGGACGCAGGTGGCCTTCGCTCCCACACCGTCGTCGGGTGGAAGCTGGTCCTGGAGCGGTTGCGGAACGTCAGGCACCTCGCGTACGCAGACCGTGACGCCGACGGCCTCCTGCACGGCAACCGCGACGTACCTGAACAGTTGTGGAGCGTCCTCCACGCAGGCGCACGTCGTCACGGTGAGCACGTCGTCCTCCAGCAGCAGCGGCGGCAGTTCCGGTGGCGGCAGCGGCACACCCGTCGGCTTCGGTCGCTCGGTCACGGGCGGCGCCGGCGGCGCGGTGGTCACGGCGAGCACGGGCACGCAGATCAACCAGGCGCTCTGCGGGCGCGCGAGCGTGAGCACGCCGATCATCATCCGCGTGAGCGGCACCATCAATCACGGCAATACCACGAAGGTGTCGGGAAGCTGTGACACGACGGCGACCGAGGTGGAACTCAAGGGCGTCAGCAACGTCACGCTGATCGGCGTGGGCAACACGGGCGTGCTCGACCAGATCGGCGTGCACATCCGCAACTCATCGAACATCATCATCCGCAACCTTCACATCAAGAACGTGAAGAAGAGCGGCTCGCCCACGTCGAATGGCGGTGATGCGATCGGCATGGAGAGCTCGGTCAACAACGTCTGGATAGACCACAACACGCTGGAAGCCAGCGGTGGCGAGTCCAGCGGTTATGACTCGCTGCTCGACATGAAGGCCGGCGTGACGAACGTGACGGTGTCGTACAACCACTATCGCAATTCCTCGCGCGCGGGCCTCATCGGCTCGAGCGACAGCGACAGCGCCAACACGAACATCACGTTCCACCACAACTGGTACGAGAACATCGAGCAGCGCACGCCGCTGCTGCGACATGGTCTCGCGCACAGCTACAACAACTACTTCTCCAACCTCAGCAACAGCGACATGATCCATGGCATCAATTCGCGAATGGGCGGGCGGATTCTCGTCGAAGGCAACTACTTCAAGAATTCGAACAACCCGCTGATCGCGTCCGATGACTCGGATGAACCCGGTTGCTGGCAGACGCGTTCGAACTACCTGGATTCGATCTCCTACGATCGTTCCGTAGGCAATGGCGCGCTCGTCGTGCCCGTGATCAGCGGCGGTCAGTTCGACTCCACCTGCACGGTGACCGTGCCCTACAGCTACACGCTGGATTCGGCCTCGAGTCTGCCGTCGTCACTGCCGGGCCAGGTGGGTCACGGCAAGATCAACTAGCTGACGATCGATACGGTTGCCGGGGAGGTGGCGCGGCGCGCCTCCTTTCCGGCAGCTCATCTGAATCCACCGGCCAGGAGATACGCCAGGACTGTTGACGGCGGCGGGACACAAAAAGGGGGGCCGGATTTCTCCGGCCCCCACTTCGCGAATCGAACTATTCCGCGACCCAGACGACGGTATCGCCCTTCTTTTCCATCTTGCCCAGGCCCGGAAACGGGAAGTGCACGGAATACACACGCTGGCCGCTGGCGGCGAGTTCATCGAGCAACGCCACGCGGCTCGCGGTCGCCGTCTTGCTGTCGCCGTCGAACGAAATGGTCCATTCCGGCTTCTGCACCGAGATCACGTAGTGGTGCATGGCGTCGCCCACGTACAGCAGCGTGTTCGCGCCGCTGCCGATCAGATAGCCCGAATGTCCCGGCGTGTGGCCTTTGATCTCCACCGCCTTGACCACGCCCGGAATCAGTTCCGCGCCGGGTTCGAAAGCCTCGACGTTGGGCGTGATCGCCGTGACGAGCCCGTCCTGCTTCGCGTCCCGCGAGAGCGCGCGCCACTCGGGATTGGACAGACGGATGGTCGCGTTCGGGAAGTTGAGTTTGCCATCGGCGACCAGGCCACCGACGTGATCGCCGTGCGCATGCGAGATGAAGATGTCGGTGACGCTCGCCGGCGCCACGCCGGCCTCCGCCAGTACCGCGAGCAGATGACCGCTGCCCGGACCGAAATTGCCACCCGCCCCTGTATCGAACAACAGCACCTTGTCCGCGGTCTTCACGAGCAGTGGTTTGACGGTCAGCGAGAGTTTATCGCCCGGAAGATCGTTGGCCGTGAGCACCGCGGCCACCTCCTCGGGCTTGAGACCCACGCCGAAGACCTGGTTGTCGTTGGGCAGGTCGAAGCCGCCGTCGAGTAACGCCAGCGCGGAGAGCTCGCCGATCTGGAACGGGAACACGTTGTTCGATGGCGTCTTGGCCGGTTCGGCCGCGGCGGGGGCCGGCTCTGGCGCGGCGGCGACCGGCGCTTCTTCTTTTCTGGCACAGGCAGCCAGCAGGCTGATCGAGACGATCGCGAGCAAGGAACCCGCGCGAACGAGTGACGGCATGTCGAAGCTCCGGGAAAAAAGGAGCGTCGATATTACCCTTCAAGTCATGGCCCGCGCCCGGTGTCGGAGGGGGGTCCAACACCGGGCGCGGGCGATCGAGGCCTTCTAGAAGCGCACGCTCACACCGAGGTTCAGCGAACGGCCGTAACGGTAATAGCCCTGTTGCAGCAGCGGGTTGCCGTTGATGCTGTACGTCTGCTCCTCGTCGAGCAGGTTCTGCCCCTGCAGCGTCACCGTGAACATGTCGTTGATGTTGTACGAGGCATGCGCGGTCATCCACGTGATGGCGTCGGCCTGCTCGTTGTAGCCCTCACCGAGCACGTTGATCGCCGTGACGAAACCATCCGTGCGGTCGGCCGTGACGCCGAGCGACAGAGGTCCGCGCTCGTACATCGCCGAGATCGAGTAGACAGACGGCGCGATGCCTTCGAGCGGACGCTCGATGAGCGGCTCGCCCTCCACGCCGCTGTCGACGAAACTCTTCGACCAGTTGCGCGTGTACTGCGCACGAAGGCCGAAGCCGTTCGACCAGAAGTGCTGCGCACCCAGCTCGTAGCCATGCACTTCGGCGTAATCGCCATTGATGGGCCGCGTGATGTTGAACAGGTAACCCGGCACGCCGATGTCCA
Source organism: Pseudomonadota bacterium (assembly GCA_046733635.1). Classification (GTDB taxonomy): domain Bacteria; phylum Pseudomonadota; class Gammaproteobacteria; order Steroidobacterales; family Steroidobacteraceae; genus CADEED01. Next base: position 17,095 of record JBKPPO010000036.1, on the reverse strand, counting down.
CGCCCGGCTCCCAGCTCGTGGTGATCTGGTTGTCGATGCGCTTGTAGAACGTGGCGACGTTGACGATGGAGTTCTCGGCGAAGTACCACTCGAGCGACAGATCGCCCTGCTTGGCCGAATACGGTTTGAGATCCACGTTGCCGCCGTAGATCTGCGTGAACTCGCCCCAGGTGATGCTCGCCGTGGTGTTCGACGGCGCGAGCTTGTCCACGGGCGGACGCGCCATGGTCTTGGCGGCGCCGACGCGCAGCTGCAGGCTGTCCGTGAAGAGCCAGGTGAAGTTGGCCGACGGCAGCACGAAGTCGTAATCGCCGTCCTGCGTGACCGGCGCCGGATCGTCGTAGTCCGCCACGTAGTTGAACGGACCCAGCTCCGTGATGCTCAGGATGCGCGCATCCCAGGCCTGCGCCGTCGTCTTGGTCTTCACGAAACGGACGCCCACGTCCGCGCTCCAGCGTTCGCCGCCGAGATCGGCCTGCACGTAGAGACCCGTGGTCTTCTCGGTGACGCGGTAACTCTCGAGCGGATTCCACGAAGCCGCGGCGTTGGAGAAATCGTAGGTGCCGCCGCTCGGGCGCGCGGTACCGTCGTAAGCCTCGAGCGCCGCCAGGTAGTTGGGCACATCGAAGGCCAGGAAGGAGCGCGGGAAGTTCGAACCCACCTCGCTCATGAAGTGCGGCAGGTTGAACGAATGCGAGATGACGCCGTCGCCCAGTTGATCGACGACGATGGCGTCCGCGCCCGAGTAGTAGTTGGCGCCGCCGCTGAGCGTGTTGTTGACGAGGTCGCGCGATTTCTTGCGATCGGTGTACTGGACGCCGAACTTCAGGGCCTTGAAGCCGCTCTCGCTGAAATCGAGCCGTCCGCCGACGGTCGCGCCGTTGATCTCGTCCTTGATGTCGTCGCCACGCAGTTCCATGTAGTGCGTGTTGAAGTCAGACGCGCCGAATTCTCCGTCGGCGAGGCCGTTGATCCATTCGCGCCCGTCGTCGAACTGGATGGACACATCGGGAACGGCCTGCCGGCTGAGCTCGATGCGCGCGGTGTTGGGCTGGTTCATGCGCAGCACCACGTAGGTGTCCTGGCCGCCCGAATACCGCTTGGAGGTGGAGCGATACAGATCGCTGGACAGCGTGAGTTTGTCGTTCACCGTCCACTGGCCATTGAGGCCGTAGAGATCCGTATCCACGACGCGATGCTCGGTCACGTTGAGCAGCTCGGGATTCATCGCCATTTCCGGATCCGGGTTCTCCATCGTGAACCCGGTGACGATGCCGTTTTCGATCGTCATGTCCGTCCAGCGATCCGGCGCGAACAGCGGGTAGTAAGACTGCTGGTAACCCACCTGTGGCGAGTCGAGCCGCGTCTTCAGACCATCGGCCGTGATCTTCACGTTCTCCGAGGGACGCCACTCGAGCTTGGCGGTGAGCGCGCGGCGCTTCTTTTCTTCGAGCACCGAGCCGACGCGGAACTGGCCGGGACCGATGAGGCCGTACTCCTCGGGGTCGAGGGTGCCGTTGGCATTCGGATCGATGGCGCCGCCCCACGTATTGCCCCAGAGCCAGCTAGGGTCGTTCGGATCCGCATTGCGTGACCAGCCGCCATCGTTGCCGGCGATATCGGTGCGATCCTCGCGCTCGGCATAAACCACGCCCAGCAGCACACCGAAGGTGTCTTCGGCGAAGGTGTTGCTGTAGACGCCCGAGAATTTGTAACCGTTGAGTTCGGACATCAGGTTGCGGTCGCCTTCGAAGCGCGCCACGGCCTGCTGGCCCTTCTGATCGAACGGGCTCGCGGAACGCAGGTTCACGAGGCCACCGATCGCGCCTTCGGTGAGCGACGCTTGCGCGCCCTTCACGACGTCCGCGCCCGAGATCACGTCCGAGGGCAACACATCGAAGGCGAAGTCGCGGCCCGCGCCGTCGGTAGCGAGGATGCGATCGTTGAAAGTAGTCAGCGTGTACTCGGGGCCGAGGCCGCGGATGCTGACCTTCTGGCCCTCACCACCCGCGGTGCGCGAGATCGCGACGCCGGTGATGTGGCTCAACGAGTCGGCGACGTTGTCGTCGGGAAACTTTCCGAGCTCGATGGCGCTGATGGAATCCTGGATGGTGCCGGCGCTGCGCTTCAGATCCACGGCTTTGCCGAGGCTGGCGCGGACGCCGGAGACGACGACGGTCTCGAGGTCTTCGGCCGTCTGACTACCTTCCTGTGCCCAGACGGCGCCCGGAGCCAGCAGCGCGAGCGCGATGCTGCGGGAAAGAATTGAATGGGTCAGGTGCGCGGTCTTCATTGTGTTCTCCCAACTTTTGGACTGGCCCGGGTTGCGCGGCGGAAACGTTACGCAACTAAACGAAACCTAGCCTAGTACAGGTTTCCTTTCGCATCAATAGCGAAATTAAACGAAATTGTGCATGCTCCCGCGCAGAGGAGCTCCGAAACCATGACCGCGACCCGCGATACCAGCCAACGACGCCTGCAGATCAGCGAACTCGTCCGCCAGCACGGCAGCGTGCAGGTCACTTCGCTCGCGAAACGCTTCGGCGTGAGCATGCAGACCGTTCGCAAGGATCTTCGTTTCCTGACGGAGCGCGGCGTCATGGCGCGGGCCTATGGCGGCGCGATCGACAGCAAGGTGGTGGGCGGTCCCGCGGCCGAGGCGCCCTACGAGGCCAAGCGCACTTCTCATCTCGAGGAGAAACGCCGCATCGGGCAGCTTGCTGCGGCGCTCGTGAAGGCCGGCGACACCATCGTGATCGACTCGGGCACGACGGGAATCCAGCTCGCCGAGGCTCTGCCCAACGTCGAGGTGACCGTCGTCACCAATGACTTCGGCGTCCTGTCCGCGCTCGCCCCCAAGAGCAACATCAACATCGTGATGCTGGGCGGCGAACTGCGCCGCAAGAGCATGTCGTTCTATGGCGGGCTCACGGTGGAGGCGCTCAACGCGCTGCACGTGGACATGTTGTTCCTCGGTGTCGACGGCTTCGATCTCGAGCGCGGCATCACCACCCATTTCGAGCCCGAAGCCATGCTCAACCGCAAGATGGTGGAGAACGCCGGCACGGTGATCGCCATCAGCGACAGCTCGAAGTTCGGCAAGGTCTGCCTGCACCGGATCATCGCGGTGGCGGAGCTCGACAGGCTGATCACGGACAAGGATGCACCCGAGGAGATCACGCAGGCGATCCAGAACCTGGGTGTGGAGGTCCAGCTAGCCTAGCTAGAGCGCGAACGCTCGCTTCGAATTGCTGTAGTACACCTTGTCGATCACTTCGCGCGGCAGCGCGAGCCCTTTCACATCCGCCTTGATGATCTCCACGCGCTGGCTCTCTTCCGTGGCCAGGTACCGCCAGTCGCGGGTCCACACCTCGTGCGCCTGGCGCTTGAATTCACCCGCATCCGCACCGGGATTCATCGTGAGATCCGTGCCGTACAGCACGCGATCCTGATACTTGATGAAGAAGCTGCGCACCTTCTCGTAGTCACGCACGGACTGGTACTGCACCTGGCTCATGCGCGCCGCCATGTCGACGTGAGTGTTGGGGAATCGGTCGAGGAACGCGGCGATGCGGTCCACGTCGTATTCCAGGCTTCCCAGGTGCGCACCGACGAAACGCAGCTCCGGATGCGCGGCGACGAAGTTGTCGCGCGCCCGGATCTGGTCTTCATATCCGGGCATCTCGGGATGCAGATACATGTGGTACTGCGGGTGATTCTTGAAGTATTCGCGGTCGTTGTCCGTGGTCATCTGGTCGAGCGGCAGCCAGCAGTTGTGAGGCTCGCCCTGGTGGCCTATCAAGGTGAGGCCTGACTTCCGCACCTGCTCCGCCACGGGCGAGATACGTGCGTCGTCGAGCATCACGAGCTTGCCGCCGTCCCGCTCCTTCATGCCCACGTTCTTCCAGATCTTCACGGCCTTCGCGCCTTCGGTGGCATCGGCCGCGATCGCCGCACCCACCTCGTCGGCCCAATCCTTGCGGCCGAAACCCTGCATCGAGAACGTGGTTGCCCAGTGGAACCTCGCCGGATCGGCTTTCAATTGCGAGATCGCCGCGGATCGTTGATCTGCGAGCTTGGGGAAATCCGGATAGTCGACGTTGATGGACATCAACTCGAAGCCGTCTTCGCGCGCCTGCGCGAGGAATGCCGCGTCAGTGACGTTCACGTGCACATGCGCGTCGAGCTTGCGCACTTTCGTGAAGTCCTCCATCGAGTAGTGAGCCGGCGCGGCCGCGTCCGCAGGGGTGGCCGCAGCAGGCTGGGGCTTATCACCCGAACAGGCGGCAAGCACGGAAACTGCACCCATCAGCCAGAAACTCGCGAAGATTTTCATGACCCGCTCGCTATATAACGAAACTTAATAGGAACATATCGCAACAAAAATGTTGCATCAACCCCATCGCTGACTCAGAATCGGGCTCACTTTCACCGGACGCCACGCCCATGCCCCAGAACGGACGTCGAAACGCGCTCAAGCTCCTTTCCGGTAGTTTCGCTTTGGCTTCGTTTCCGTGGGAATTGGCGGGTGCGGCGGCCTCCGGCGCGGGCCGGACCGCGGCGGATGGCACGCTGGCCGTGGATTTCGACGGCAACCTTCGCACGCGGCTCCTCCTCCGGGACAAACCGCTGACTCCTTATCAATCCAGCGAAGCGCTGCTGCTGGCCGAGGGCATCGTCGAGGCCTTTGCATTCCAGAGCCATACGCACGAAGAACTGAAGGACCCGCGCCACGGCGCCGGTCGCCGGCATGTCATCAGCGGCCGCTCGAAGGAAGGCATCGAAAAGCGCGTCGAGGTCAGTTTTTTCGAGAGATTGCCGGGTCTCGCGGTGTTGCAGGTCCACTATCGGAACAGCGGGGACACCGCGGTCGAGGTGACCGGCTGGCGCAATGGCGCGCATGAGCTCGCGGATGCCCCGGGCGGATTCTGGAGTTTCTCCGGGGCCACTCATGAAGACCGCCGCGACTGGGTGCAGCCGCTGAAGGCCGGTTTCGACCAGCGCAATACATTGAGCATGGCCGCGTCCGACTACGGCGGCGGAATCCCCATGGCGAACATCTGGCGACGCGACGTCGGGCTGGCAGTGGGCCATCTCGAACCCCTGCCCCGCCTGCTCGATCTGCCGGTGCGCAAGACCGCCAGGGGCGCGAGCATCGCCATCGAATCCACCGCCGCTGCGAAGCTCGAGCCGGGCCAGTCCCTATCCACCGACCGCACCTTCGTCGTCGCCCACACGGGCGATCACTTCGCACCGCTTTCCCAATACCGGTGGTTCATGGAAGAGGACGACGTGGTCGCGCCGAAGGCGCCCGACTCCGCGTTCGCGCCCGTGTGGTGCGCCTGGGGTTACGAGCGCGACTTCAACGTCGAGCAGGTCCTCGCCACGTTGCCGAAGGCGCGGGAGCTCGGCTTCGAGTGGGCCGTGCTCGACGACGGCTGGCAGAACAACGAAGGCGACTGGTACCTCGACAAGCGCAAGTTCCCGCGCGGCGATGAGGACATGCGCGCCTTCGTGAAGGCCATCCGCGCGCAGGGCATGCGCCCGCGCCTGTGGCTCGCGCCGCTGGCCGCCGATCCCGGCAGCGACGCACTGCGCCATCACACCGACATGTTGCTGCTCGACGAGTACGGCGCATTCCAGGTGGTTAGCTGGTGGAACGCGCTCACGCAATGCCCCGCCTATCAACCGACGATCGACTACTACGTCGCGCTCACGAGGAAGATCATCGGCGACTGGGGTTATGAAGGCCTCAAGCTCGACGGGCAACATCTGAACGCCGTCGCGCCCTGCTACAACAAGGCGCACAACCACAAGCATCCGAACGAATCCGTCGAGAAGCTCGGCGATTTCTGGAAGGCCATCTACCAGGCCGCGCACGAGGCCAATCCGAACGCGGTGGTGGAACTCTGCCCCTGCGGCACGGTGTTCAATTTCCACAACCTGCCCGCCACGGACCAGTATCCGTCGTCGGACCCGCTGTCCTCCTGGCAGGTGCGCCACAAGGGCAAGAGCTTCAAGGCCATCATCGGCTCGCGCAGCAGCTTCGCCGGCGACCACGTGGAGCTCGCGGACAACCGTGACGACTTCGCCTCCTCGGTAGGCATCGGCGCCGTGATCTCGACCAAGTTCACCTGGCCCGAAGACACCACCACGCCCATGACCACGCTGCCGCCCGGCGGCTACAAGCTCACGCCGGACAAAGAGAAGGTCTGGCGAAAGTGGGTGTCCATCTACAAGGCGCACATGCTGCCCAAGGGCGAATACCTGGGTAGTTTGTACGACATCGGCTTCGACCGGCCCGAGGCGCATGCCATCTCGAAGGACGGCGCCATGTACTACGCGTTCTACGCGGAGAAGTTCGAGGGCAGGCTCCAGCTTCGGGGCCTGGGCGAAGGCCGCTATCGCGTACGCGATCTGTTCAATGAAGTGGATCTCGGCACGGTCGACTCCCGGGCCAACACGCTGAATGCGCGCTTCGAAAGATTCCTGCTGCTGCAGGCCGTGCGCGCATGAGCGGGACTCGCCGCAGTTGGGTGGTCTTCGCGCTCTCCACGGTGGTCCTCTGGGGAATCTGGGGCGCGCTCGCGGGCCTGTCCGCGCAGCGCGGCTTCCCGGACACCCTCGTGTACTGCGTGTGGGCGCTGACGATGATTCCGCCGGCGCTGTTCGTGCTCGCGCGCGCCGGTTGGAAGCTCGACCGTTCCCCCGGCGCCATCGGCTACGGCATGACCATCGGATTGTTGGGCGCCGGCGGCCAGATGCTGCTGTTCAAGGCGCTGACCATCGGCCCGGCGTATTTCATCTTCCCGATCATCTCGCTCTCGCCCGCCATCACGATCGCGATGTCCTTCCTGCTGCTGCGCGAGCGCACGGGCAAACTCGGCGCGCTCGGCATCGTGCTCGCACTGGTGGCGCTGCCGTTGTTCGATCTGTCGCTCGGCCAGTCGAACACCCAGGGCCTGGGCTGGTTCGCGCTCGCGCTGCTGATCATGGTCGCCTGGGGCGTGCAGGCGTATTTCATGAAGCTCGCCAACAACACGGTCAGCGCCGAGAGCATCTTCTTCTACATGATGGTGGGCGGACTCGTGCTCGCACCCGTCGCCTGGGCCATGACGGACTTCAGCCAGCCCGTGAACCTCGGGTGGGATGGTCCCGCGATGACGGCGGCGATCCAGATCCTCAACGCCATCGGCGCGCTGACGCTGGTTTACGCGTTCCGCCATGGCAAGGCCATGGTGGTGGCGCCGCTCACGAACGCCGGCGCACCCCTGATCACCGCCGTGCTCGCGCTGGCGTTCGCGGGCGCCGTGCCGGGTCCGCTCAAGATCCTCGGTCTCTCGCTCGCGCTCATCGCCTCGCTGCTGCTCGTGATGGAGCCCGAACGCAAGGAGCAAGGCGCATGAACGCCCTGCGGGACCTCATCGCGCGCCACAAGGGTGGCGATGCCGTGGGCATCACGTCCATCTGCAGTGCGCACCCCATCGTCATCGAAGCATCGCTGCGGCATGCCGCCGGGCGTGGCGACGGCATCGTGCTGTTCGAAGCCACCTGCAACCAGGTGAACCAGGATGGCGGCTACACGGGCATGAAGCCCTCGGACTTCGTGGCTTTCGTGAACGGCATCGCCGGACGCGTGGGCTTCGACAGCCAACGCGTCGCGCTGGGTGGCGATCATCTCGGCCCGAACCCCTGGACCCGGCTCTCCGCCGACGCCGCGATGGACAAGGCCGAAGTGATGGTCGACGCCTACGTGGCGGCCGGCTTCCGCAAGATCCATCTCGATTGTTCGATGTCCTGCGCGGGCGATCCCACGCCGCTGCCGGAAGCCGAGATCGTGCGCCGCGCCGTGCGACTCGCACGCGCCGCCGAGAACGCATTCGCGCGCGCGGGCGGCGAGCCGCCGGTGTACGTGATCGGCACCGAGGTTCCCGTTCCTGGCGGTGCGACCGAGGCCATCGAGGGTCTTGCCGTCACCTCCCCCCAGGCTGCGCTTGCCACGATCGAGGCGCACCGCCAGGCATTCGGGGACGCGGGTCTCGAGTCCGCTTGGTCGCGCGTGATCGCATCCGTCGTGCAGCCCGGCGTCGAGTTCGATCACCACAACGTGATCGACTATGGCCCGCAGCAGGCGCGCGCGTTGAGCCAGTCGATCGCCGCGGTGCCGGGCATGGTGTTCGAAGCGCATTCCACGGACTATCAAACGCGCGGCGCACTGCGCTCGCTGGTCGAAGATCACTTCGCGATCCTCAAGGTCGGCCCCGGCCTCACGTTCGCGATGCGCGAAGCGCTCTGGGCGCTCGACGCCATCGACCAGGAGATCACTCCCGATCACCTCCAGGCGAGGCTGCGCGACGTGGTGCTCTCACAGATGCGTGAACACCCGAAGTACTGGGAGAAGTACTACCACGCGGTGGGCAAGCCGCTCACCGTGGACCTGCAGTATTCGCTGAGCGACCGCGTGCGTTACTACTGGCCCGATCCCGTGATCGAGGCCGCGCGTGTGCGCCTGTTCGAAAATCTCACCCGTACTCCGCCGCCGATCTCGCTGCTGAGCCAGCATTTACCGCTGGCGCTGCACGCCGTGCGCACAGGCGCCGCGACGCGCGATCCCCTTTCACTCGCCATGGCGCATGTGAGCGCCGTACTCGACGACTACCATCATGCCTGCCACACCCACTGAAAGACTCGATCATCTCGGAATCCGCGCGGAGGATCTCGCCGCGTCCGGAGCGCTATGGACGGCGCGCGAGATCGAGCAGCAGCCGTCGAGCCTGCAACGCACACACAGCCTGCTCGCCAGCGCACACGCGGAGCTGCAAAAATTCGTCGCGCCCGTCGCGGGCGATCCGCGCGCGCGCATCATCCTCACGGGTGCGGGCACCTCGGCCTACATCGGCGGCTGCCTCGCGCCACTGTTGGACCGTGAGCTGGACGCACACGTGAGCGCTGTGCCCACGACGGACATCGTGAGCAATCCGCACCTGTACCTCGATGCGGAGCAGCCGCTGCTGCTCGTGTCCTTCGGCCGTTCGGGCAACAGCCCCGAGAGCCTGCAGGCCGTGATGCTGGCCGAATCGCTCGTGAAGGACGTGCGCCATCTCGTCGTCACCTGCAATGCCGAGGGCGCACTGGGCAAGGCGAAGCTGCGCCAGGTGAAGACGCTGATCCTCCCCGAGGAAACTCACGACGTGAGTTTCGCGATGACCTCGAGCTTCAGCTGCATGATGTACGCCACGCTCGTGGCGCTCAGCAAACCCGGCGCGTTCGACGGACGCATCGGAGCCATCGCCCAGGCCACGCGCCGCGTGATCCAGGAATCGAGCCATACGCTGCAGGAACTCGCCAACGCGAAGTTCGAACGCGTGGTGTACCTGGGCAGCGGCATCTTCCAGAGCCTCGCGCGCGAGTCCACGCTCAAGCTGGGCGAACTCACCAATGGCGCCGTGGCCACGTGCTTCGACACGCCGCTGGGCTTCCGGCACGGACCCAAGACCTTCGTCAACGATCGCACGCTCGTGGTGGTCTACGTCTCCAACGATCCACTCACGCGCAAGTACGATCACGACCTGCTCGACGAGCTGCGCCGCGACGGCCGCGCCGCGCGCGTCATCGAGGTCACCACGCGACCGCGCAACGATGTGGCCCGCGACACACTGCAGGTTCCCGGCATGGCCGAAGCCGCCGACGTGGAGCTGCTGTGGCCTTACATCGCAATCGCGCAGCTTTACGCCTTCCACCAATCGCGTACGCTCGGGCTCTCTCCTGACAACCCGAACAAGGAAGGCACCGTGAATCGCGTGGTCCAGGGCGTTCGCCTCTATCCGCTGGTCAAGTAGGCCGGCGGCCAGATGACCGCCCGCTTCTTCCTCGGCGTCGATGGCGGAGGGACCAAGACGCGATTCGCGCTGCTGCGCGAGCAGGATCTCGTGGCCGAAGCCACGCTCGGCACCAGTTACCACCCGGAAGTGGGTCTCGACGCCGTGCGCGAGGTTCTCGCACAGGGCGTCGTTGCGGTGTTGGGCCAGGCGGGCATCGACGCATCGCAGATCACGTTCGCGTTCTTCGGGCTGCCCACGCACGGCGAAGACAGTCAGGTCACGCCACTCCTCGACGCCTTGCCGCGCGGCCTTTTCGGCCACGACCGCTACGCCGTGGACAACGACATGGTCTGCGGCTGGGCCGGCTCGCTCGGCGCCGAGGACGGCATCAACATCGTCGCGGGCACGGGCTCGATCGGTTACGGTCAGCGGCGCGGCATCGCCGCCCGCGCCGGCGGTTGGGGCGAAGCGTTCTCGGATGAAGGTTCGGCTTATTGGATCGCCATGCAGGGCCTGAACGCCTATTCGCGCATGAGCGACGGACGGCAGCCCAAAGGCCCGCTGCATGCGCTCATCAATGACACGCTGAAGCTCCCCGTGGATCTGGATCTCTGTGCCCAGGTCTACGGTCCGAATGCGAAAACACGTGGCGAGCTCGCGCAGTTCTCGCGGCTGGTATCGCGCGCCGCAGAAGCCGGTGACGTCGCTGCGCGCGAGATCTTCCGCCGCGCAGGCGCGGAGCTCGCGCAGATCGTCGACGCGTTGCGGACCCGGCTCGGGTTCGAGCGAGGGGAAGTAGTGAGGCTGTCGTACTCGGGCGGCGCGTTCGCGGCGGGCGAACTGCTGCTCGATCCCTTCATCGCGGCGCTCGACGCCGCGTATCCGAACTACTCGGTGCTCCGGCCGCTGCACGAGCCGCACCGGGGCGCCGCACTGTACGCCGCGCGCCTATCGGGCGCGGCGAACTACTGAAGCCACTCCGCCGCGGTCTTGCCGTAGGCCTGCGACCGATAGGCCGACGCGATGCCGATGTCGTAGCCGTACACCAGCACGACCTGCACCACGTTCAGATCCCGGGCGCCCGGATCCGCCGCGATCATCACGCGGGCGAGCCGCTGCGCGATCTCGGGCTCGTCGATGCGCGGTTCCGCCAGGAAGGCCGACGCTTGTAGATAGGTGGTGCGTCCGGACGCGGTCGCCGTGAAGCCGCGGTTCACCGTGGCGTAGATCACGAGCGGCTCGGCGTTGACGCGTTCGTACACGCGCATCACCGTGGCGAACATCTCCATCTCGACGAATCTCATCGTCACCGCCGGCAACGCCAGCGCCACGGCGCCGAGCGCGGCCGCCACGATCGCGTGCACACGCGCGAGCGGCGCGGGCCCTACCGCGCCCGCCTGGTCCACGCTCACCACGAAGGATCCCGCCGCGAGATCGTGCAACGCCTGCCGCGACGGCCGGTTGAACAGGAACAGATAGAGGAGCGCGAGCCCGGCGCCGAACACGAGCACGGCGAGCAGGTAGATCCAGGGCGGAGCCAGCAATTGCGCCGGGAACCAGGCGCCGTTGAGGAACCAGGGTGTGCCGATGACCGCGTACCGCAGCAGGGACCGATGCACGGGCAAGGCCGACCCATCGGCGCGTACCACCTTGATCTTGAGCAGGCGTTTGCCCAGCGTATGCCCGCCAGCCAGCGTCGAATGCATGGGTACGAAGTAGGCCATCGCCAGCAGGAAGCCGACGAGCCGGCCCCAACCACCGAGCGCGACCAGCGTCTCGAACAGGAAGTAGCCCAGGGTGATGCCGACCAGTCCCAGCAGCACGAGGTCGATCACGAAGGCGCCGATGCGCCGCCAGGCGCCGGCGAAGATCGGGACGGGCGTTTCGGTGTTCATCTTCTCTCCCGGATACCGCGCGAAGTTTTACCACACTCGCTGTTACGATCGCGGCCCATGAAGCCCGCCGAACTACTATCGCTGCGCCTTTGGGGCCAGCATCTCGTTTCCTCCCGCTGCCGCGCGCCTGGCGAAGTAGTGAGCTCGCTCGTCGCCATGCAGGCGCAAGAGTTCGCCATGGCGCGATGGGCGATCGCGCTGCGCATGAAAGGCTCGCCCGCCGATGCGGACGTGGAAGCCGCGTTCAACGCGGGCGAGATCCTGCGCACGCACGTGTTGCGCCCCACCTGGCATTTCGTCGCGCCCGCGGACATCCGCTGGCTGCTGGAACTCACGGGGCCTCGCGTGCACACCGCCAACGGCTTCACGTATCGCCAGCAGAAGCTGGATGCCGCGATCTTCAAACGCAGCGACGCCGTGATCGTTCGCGCACTGCGCGGGCGATTCCTGACCCGCACGGCGCTGCAGAAGATCCTGGCGAAGTCCGGCATCGAGGCCGAAGGAACGCGGCTCGCCGCACTCGTGATGCACGCCGAGCTCGAAGGCCTGATCTGCAGCGGCCCCCGCGAAGGCCGGCAGTTCACCTATGCCCTGCTGGAGGAGCGCGCGCCCGGCGCGAAATCGCTGAGTGCAGCGGCTGCGCTCGCGGAACTCAGCCGGCGCTATTTCGCCACGCGCGGCCCGGCCACTGCGCAGGACTTCGCGACCTGGTCGGGCCTCACACTCACCCAGGCGCGAAAAGGCATGGAATCGCTGGGAAAGGAGTTCCGCGAAGAAGTCATCGACGGGCGGCCGCATGCGCTCCTCGCAAAGCGTCCGAACAAGCCGATTCCTGGCGGCTTCGCCTTTCTCATGCCCGACTACGATGAATACGGCATGAGTTACAAGGACCGCCGCGCCCTGTTCGCCACGTCCGGGAAGCTGGCCTGGAACCGAATGATCATCGTCGACGGGCAGATCGTGGGCACGTGGCGGCGCTCCGACGAGCGTGCGGGGGAGATCGACACGCAGTATCCCGAGCCGCTCGATCGCGGTCAGCTCCTCGCGGTCGATGCGGCGATTCAGCGCTTCCGCCGCTTCACCGACACGGACTTCAGCGGCTGAGGTTCCGGTCGCGCAGCCAGGCCACCACCGTGGACACATGGCTGAAGCGATAGCGCGCCGCCGTCTGCTCCAGGTCTCCCACGCGAATGCTGTGGCCGCCCATGGAGTTCACGGCCTGGAAACCGACTTCGTCCGTGGGATCGTCGCCGACGAACACGGGCGTGCGCCCCGTGAAGACGCGATCTCTCGTCAGCAGCTCGATGCCGCTGCGCTCATCGAAGCCGCGCGGCATGATCTGGTACACGCATTTGCCCGAACGCACGCAGAACTTTTCACCGAGGTCGGCGCAGAGCTCGTTCATGACCACGGCCACATCGTGCGCCATGCGCGGCGCGAGCCGGTAATGCAGCGCCAGCGCCACGCCCTTGTCTTCGAGCAGGAGGCCGCGATGCTCGCGCACGAAGAATTCCAGCCAGCGGCGCGCGCGATCGAGCGAAGACGGATCGATGTCCGGCCGCAGCACCTCACCCGTGCTCAATCGCACTTCGAGTCCGTGTTTGGCCGCGGCCGGGAACACATGCGGCGCGAACAAGGTATCGAGGTCCGCGAGCGAACGGCCACTGATCAACGCCAGCGCGCCATGTTCGCGCTCGAAACTCAGTCTGAGCGTGTTTCGCAGCGAGGACGGCACGCGGACGCGATCGGGAGTCGCCGCGATTTCCAGCAGCGTTCCATCGACGTCGAGGAACAAGGCGATGTTCTGATCACGGATGAAGGCGGCTCGGGCACTCATGCCCGAACCATACCGAACTCATCCCGCCTGTTCCAGAACCGCGCGCGTGCGCGGAAGGCTCGCCGGGAAATTCTTCTGCACGAACGCGATGAGTTTTTCGCGCACCTCACAGCGCAAATCCCAGGAACGCCCCGCGTCGGTGGAGCTCGCGAGCGCGCGAAGCTGCACCGAATTCTCTCCGGCATCGGTGACCTGCAACACGTTCACCTTGCGATCCCAGAGTGGCGAACCTTCGAGGATCCGCGTGAGTTCCGCGCGCAATGCCTCGACGGGCACGTCGTAGTCCACGTGCAGGAAGATCGAGCCGATCACCTCGGAGTTCGTGCGCGTCCAGTTCTGGAACGGCTTCTCGATGAAATACGTGATGGGCACGACGAGCCGCCGCCAATCCCAGATGTTCACGACCACGTAGGTCAGCGTGATCTCCTCGATGCGGCCCCACTCGCCTTCGACGATGACCACGTCGTCGATGCGGATGGGCTGCGTGAGCGCGATCTGGAAGCCCGCCAGCAGCGTCGCGAGGCTCTTCTGCGCCGCGAAGCCGATGACGATGCCCGCCACGCCCGCCGACGCCAGCATCGCGGTGCCGAGTTGCCGCACCGGCTGGAACACCATGAGCATCGACGCGATCGCGAACAGCGCGATGACCGCGATCGCCATCTTTCGCAGCACCGTCACCTGCGTGTATACGCCGCGGGCCTCGCGATTGTCCGCGACGTCGATGCGATACCGGCTGAGGACGAGCTGCGACATCGCGTTCACGAACTGGATCAGGATGAACCCGATCATCCCCACGAGCATGAGGCTGACGGCGTTCTGGATGATGCCCTTGGCCTCGGGCGACATCGCCAGAGTCGGCGTGCCGAGGATGAGCGCCAGCATGGGCAGGATGAGCCGCAAGGACTTGCCCGCGAAAGGCAGCAATACGTCGTCCCAGCCGGAGCGCGTCTGCGCAGCGAAGGTCTTCAGTACCGCTTCGAGCGTCCGCGCGACACGCGCCAGCAGCCATGCCAATCCCAGCAGTGTGCCCACACCGCGCACCCACTCGAGCGCAAACAATGCGCGCGAGATCCACGAGGACGGGGGGAAATCCGCGACGAGCAGGCTGACCGCGAGGTGAAGGCCATGCAGCCACAGCAGGAACGCAATGGGCGGCACCGCATCGCTGACCCCGCGCGCGATCCAGTGGCGCACCTTCGGCGATTCGCCGGGCGCGAGCGGCTTCTCCTGCTGACGGCGCGCGCGACGCGCCGCATACCAGCGAAGGCCGAAATGCGCGACGGCCACGAGCAGCACGATGGCGCCGCCCGTGAGCCAGGTGCGTAGTTCCACGCCCAGCAGGTGTGCATCGAGATCAGGCATCGCGGCAGTGTCGCCGCCGGCCGCCCGTCGATCTGTCAGAACGGGCCGCGTCATGCCGGCTTGCCGAAAAAAAGAGGGAGGCAACTGCCGTTGCCTCCCCCGCTCACATCGACGTGTCGATCAGAACGTGCCGCGGATTCCCAGCAGCACCGAATAACCCGGATCGTAGAACGCGCGGGCCGCGTTGCTGAACGGCTGGCTGTCATTGCCCCAGGTCTGGCGAATCACCTCGCCCGTGATGTTGATCACGTTGAGCGTGAGCTGCGGCTGCGACGGCAATCCATCGAACTTGTAGCTAGCCGACAGGTCGAGCTGGTTGGTCGCATCCGTCCAGAACCGCGCGCCGGTGATGCCTTCCTGGTTGGTGCCCGACGCGATCTGCTCGTCGTTGTGCACGAAGGACAGGCGGATCGACGCGGGACCGTTGTCGTAGTACAGCGTGCCGTTGTACGTGACCGGCGAGATGCCGACGGCCACTGCCGGCTGTCCCGAGCCACCTTCGGTGCTCTGCTTCACCTTCGTGTAGTTGGCCTGGAAGCCAAAGCCTTCGAGCACGAAGCTCAATGGCTGCACCCACACCGCCTCGAAGCCGCGGATGTTGAGCTGGCCCGCCGCATTCACCTGACGCGTCTGGTTGACCGTCGCGAGGTTGGGACCGCCACGCGAGGTGATGGCCGTCTGCTGCGTCGGGCTCAGGGTGTCGAAGGTGATGCCCAGCGGCGCCAGCGTGCTGAACGGGACGACGGTCAGCTCGCCAACGGTGAAGCCGGTGATCTGCTTCTGGAACAACGTGAGACCCACGTAGCCTTCATCGCCCGTATACCACTCGCCGCCGAGATCGAAGTTCGTCGACAGGTACGGGGCCAGCGTGGGATTGCCCACGGTCAGCGCCTGGGCCGAAGGATCGCTGAACTGCGCGTTCGGCAGCATGTCGCGCGGATTCGCTCGCGTGATGGTGCGTGAGCTCGACATGCGCAGCACGACGTCATCCGTGAGATTCAGCGCCGCATTCAGCGACGGCAGGAACTGCGAGTACTCCGACTCGCTCGTGGCTTCGACGATGGTGACCGTGGTACCGTTGTTCAAAGTCACCGGACCCGCGACGAACTGGTCGGTCTCCACGAAGCGCCCGCCCAGGTTGTAACGCACCGTCTTGCCGAGCAGCTCGCTCTCGCCGTTGAGCTCGACGTAGTAGCCCATGGTGTCTTCTTCGATGACGCCGTTGGCCGCACCCGTCGCCGCGCCCGTGCCCACCGCCGCGTTCCGCGAGAACTCGTGGTAGTTGGTCGCCGCGAAGAATGCGTCGTAGTCCACGCTGACGAAGCCCGGACCGCTGATCAGGAATTGCGCCAGGTTGGCCTGAGGCACCGCCGAACCCGCCTGCCCATTACACGGCGGAGCCGTGCCCGGGGCCGGAATGTAGGTCCCGCCGCCGCCACAGACGTACTGCTGCCATTCACGGCTGGCGTCGCGGCCCGAGATGCCACGATGCATCGAGTCGTAGGCCACACCCACCTTGATGTTCTGCACGTCATCGCCGAACGTGAGATCGGCGTGCGCACCTTCGTTGGTCACCAGGCGCTTTTCGTTCTGGATGTTGACGCGGCCGCCGCCCGCCCACGTCCAGCCGAGGCCGGGGTCGTTGAGATCGGCGCTCGGGGTGATGGTCACGAAGTCACCGCCCGTGTTGTCGAAGTCCGCGGTGATGCCCTGGTTCAGCGGCGAGTTGAACAGGATCGTCGGCGCTTCGCGGAAGAACCAGCTCCGGCTCTTGTTGAGCGCGACATCCAGGCGCATGGAGTCGTTGATCTGCCAGCGAGCGCCGGGGTTGAAACCCCAGTAGTCCACCTGCTCGTCGTACGGACGCGCCTCCAGGAAGAACTGGGCATTCGCGAACGTGGCGCTGGTGACGATGTTGTTTTCGTCCACCTGCATGTTGGTCGGGATCAACGTGCCGTTGCGGCCGATGAGATTGATGTCGAGACGGTTGAACTCGCGGTGCGCCTCTGAATACAACGTGTCGAGGTAGAAGTGCAGGTCCTCGGTGGGCCGGAATTCCAGCGACACCAGCCCCGAATAACGATCGCGATTGCCATCGAGGTATGCGGGACGGCCGAGACGCGGGATCAAGGCCTGATCGATCTGCCGCAGCGACAGTCCCGGGTTGATCTGCTGTAGAT
>JBKPPO010000035.1:0-3377 GCA_046733635.1 Pseudomonadota bacterium | reverse complement strand
CGCATGGCCGCCCGGACGGGCAGGCCCGAGTTCGCATGCGCCACGATCATCATGGCGGCGCAGGCGCCCCACAGCAGAAGTAGGTAGAGCGGCAGGCGGATCAGGGACTGGTCGCCGAGGCCGGCCGCGAGCAGCAGGAACAACGACACGCCGATCGCGATGGCGTCATCGCGGCGCGAGCGGCTCTCGAGCAGCTTGAGCGCGCCCATGAGCGTCAGCAGCGCGGTGCCCGCGGCGAGGCCATTCAGGGTCCGGAAGCTCAGCAGAACGCCGCCCACGAGAAGCGCGGTGATGACGCCGAACAGGAATCGCATGCCTTTGCGCAGCTTGGGCGCCGGCAATCGGCCCGTGGCGATGAGCAGCCTCCAGACGGCGCAGCCCAGCGCGATGGCCACGGTCCAGGCCGGCGTATGGCTCGCGACCAGCAGCGCCGCGCCGATGAAGACGAGCGTCGTCGCCGCCTGCGCGCGGGCTGCTCCCGTCACGGCGTTTCCCCGTGCAGCGCGAGTGCGTCCAGGCAGCGATGGCGATGTTCGTTGCCGCTGTCCGGCGGAATCTCGATCCCACCGAGATGCAGGCCATAACGTTCGCCGCGCGCATGCGCCGCCACGACCCACGCAGAGAGTTGCTCCAGCCGCGCTTCGAGCGGGCCCGAAACCGTGGCCAGGTCGAAGATGCGGAAATGCGCCGCTGGAGATTGATAGGTCTTCACCAGCAATCCACGGCCGCGTGCGTACGCACCCCAGGCGACCTGTCGCGGCGAATCGCCGTTGCGGAATTCCCGCAGCCCGGCCCACTCCTCATCACCCACGCGATGCACGGAGGGTGCGTCGCCGCCCGCAGCGCTTTCGGCCGGCGGCTCGCGGCGGCCGCGGGGCAGGGGCCATGCGATCAACGAGGCGGGCGCATGTACATAGGTCCAGGCCCGGAAGAGGCCGAACGGGAACGTGGTGGATAGTTTGACGAGATCGACGACGCGCCGGCCTCGCTTCTCCAGGGTCAGGGGAAGATCCGCGCGCGCCGTTCCGGTCTCGCGCAGATCCACCGCCACCCGAGCGCTGCCGCCGGCTTCACATTCGATGCCGAACCGCGCGCTCCCGCGGGACTCCAGTGTCAGCATGAGCAGCCCGTGTTCGCCCACGAAGGCATCGCCCGTCGCGATACCCCGCGCCACCACGCCCAGCAGGTTGCGATGTGTGAGGTGCATCGCGATGAGGCCGAAGCCCGTGAGCAGGAAGGTGATGAGCAGCGCCGTGCTGTTCGAGTAGTTGAGCCCCGCGAGCAGCATGATGAACAGCAGCGTCGCGAACGCGAGGCCACCGCGCGTGGGAAGGATGTACACGCGACGGGCGCCGATGGTGATGGGCAACCGGTCTCCGCCGTGGCGGCGGCGCGCCCACTCGGCGGCTCGGCGGCGCAGTGACGCGCGCCAGGTGCCGACGAAGTTCAATCGTTCGCGCGCCGCGGCGGGCATGGATGGCTCAGACGGGAACCGGCACGCCGCGCTGCAGTTCGGTGATGAACGCGGCGTGATCCGCCGCGGTGGCCACGCCCGCTCGTTCGAGGCGATGAGAGGCCACGGGCGCGAATACCGCCTGCACGTCCTCGGGGATCACCATCTCCCGTCCCGCGATCAGTGCCCAGGCGCGCGCGGCGCGCACCAGTCCCTGGCCCGCGCGCGGGCTCAGGCCGAGAACCACGTCGGTGCGTTGGCGGGTGCTCGCGATCAGCGCCTGCACGTATTCCAGCAGCGGCGCAGACACGTGGACGCGCTGCACGGCGGCCTGCAGATCCTTGACGCCGTCGGGATTCAGCGAGGGCGTCATGCCGGCGAGCAGGTCGCGGCGATCGCCATTGGCCAGCAACGCGCGTTCGCTCGCGGCATCCGGGTAGCCCAGCGAGATACGCATGAGGAAACGGTCGAGCTGCGACTCCGGCAGCCGGAAGGTGCCGAGCTGCTCGAAGGGATTCTGCGTGGCCACCACGAAGAACGGATCGGGCAGCCGGTAGGTAGTCACGTCGACGCTGACCTGGCGCTCTTCCATCGCCTCGAGCAATGCGCTCTGCGTTTTCGGGCTGGCGCGGTTCACCTCGTCGGCGAGCAGCAGCTGCGTGAACACCGGCCCCTTCTTGAACGAGAATTCGCCGCGCGAGGAATCGAACACCGACACGCCGATGATGTCGGCGGGGAGCAGGTCGCTCGTGAACTGCACACGTTGCCAGGCGAGTCCCAGCACCTGCGCCAGCGCATGCGCCAGCGTGGTCTTGCCCACACCGGGCACGTCTTCGATGAGCAGGTGACCGCGGGCGAGCAGGCAGGTCAGCGCCAGCCGCACGGCCTCCGGCTTGCCGAGGATGATGCGGTCGAGCGTGGCGATGGCGTTGGCGAGCGCGGGATTCATCGGTCGACTATAACTCGCGCCTGCCCTGGAACTGTGACGCCGCTTCAGTTTCCGCCGAGGCGGCGGACGCGCTCGAGTTGTTTGGCCATCCCTTCGTTCTGCGCTTCGAGCTCCGCGAGCTTGGCGCGATCCGCCTCCACGAGTTCGGGCTTCGCGTTCTTGATGAAGCTCTCGTTCGACAACTTGCCGCGCAGCTTGCCGATGTCCGACTCGTTCTTCTTGATCACCTTGGTCAGGCGATCGATCTCGGCGGTTGCGTCGATGAGCCCGGCCATCGGGACGAGCAGCGTGGTGCCGCCGACCATGGCGCTGGCCGACACCGGCTCGGCTTCGCCCGTGCCCAGCAGCTTGACGGTCTCGAGGCCCGCGAGCCGCTGCAGGTAATGGAGCTGCTCGGTCACCACGGTACGCGCCGTGGCGTCGGCGTCGCGCAGCAGCAGCGGGATCTTGCGCGAAGGCGCGATGTTCATCTCGCCGCGGATCTGGCGCACCTTGAGGATGTATTCCTTGATGGCCGCGACCTGCGTCTCCGCCTCGGCGTCGCGCGCGTAATCGCTCGCGGCGGGGAAGGCGGTGAGCATGATGCTGTCGGCGTCGATGCGCGCGCCGCGCACGTGTCCGGCGGCGATGAGCGGCTGCGCCAGCGGGCGCACGCGCTGCCAGATCTCTTCGGTGATGAAAGGCATCAGCGGATGCAGCGCGCGCAGCAGGGCTTCGAGCACCGTGACCAGCGTGCGGCGGGTGCCGCGCTTCTGGGCAGCGGTGCTGTTCTCGGACTGCAGTACGGGCTTCGTGAGCTCGAGATACCAGTCGCAGAATTCGTACCAAGTGAATTCGTAGAGTGCCGTCGCCGCGAAGTCGAAGCGGTACTCGCCGAGGGCGTCATCCACCTTCGCGAGCGTGTCCGTGAATCGCGAGACGATCCAGCGGTCGGCCACGGATAGATCGGCTTCACCGACGAGATCGCCGCTGGCC
>JBKPPO010000034.1:0-2099 GCA_046733635.1 Pseudomonadota bacterium | reverse complement strand
TCTCGGTGGCGCGGGTTTCGGAGCCGAGCACGAGAAGATCCAGGTCGATGACGCGCGGCCCCCAACGTTCGCGCGACGGCTCGCGGCCCAGTTGCTTCTCGATCGAGCGCAAGTGCGCGAGCAGCGCTTCGGCATCGAGTCGGGTGACCAGCCCCCCCACGGCGTTCACGAACGGCGGTTGCGGCACCTCACCGAAGGGCGGCGTGTGATACAGCGGCGACCTCGCCACCAGCGCGGTCTCCGGTAGTTTGGCGAGCGCATCCAGCGCGCGCCGCACCTGCGCCGCGGGGTCCGCGAGATTGCTGCCGACGCCCACATAGGCGGGAAGCCAGCGCGGGAAGCGCGCGGATGTGTGAAGGGCTGGCGACGCGCCGGCGACCGGGGTCATGGAGCCGCGGAAGACCGCCCACGGCCACGCCGGCGGCGGCGCGGTCCGCGCCGGCCCGCACCCTCGCCTGCCGCGCGCGGCTGCACGCCGAGCGCATCGGCCATGCGGTCGCGATCCACCTGCGACACTTCCTGGACCTTGGTCCACCAGTCCGCGATTTCCTTCGACGCGAGCCCGATCTCCGCGCGCAGCAGCAGCAGATCGAATCCGGCACGAAAACGAGGCTGCTCGAGCATGCGCAGCGCACGGCGGCCACGCGGCTGCTCGAGGCGCGGCTGCGCGGCGAACATCTCGCGCACGCCCAGCGTGAAGCGCTTCGGGATCGCGATACGGCCCTGCGCCTGGCGCGCCGCACGGTCCACGCAATCGAGGATCGTGCCGATGTCGTGCCACTTCTCCTGCGGCTGCTTCTCGATGATCTCCGCGAACGGCCCGTACAGCAGGAGCGCGAACAGGAACGTGGGTGTCACCGGCTTGCCGGCGGCCACGCGTTGATCGGTGTTCGCGAGTCCCTGGCGGACCAGCTTCGCGACCGGACCCTCGGGGTGGCGCTCCAGGTAGTTCGCCACGGTGGGCAGCAACTGGCCTAACAAGCCGTGGCGCTGCAGCACGGTGAGACTCATGGCGCCATGACCCGTGAGGAACAGTTTCAGCGTCTCGTCGAAGAGACGCGCGGGCGGTACGCTGCCCAGAAGTTCCTTGAGCTCGCCGATGGCCGTGCCCGTCTCGCCGTCGAGCGTGAAGCCGAGCTTCGCCTCGAATCGCGCGGCCCGGAGCATGCGCACCGGATCCTCGCGATATCGCGTGACCGGATCGCCGATGAGCTTGAGGCGGCGCGCCTGGATGTCCTCGACGCCGCCGGCGTAATCCCAGATCGAGAAGTCGGCGATGTTGTAGTAGAGCGCGTTCGCGGTGAAATCGCGGCGCCACACGTCGTCGTCGATGGTGCCGTAGGCGTTGTCGCGCAGGATGCGGCCGTGTTCGTCGGTGACGCGATCTTCATCGTCGTCATTGCCCGCGCCCGCGTGGCGCGAGCGATCCCGCTCGACGATCGGCGTGTGGCCATGGATGCCCGTGCGATGCGAGCCGGCTTCCGCGAGCACCGTGGACTCGTCGGTGTCGTCATCGAGCTCATCGTCGAGCACGTCGATCAGGTCTTCACCCGATTCGTCATCGTCGAGATCCGGTACGGCCGTTTCGATCGGCTCCGCGCCGACCTCGGGCGCGCTCATCGCACGGAACGTCGCCACCTCGATGATCTCGCGGCCGAAGAAAACATGCGCGAGGCGGAAGCGGCGGCCGATGAGCCGGCAATTGCGGAAGGTTCGCTTTACCTCTTCCGGTAAGGCACTGGTCGCGATATCGAAGTCCTTCGGCGTGATGCCGATCAGCAGGTCGCGGACACAACCGCCGACGAGGAAGGCTTCGTACCCCGCCTCACGCAGTCGATACAGCACTCGCAACGCATTTGGGGAGATCGCGGACCGCGATATGGTGTGATCGGGACGGGGTATGACGCGTGCGGTCGGCCGCTGGGCCGCCACGGTTTGCCCATCGTCCTTCGGAAACAGGTCGTTCAAGACTTGAAAGTTCCACTTGGCAGTTGAAAAGCGGCGCATATACTACCGCGCTCGATTCTGGACCCGCCGATATAGACGCTCCCTTCGTCTAGAGGCCCAGGACATGGCCCTCTCAAGGCCGTAACACCGGT
>JBKPPO010000033.1:0-2669 GCA_046733635.1 Pseudomonadota bacterium | reverse complement strand
ATATCAGTGGGCGCTGTGTTCGATGGGCGATCCGGACGCTGCCGTGCCCACCCCCGCCAATGACCGCGGCGCGCGTTACGCGCAGCAGGAGCAGCAGGAGTTCTCGCGCTACCGTGCGCTCACCAGCGGCTCACCGACGGTGACCTGGGGCATGCCACCAAAGGTGTGATCTTCAACGTGCTGGTGCCGGGATTGCTGGGCGGTGTGGACATCAACCCCAAGAAGCAGGGCAAGTTCGCCGCGGTGAGTGGAGTTCAAATCCATGCTCCCGAGTGGCTGCGATCCGTACCCGAGGTGAAGACCGTGGTCGTCATGAATCCCGCGTACGAAAAGGAGATCCGCTCGCAGCTCTCGTCGCTCGGCGTGGATGCGAAGGTGCTCCTGGTCTGACGGGAGACTGCGGCGGCGGACGGGGTCCATTGCGCTGAGAACTCCCTGCCTGATCAGCTGAGCACTATCAGCAGATCCTTCGCGTCCACCTGCAGCCCCGGCTTCGCCAGCACTTCCGCCACCGTACCTTCCGCCTCCGCCCGCACGCTGGTCTCCATCTTCATGGCTTCCATCGTGAGCAGCAGCTCGCCCTTTTGAACCTTGGCGCCCACCGCCACCTTCACGGTGGCGATCGTGCCCGGCATCGGCGCGCCGACGTGTTTGGTATTGCCGAATTCCACCTTGCGCTGCGGGGGCCGCTTGGCTACCTGCGAGCGGTCGGTCACCACGATCGAACGCGGCTGACCGTTGAGCTCGAAGAACACCTGGCGCGTGCCATCGTCGCGCACTTCCGACACCGCCACGAAACGGACGATCAGCGTCTTGCCGCGCTCGATGTCGACGGACACCTCTTCACCCGGCTCCATGCCGTAGAAGAACACGGGCGTGGGCAGGATGGCGCAGTCGCCGAACGCGGCGCGATCCTTGGCGTAATCGAGGAACACCTTCGGGTACATCAGGTACGACGCGAACTGCGTGTCCGTCGCCGGCCGGCCTAACTTCTCGTCGAGCTTCTTCCGCTCGGCGACGAGATCCAGCGGCGCCATCGTGGCGCCCGGGCGCTGCTCCAGCGGCTTCTGCCCCTTGAGCACCTTCTTCTGGATGCCTTCCGGCCAGCCGCCTTCGGGACGACCCAGATCGCCACGCATCATCTGCACGACGGATTCGGGGAACGCGACTTCGTAGTTCGGGTCCAGCACCTGCTCGCGCGTGAGGCCGGACGACACCATCATGATGGCCATGTCGCCGACCACCTTGGACGACGGCGTGACCTTCACGATGTTGCCGAACATCTGGTTCACATCGGCATAGGCCTGCGACACCTCGGGCCAGCGCGAATCATCGAGACCGACGGATCGCGCCTGCTCCTTGAGATTGGTGTACTGGCCGCCGGGCATGGCATGCACGTACACCTCGGAGGCGCCCGCGCGCATGTCGCTCTCGAACGCGAGGTAGTTCTTGCGCACCTGCTCCCAGTACATCGAGATGGCGCGCACGGCGGCGTGATCGATGCCGGGATCGCGCTCGCTGAAGCGCAACGCTTCGATGATGGAGCCGAGATTGGGCTGCGAGGTGAAGCCGGACATCGCGTCGATGGCGCCGTCCACGGCATCGCAACCCGCAGCCACGGCCGCGAGCACGCTGGCCGCGGCGATACCGGAAGTATCGTGCGTGTGGAAATGCACGGGCAGACCAAGCTCGCTCTTGAGCGCCTTCACGAGCGTGAACGCCGCGTTGGGCTGGCAGAGACCGGCCATGTCCTTGATGCCGATGATGTGTGTGCCCGCGGCCTTGAGCTTGCGGCCCATCTCCAGGTAGTAGTCGAGCGTGTACTTGGTCTCCTGCGGCGAGGAGAGATTGCCCGAGTAGCAGATCGCGGCTTCGCAGAGCTTGCCGGTCTCGACCACCGCGTCGATCGCGACGCGCATGTTGTCCACCCAGTTGAGCGAATCGAACACGCGGAAGACGTCGATGCCCGAAGTGGCCGCCTGCTTCACGAACGCCTTGACCACGTTGTCCGGGTAGTTCGTATAGCCCACGGCGTTGGACGAACGCAGCAGCATCTGCAGGAGCAGGTTCGGCATCAACGCGCGGAACTGCTCGAGGCGCGACCACGGATCCTCCTTGAGGAATCGCATCGCCACGTCGAAGGTGGCGCCGCCCCAGCACTCCACCGAGAACAGCTGCGGCAGCATGTGCGCGTAGTAAGGCGCGATGGCGGCCATGTCGGGCTGGCGCATCCGCGTGGCCAACAACGATTGATGCGCATCGCGCATCGTGGTGTCCGTGATCAGCACCTGCTTCTGCGCGAGCATCCACTGCGCGAAGCCGGCAGCGCCGAGCTCGTCGAGCTTCTGCTTCGTTCCCGGCGGCGGCGACTTCGACACGTTGCCCTTGGGCAGCCGCGCGAGCGTCATCTGCTTGGGCTTGATGCGGCCCTTCACTTCCGGGTTGCCGTTGACGATCACGTCGCCGATGAACGAGAGGATGCGCGTGGCACGGTCGCGCTTCTTCTCCCACTTGAAGAGCTCGGGCGTCTGGTCGATGAACTTGGTGGTGTATTCACCGTGCGCGAACTTGGGGTGCGTGATCACCTGGTCGAGGAAACGCAGGTTCGTCGCCACACCGCGGATGCGGAATTCCCAGAGCGCGCGATGCATGCGCGCGATGGCTTCCAC
>JBKPPO010000032.1:0-19933 GCA_046733635.1 Pseudomonadota bacterium | reverse complement strand
CTGGTCGATCACGCTCTGCGGATTCTGCGTGGCGCCGAACGGGTTGTACGCGCCGAGGTTGATCTGCTGCTGCAGAAAGTCCGTGCGCACCCAGCCCTGAGTGCGGTCGCCGGTCTGTTCGGATTCGCTTCGCGCGCGTTGCACGGCGACTTCCCAGTCCCACTCGCTGAACTTGCCGCGCAAGCCGACGACACCTCGCAGGTTGTCGGTCTCGATGTCCCACTGGCGCGCGCCGGCGTCGACGGTGCGATAGCGGCTGATCGCGATGGAGGTGGTCGCGTTGTAGGGCTCGTTCGGATGCGTGATCGGCACCGTCATACCCGCGCCTTCATCGAGAGGCGTCGGAGCGCCTTGCGCGATGGAGTTGTTGTGTTGCGCGGCTAGCTCGACGAACAACTGCGCGCCGGAGCCGAAGTCCTGGTGCGCCGTCATGAGCAGACCGCTGCGCTCGGCTTCCGGGATCAGCAGGTTCCAGATGCCGAAGTCGTACACGCAGGTCTGGCCGGCGGTACTGCCCGGAGGACAGGCCGGGTCGCGCAGGATGGTGCCGTCGACCACGAAGCGGCCGGGATAGCCGCGCGAGGAGCGGAAGTCCTCGCCGCCGCGCGCCGTCTGGTTGGCGCTGCCCAGCGTGCCGCGCTCTATGTTCGCGAGCGTGCTGTTCTTGAAGTAGTCGAGGATGAAGGTGACGTTGCTGTCTTCGTCACCGAAACCCCAGACCGCCGAGAAGTTCTGCTCGTCGTAGCCGCTCTCGGTGGTGTTGCCGTACTGGGCCGCGAGTTCGAGTCCTTCGTAGTCCTTGCGCGTGATGATGTTGATCACGCCGGCGACGGCATCAGAGCCGTACAGTGCCGAGGCGCCGTCCTTGAGCACTTCGACGCGCTCGATAGCGGCTACGGGAATCGCGTTGATGTCGACGAAGTTGGTGGTGATGCTTTCGGCGAACGCGCTGATCGCGACGCGGCGGCCGTTGACCAGCACCAGCGTGGCGTCGGCGCCGAGGCCGCGGAGTGAGATGGACGCGGCGCCGTTCGCCGTGGAGTCCTGGTTGTTGCCGCGTGTGGAGAACGCGCCGTTGCCGTTCGAAGGCAGCTTCTCCATGAGCTGCTGCAGGTTGGCGTAACCGGCCTTCTCGATGCTGGTGCGATCGATGGTGTCGACGGGCGAAGCCGCGCCGAAGTCCGACGGTCGCGAGATGCGGGTGCCGGTGACGACGACGGTTTGCGTTTCGTCTTCCGTCTGTTGGGTGTATGCGGGCGCCGCGAGGATCGCGAGCGTTGTCCCGAGAACGGGCCGCAAAGGACGCAAGGATTGCTTTTTCATTCGTAGACCTTCCCTAGATGGTTGGATCGCCGCTCCCCCTCCCTGCGACGAAGTGCTGGCATATGTACGCCCAGGTAATGGAAAAGGGAAGTTCTTTGTGGTGACAGCGCTACCGGGAAAATGCTGACAAAGCGCCAATATGCGGGAGGTGTTGCACCGAAGAGACGCCATTCCCTGGTGCATGGTCTTTGCCCGGACCAGCGCGGGGGGAGGGACTCCTTCGGGTGATTGCGGCAAGCCGTGACGTCACCGAGGATGACGCCCGTTTCGGCAACCAGGGTGATGAGAACAATGCGAGCCGCTCGGGAATTTTTCAGCAAGAGGAGGGGGTCCTGCGCGGTGATCGCCGTGATGCTGTTCGGAGCCACGGGAATCAGTCACGCCGAATCCGGCCGGTTCTACGGCATGCTCCGATCGCGCGACCTCACCCCGTTCGGGTTCCTGCGGCTCGACATGCGCCCCGCGCACGCCATCAGCATCGAGCCCGGGAGCTTCGCGTTCGAGGCGGAACTCGGCTACCAGAACACCTGGGCGCTCAGCAGGAACGTGGAGACCTACCTCAAGGGCCTGGAAGCCACGGGGCAACGACGTGCCGTCGATGCGGACTTCGTTCAAACCATCCGCGACCTGCCCGGCGAGAACTACCTGCTGGACCTCGAGTCCGCGACGCTGGACGTGGCCGTGCACTACAAGTTCTCCAGTCAGTGGAGCGTGTACGCCATCGCCACCGCGGTGTCGTATCACGGCGGGTTCATGGACTCGGGCATCGAGGAATTCCACGAAGCGTTCGGATTCAGCACGTTCGGCCGCCACGCGCTGGACCGCAACGGAACCAACCTGATCTACGATCTGAAGAACACCCAGACGGTGCTGCTCGATCCGCCGCAGTCGCAAGGCTTCCTGGATCCGACGATCGGCCTGCGTTACTCCGGCATCAAACTACCCAAGGGCTGGAACATGTCCATGGAAGTCGCCAGCAAGGTCGCGCTCGATGGCGAGCGGCCGCTGCTCTCCACGGGCAAGAGCGACTACGGCTTCCAGGCCTCACTACGCCGGCTGGGCGCGCGCAACGCCGTACACGTGGACCTGGCGGCGGTTTACTACGCGGGACAGGACGCGCCCTCGCCGCAGGATTCGCAGATCGTGCCGACCATAGTCGTTGGCTGGGAATGCCAGTTCACGGCGCGCACCAACGTCAACCTCCAGGCCTATGCCAGCAAGAGCGTGTACAAGCGGGAGCAGACGGATCTGGACGAGCTGTTGAAGGACAAGTACCAGCTCAGCCTTGGAGTGCGGCACCGTTTCGACAACGCCATCGTGTCATTCGCGGTCACCGAGAATCTTCAGAACCTGAACAACACTCCCGACATCGGCTTTCAGCTCGGATTCGGCTGGGTGCCCGAGTTCCAGTGACGGAGTAGTCAGGAGCGCGGTGGCGTTGAACTCCACCACCCAGGCCATGAACGCCTCGGAAGGCAGTGCGCGCGAATAGCGGTATCCCTGCGCATAGTCGTAGCCGGCGGCCGCGAGGAAGCGCGCATCCCATTCCGTTTCCACGCCTTCGGCGACCACCTCGAGCTTGAGGGCGTGCGCCATCTTCACCGTGGATTCCACGATCACCCGGTCTTCGCTGTTCGCCCGCATGCCCATGACGAAGGACTTGTCGAGCTTCAGCGCGTGTACGGGCAGATCGCGGAGGTAACCCAGTGACGAATATCCGGTACCGAAATCGTCGATGGAGATGTACACGCCGAGCTTGTCGATGGCCTGCACGACGCGTTGCGCGCGTGCGGGATCCATCATCATCGCGCTCTCCGTGATCTCGAGTTCGAGCGACGCGGCCGCGACGCCGGAAGCGTCGAGCAGCTCGCGCAGCTTCGCCGGGAACTCCGTGTCCTGCAGCAGGCGTGCCGAAAGATTCACGGCTACGCGCAAATGGACGCCGCGGTCGCGCCATGCGCGCACCTGCGAGAGCGCGCTACTCAAGGTCCACTCGGTGAGCGGCCGGATCAGGTCCGTCGACTCGGCGATGGCGATGAACTCGTCGGGACTGATCATGCCGCGAGTGGGATGCCGCCAGCGCACCAGCGCCTCGCAACTCTCGACGAGTCCGCTGCGCAGGTTGACCTGCGGCTGGTAGTGCATTTCGAGCTGCTGGCCGATGATGGCGGAGCGCAGCTCGCCGCCGATGGCGAGCTTGCGTACGGAGTTCTGATCGTGCGCGGCGTCGTAGTACTCGAACGGCGCTCCTCGGCGCTTGGCCACGTACATCGCGACGTCCGCGTGGCGCAGCAGGGACTGGGCATCGCCCGCATCCTGCGGGAATCGCGCAATGCCGATGCTCACGCCGACTTCGATGGAAATGCCGGCCACGTCGATGGGCTTGCGCAGGCTGTCGGCGATCCGTTGCGAGAAATCCGCGATGGCCTCCGGCGACTCGGGCTGGTCCAGCACCACGGTGAACTCGTCGCCGCCGATCCGCGCGATGAAGGAATTCCCGCCGTGGCCCGCCAGCGTTTGCGCGAAACGCTGCGCGACTTCGCACAACACGCGATCGCCGACGTTGTGGCCCAGCGTGTCGTTCACCTCCTTGAATCGCGAGAGGTCCAGCATGAGAACGGCCAGCGAACCTGCCCCCGCATGGCCGAGCGCGGAGTCGAGTTGCGTCATGAGCGCCGCGCGATTGGGCAGACCCGTCAGCGAATCATGGGTGGCCTGGTGCTGCAGACGACGCTGTTGCGCGCGACGCTCGCGGATGTCACGCACGATGGCGGTGTACATCTTCTCGGCGAGCCGCACGCGGCTCACGGAGATCTCCACCGGGAAGACCTCGCCCCGCGCGGTGCGCGCGTCGCACTCCCGGATCTCGCCATGCAGCGCGCCGAGCCGCGCCTCGGGCGCGTCTCCGGCCAGCAGCGTGATGTATTTCGAGATGCGTTGATCGACGAGCTCGTACACCGGGCACTCGAAGAGCTTTGCGGCGGCGGGGTTGGCGGTCTTGATGACGCCCTCCTCGTCCACGCAGACGATGCAGTCGGTCGACGAGTGCACGATGCTCTTCAGCAACGCGTCGCGGCGGCGCATGCCCATGGCATACGTCAAGGTGCGCCAGGTCTGCCTCTCGAGCGAACGCACCGTGCCGATCACGAACAGCAGCACCACGGCCAAAGCGGGCGCGGCGACTTCGAGCATCCAGCGCGCCGAGTGGAACGCGTACCAGGAAACGCCCGCGATCGCGGCGAGCGAAAGCAGCGCGATGCCGAGATTCCGATTCCAGCGCGAGGAATACAGCATCGCGCTCACCACGCAGAAGACTGCCAGCGATCCCAAGGACCACCAGAGGCCGGGCGCGCGCGGGGCGCCACGGTGAACGGTCTCGGCCGCCAACGCCTGCACGACGACACCGGGCAAGGCGCCGTGCAGCGGCACGGCGAGCATGTCACCCAACTCGATCGCCGTTGCCCCGACGAATACGCGTTTGTCGGCGAAGGTCTCCCGAGGCACGCGGCCTTCGAGCACGTCCACATAGGAGACGAAGACGAACGAAGACGGCGAGATCGAGAAATCGATGGGCACGTCCAGGTCGTCTGCGAGGCGGCGCTGCGGATCGATGACACTGGGCGCGCGTTGCCCGCGCAGCGTCCAGGAAGTGCGCCAGGTTCGAGTCCGGCCGTCGCTCGACTGCTTCGTGTTCACGACCGCGACATCGGTGCTCTTCGCGAAGCGAAGGCGCGGTTCGCTGATCGACTCCGAGGAGTCGGCGCCCGTGGTGTTCTGGAAGAAGAGCGGCAACGTGATCGGGAAGTCGCGCGGCCTCGCGAGCGCGGACTCGAGCATGGCGTCGTCGAGAGGATTCGACAGTGAGCTGAAGTCGATGTCGAGGAACACGGAACGCGGGGACGCGCGCGCAAGTTGCTCGATCAGCGCGGCATGGTGTCGGCGCGGCCAGGGCCATTGATCGAGCGACGCGATGCTCGCCGCATCGATGCCCACGATGACGATGTCCGAGCGCACTTCATGCAGCGCAGCCTTCGCGCGCAGGTCGCCATACGCGTCGTCGAGCGGCTGAAGCGCGCCGACCACTCGCAGTCCCGCGACGAGCGCGAAGACGGCGAGTGCGATCAGCCACCAGCCCCGACGGCGGCCGCCGATCATTTTCTACCTGGGCGGCGCAACAGGCCGTCCAGCAAACCCCCGACGTCAACGGTGCCCGTATTGCCGGTATCCGTGGCTGTATCCGTCGTCGAACCTTCCGTGTCCGTGGCGTCTTCGTTGTCGCCGAGTCCGAGATCCAGGCCGACGCCCACGTCGAGCCCGCCCACACTGACGCCGAGATCGACGGCGCCCGTGCTCACATTGACCGTGGTGTCGATGCCGGCATCGATGACCGGAGCCACACTACCTACCGCGGCGCCGAGATCGACCGATGCGCCGACCGAATCCGAGCCAACGCCAATGCTGGCGCCCGCATCCACGCCTGCGTTGATCGGGCCCGCATCGATCGCCGTGGAGACGCCCGTGTCGACCGCCAGGCCGGATCCGCCGAGATCCACGCCGGTGCCCGCGCTCACGTCCACGGCCGCGGGACCCGCGTCGATCTGCGCACCGATGCCGGCGTCGACCGATACGCCCGACGGCGCGACTTCGACAGAGATGCTGGTGTCCGCGCCGGCTGCCGCGACGCCGGTGTCCACGCCCGTGCTGACGGATACATCCACCGTCACTGCGTTCGCGCCGAGGCTCGCGGCGACATCGGCTCCCGCATCGACCGCGCTGCCCACGGCCATGGTTGTGCCGGCGTTCACCTCGACGCTCTCGCCGATGCTCGCGCCGGCGTTCACACCCGCGTCCACGGGACCGATGTTGGCGCCCGCGTTCACGTCGACACTGGAGCCGAGGCTCACGCCTGCGACTACGCCGACATCGGCATTGCCGGCCGTGAGGCCCGGACCCGCATTCACGGAGTCGTTGCCCGCCGCGCTCCCGGCATTGTCCGCGGCGGCATCCAGACCGCCCATATCCACGGCGACCGGCGCCGGCGCGCGTGTATCCGCTATCGCAGCTTCGGGACGCGCAACGGAATGATCGATCAATGCATGACCGCTCTCTTCGGCATGCGCTCCCGACAACGCGGCCACGGCCGGACCGCTGCCTTCACCACTCGCACTCGCACGCGGCCGGTCGCCCGGAGCGGGCGCCTTGCCGGCGTCCATCTTGAGTACGTTGATGGTCTTGTCGCCGCGGCGGCGCGTAGCGATCTCTCCGGCCTCGAGGTCCACGACCGCACTGTCGTCGGTGGCGCGAATCTCCAGTGATCCTTCGAACAGCGAGATCGCGGTGGATTCATCCTGGGCCGCGACGTTGAACTGTGTGCCTTTCACCACTCCCACGAGATAGGGCGTTTCGACGCGCAGCTTGCGGCCTTCGCGCTTGCCGACGTCATAGAAGGTGTTGCCGCGCGGCTGGATGACGCGATCGATGGGCGCGCCCGGCTTCTCGAGCGCGGGGAAATCCAGCAACGTGTCCGGACCGACGGACAACGTGGTCGCGCCCTGACGCAGTTCGATGGCGCCATCCCGGCCCGTGCGAACCGTCGCCGGCAGGGACAACACGCTGCCCACCCGCACCTTGTGCGCGGCCCCGTTCATCGTGACCTGCACCTCGCCCTTGAGGCTGCCCACGGTGATGTCGCCGGCGTCCACGGCGAACGCGGGAATGGCGAACAAGGCGGCGAGCGCCAGCAGCCAGACGCGCACGCCACTAACTACCGGCTTGGCCGGCGCATTATGGTTATTGTCGAACATGGGCGGGAGATCCCCTTCATCGAGTACGGGAAATCCTACTAGGAGGACGGCGGAGACAATGTGAGTCGCATCCCAGCGCGATGAGTGTCCGACGTGGAGAATGCGCGCCCGCTCTGTTCCGATACGGCCAGCACACTTCGTGATGACAATAAACCGCGCCAGATCTCCCGGAAAAACCTGCTGGCGCACCCTGGCCGCGGCGCTTGTCATAACCAGCGCTGACGCCGGGTCGCCCGGCGCCGCGATCGCCCCCGGCGCGGGCGCTCTAACTACCAAGGCGACGCTCACCACCGTCGTGATCGAAGGCTCGAGCGTCTTCGGCGCGCCCCGGCTGTTCGACACCTACAGCGCGGGACTCGGCCGCCCCATCACGCGCGAGCAGGCGAGCGGCATCGTCGACGCGATCGCCGCCCTGTACCTCGCCGAAGGCTACGTGAAACCCGAGGTGATCCTCGATGGCGCGCTCGCCGACCGGGGCGTGTTGCGCGTGAAGGTGCATGAAGCCCAGGTGACCCAGGTGGTGATCGAAGGCGACGCCGGCAATCTGCGCGAGCAACTCCGGCGTGTGGGTGATCGTCTCGAGAAGTCCCGGCCGTTGCGCCGGGATGACGTGCCGCAGGCTCTGCGCGACATGCGTCAATTCGCGGGCCTCGCGATCTCCGCGACCACGCGCCGCGATGCCAACGTCCGCAACGCATTCGAGCTCGTGGTGAAGGCCGACTTCTCACCCGTCGATGGCGTGGTGCGCATGAACAATCGCGGCACGGACCAGGTGGGACCGGGCTTCCTGCTGGGCCAGGTGTTCGCGAACGGATTGTTCGGCCGCGGCGAGAAGACGGGCCTCATCTTCGCGGCCGCGACCGATCCTTCGGAATACCTGGGCGGTGGACTGTTCTTCGACAGCCCGCTGAACTCCTCCGGCACGCGTGGCAACCTGCTTTTGTTCACGTCGCGATCGGCGCCCAACGAGTCGCCGGTGAATCTTCCCGATGAATATGCGCGGGAACGCACAACCCTGCGCGTGTCGCATCCTTTGCGACAGGACTCGGCATCGACCCTGACCTTGAGCGCGGCATTCGAAGCCGACGACCTGCGTATCGATCGCCGGGGCGCTGTCGTGCGAGAAGACAGCCTGCGCATCGTCGAGACCGCGCTGCGCGCCGGTTGGCGTGCTGGCGCCACGCAGTTCTCCGCCAATCTCCAGGTGCGGCATGGCCTTGATGGCTTCGGCGCGCGTCTCCACGCGCCCGACCTGACCCGCGACCCTCGACGCGCGGATTTCTTCGTCACGTTGCTGCAGGCCACGGCCTATCGGAAGTTCGCCGAGCGCTGGTCGTTGCGGCTCGACACGTTCGCTCAGACCTCGGGTTACGTGCTGCCCGACAGCGAACGCTTCAAGATCGGCGGTGACCGGCTCGGCCGTGGCTTCGAAGTGGCGGAGATCGCGGGCGATCGCGGTCTCGGCGGAAAGCTCGAGCTGCGCCGCGACCTCGTGGACACGGAGTCGTTTGCGGGCCGCCTGTCCACCTACGGTTTCTATGACATCGGCGCCGCCTGGAAGCGCGATCGGCCCGGCCGCGACTCCGCGGCCACCGCCGGCCTGGGCCTCGCGCTGCAAGGCGCCGAGCTCACGGGCTATTTCGAAGTGGCCTCACCACTTACCGGCCCCGACATCGAAGGCAGCCGCAGCGCATCGGTGTTCGCGGAGTTGAGCTACCGCTTCTAGCGCGGCGAACCAGGCCAACCGGTTCCGGCTGAGCCTGAACGTCAAACCGACAGCCTCATGAACGCTGTCGAAATCCGACGCGGCCGTTCGGCTAGTTCTCGAACCCCCATTCAAGAGGACTGGCCCATGAATCGATTGCTCAAGTTCGCGCTCACGCTGTTGGCCGCGATGACACTGCATGCCACGCCCGCGGGCGCGGCCGCCCCCAAGTCGGGCTACGCCGAAGCCAACGGCATCAGGTACTACTACGAGATCGCGGGCCAGGGCGAACCGCTGCTGTTGCTGCATGGCGGCCTCGGCTCCATCGACATGTTCCGCCCGCTCATGCCTGCGCTCACCGAGCGCCGCACGGTGATCGGTGTGGACCTGCAAGGCCACGGACGCACGCTACTCGGCAAGCGCGAAATCGATCTGCGCTCCATCGGCAATGACATGGCCGCCGTGCTCGCGCAGTTGGGCTACGACCAAGTGGACGTGCTGGGTTATTCGTTTGGCGGCGGCGTGGGCTTCCAGCTAGCCGCGCAGCACCCGCAGCGCGTGCGACGGCTCGCCATCGTCTCGGCGGGATTCGCTGACGATGGCTTCTATCCGGCCATGCGCGAGCAGCAGAAGCAACTCAACGCGGGATTCGCGGAGCACATGAAGGAGACGCCGATGTACCAGTCGTACGCCGCCGTCGCCCCCAAGGTGGAGGACTTTCCGCGCCTGCTGCAGGCCATGGGCGATCTCATGCGCAAGCCGTACAACTACGCCGATGACGCCAGGAAGCTGCCCATGCCCGTGATGATCGTGTTCGGCGACGCCGACATGTACCGGCTCGAGCACATCACCGACTTCTACAAACTACTCGGCGGCGGCCAAGGCGACGCGGGCTGGATGCGCGAGAGCATGCCGAAAAACCGGCTGGCGATCGTTCCGGATGCGACGCATTACGACATCTTCTTCTCGCCGCGGCTGGTGCCGACGGTGCTGCCGTTCCTCGACGGGAAGAGCGATGCGCGGAGATGGGATCAGAACGTGGACGGTGCGAAGAAGTAGTTGGCCGACGGCCAAAAGAAAAGGGGCCTTGCGGCCCCTTTTCCGTTTCTGCACTCGAATGCCGATCAGAACTTGAACGTCGCACCCAGCGTGTATGTGGTTCCAGTTTCGGTCTGGAACAACGTGTCTTCACGCGAGTTGTCGATGTACAGCGTGCTGCGCTCGCCCGTGATGTTCTGCGCCTCGAGGATGACCGACAGGTTGTCGTTCACGTACCAGGACGCCTGAGCATCGACGAACGTCGTGGCCAGATCGCCGCGGACGTCGCTGCCCGGGGAGGCAGGAATGGCGCGGAAGTACCGGTCACGATAGGACGCCGTCGTGCGGACGCTGAACTTGTTGTTCTCGTAGAACAACGTGCCGCTCGCCGTGTTGCGCGACATGCCGACCAGATCCGCCGTGACGGGCGGGCTCGTGGCCGAGATGAAATATTCGATGTCCGCTTCGGCCTTCGTGTAGTTGGCCAACACGCCGAAGTTGCTCCAGAAGCCCGGCAGGAAGTTGAACTGAACTTGCGCGTTCAATTCGTAGCCCTTGAGCGGACCACCCGGGGTGTTCTGGAAGCGGCCGACGGTGAAGATGTCCGTGGGGGACGCGGGCGTTCCATCGAGCAGCGAGTCGGGCAGGCCGAGATCCCGATACGGCACCTGCTCGGTGATGCGCTGGATGAAGCTCTCGATGTCCTTGTAGAAGTACGCCACCGACAGCAGCGAGCCTTCCGAGAAGTACCACTCCAGCGCCAGGTCCATGGTCTTCGCGCGGATCGGGTTCAGGAAGGGATTGTTCACGTTGCCCGTGCGGGTCGTCGCCGTCACGCCGGAGGTCGGCGCGAGGTTGCCGAGCTCGGGACGCGACATGACCTTCGAGCCCGAGAGGCGGGCCAAAAGGTTGTCGCTGAGCTCGAACACCACGTTGAACGACGGCAGCGTATCGGAGTAGTCGCGCTCCACTTCACCGAGCGCACCGAACGCCGTGAACGGCGAGCTGGCCGGCGCCGGCAGCGCCACGTTGCCTTCCGCCCACTGGTCGGTCATCACGTAGCGCACGCCGAAGTCGCCGCGGATCGGGATGCGCCAGTCGCTGCCCGAATCGAAGGCGAACATGACGTAACCGGACGTGACGTCTTCGAAGATCTTGCTCTGCGCCGCGCCGCACTCCTGGTAACACACCGGGATGCTGTTGATGTCGAACACCTCGTGCCACTTCTTGAGGTCGATGGCGGCCCAGCTCGCCGGAGCACCGGCGCCGAACTTGTCGTCGAGCCCGCTGATCTGCGTGGTGATGTCCGCGAGCGTCACACCCGCGGGCAGCGCGCGCGTGACAGTGGTGTTGCGCAGCGGATTCGCGCCGTGGCTGCTGAAATGGCTTTCGCGATATTGCGCGCCCACCTTCATCTTCCACGCGTCGGTGAACTGGAAGGTGCCATCCAGTTCGAACGTGTTGTTGGCGGTGATGTTCTGCTGCGGCTTGCCTTGCAGCGAGAAGCCGCCGAGCACGGTCTGGTTGCCGTCCGGAGTCGGCGCGTACTGGAAGTTGGCCGGATTCGAGATGTCGAATCCGAAGCCGACCACGGGGATCTCGCCGGTGTTGCGGAAGTCCACCGAGAAGTTGTCCGTGTCGATGGCGTCCATGAAGGTCTGGAAACGCAGCGGACCATCCCAGACGTTGACCGAACGGCCAGCGTACGCGTGGATCTGGAAGCTCTCGGTCACCTGGTGCGTGAAGTCCAGGCTGCCCTGCTTGAAGGTCGAGACGAACTGGTCGACCAGTCCCTCCGAACGCACATCCACGCCGTCGAACAGGCCGTAGACCATCGAGTTGTCGTCGTCGAACTCGACGTCGCGGATCGACACCATCGGCTGGCCGTTATTGCTCAGGTTGCGGCCGAAGGACAGACCCAGGATGTAGTTGTCGCGACGCTCCTGTTGGTATCGCGAGAGCAAACCATCCAGCTTGAGGGTGGTGTTCTCGGTGGGACGCCATTCAAAGGAGATGTTGCCGCCCGCACGCTCCGTGTCCTGCTCCGAGTTCACGTAGCGCGGGAGGCGCGGATGGAAGGCGCCACCGCCGGGAACGAGGTTGCCAGCGGCGTCGCGGATCGCGTTGTTGGTGCGGTTGTAGACCTCCATGAACGCGGCCATGTCGCTGGTGCGCGCGTTGCCGGTGCTGCAATCGGTGCCCGTCGCGCCGCGCGTACCCGGAACCGGGCTCGCACCCGTCAGGGTCCAGCCGACTGGCGTACAGAACGGCAGGAGGATCGGAGCGGCCGCCGTGCCGATGTTGTTGGCGTTGGTGCCGAAGTGGAGGATGTCCACTGCGGAGTAGCCGACTTCACGCGTGTGGCGTTCCTGGAACGAGAACGAGGCCAACACGCCGAAGGTTTCGCCGAACTTCTTGCCGTAGAGCATCGAGACGCGCGGATCCACGTCTTCGCTGATCTCGTTGTAGATGCCGCGGCCGGTGATCGAGAACACCTGGTCCTGGTTGTAGTCGAAAACTCCCGGGGCCTTGAGGTCGACCGTGGCGCCCAGCGAACCTTCTTCCACGTCCGCAGACGCGGTCTTGCGCACGGCGAGCTGCGAGAAGATCTCGGTCGGGAACACGTTGAAGTCGAACGCGCGGCCGTTGTTGCCGGCGCCGTAGATGTCGCTCGAGCCGGTCTGCGCGGCGCCTTCCATGCCGTTGATGCGGACCTTGGTGAAGCCGGCGCCGAGACCACGCACGGAGATGTTGCGGCCTTCGCCGCCGTCACTGCGCGAGAGCGCAACGCCGGGAACGCGCTGCATGGACTCCGCGAGATTGCTGTCGGGGAACTTGCCGATGTCTTCGGAAGCGATCACATCGACCGCGGCAGTCTCGCTGCGCTTGGCCGCGATGGCAGTGTTGAGTGAACCGCGGAAACCGGTTACCACAACCTCCTCTAACTCTTGCGATGCGTCCTGCTCCTGAGCGAACGCCATCGTCGTTCCCAGGCACATGGCGACAGCAACGGCGACCCGCGAGCGCGGATGACCACCACGAACTTTCGTAAACATTGAATCTCCCCCTTTGGACTCGCGCTCTGAATGCACACGGGCCCCTTCTTGCCCGCCGATCGCCCCACGTGTTGTTCGCGTGCGATCGAAGTTGAGCGATTGTTTACCGCAATTGACCGGTTATTGCCAGTTCGCGCATATTCGCCGGGCCCCGATGCGCGGCGGGGCAACCACAACAGCGATCCAAGGTTCAGGAGAGCCCATGAAATCGTTAGGAATTTTCCGCGTCGGTCTCGTCGCGGCCGCCATGAGCGGCGTCCCGCTCGCGGCCCATGCCCAGTATCAGATGGAGCGCCTCTCGCGCGGGGTGGTCGCCGTGCGAACGAGCAGCTCGCAGGTGTACGTCGGTTGGAGATTGTTCGGCAACGACCCTTCCGGAACGGCCTTCAACCTCTACCGGTCGAGCAACGGCAGCCCACCGACGCTGCTCAATGGCACGCCGCTCACCGCGTCGACGAACTTCGTTGACACCGGTGCACCTGCGACGCAGTCGAATTCGTACTTCGTGCGGCCGGTAGTTAGTGGGGTGGAGCAGGCGGCGAGCGCTTCGTTCACGCTGCCCGCGAATGCGCCCACGCAACAATTCCTCAACATCCCGCTGCAGATTCCCGCGGGCGGCACCACGCCGTCGGGCGAAAGCTACACCTACGTGCCCAACGATCTGTCGGTGGGCGATCTCGATGGCGACGGCGAGCTCGAATACGTGCTCAAGTGGGATCCGACGAACGCGAAGGACAACTCGCAGTCCGGCTACACGGGCAACGTATACCTCGATGCGTACGAATTGAATGGCACGCGCCTCTGGCGCATCGACCTCGGCCGCAACATCCGCGCAGGCGCGCACTACACACAGTTCATGGTGTACGACTTCGATGGCGACGGCCGCGCCGAGGTCATGTGCAAGACCGCCGACGGGACGCGCTCCGGCACCAACCAGGTGATCGGCAGCTCGAGCGCGGACTACCGCAACTCGAGCGGTTACATCCTGAGCGGGCCCGAATACCTCACGGTGTTCAGCGGGCAGACCGGCGCCATCCTGGCCACCACGAACTATCTACCCGGCCGCGGCAATGTCGGCGACTGGGGCGACAGCTACGGAAACCGCGTGGACCGTTTCCTGGCGGGCGTGGCCTATCTCGACGGCCAGCGCCCGAGCGCCATCTTCAGCCGCGGCTATTACACGCGCGCAGTGATCGTCGCGTGGGACTACCGCAACGGCGCGCTCACGCAACGCTGGACGTTCGACAGCAATGCTTCGGGCAACAGCGCCTATGCCGGCCAGGGCAATCACCAGCTCTCGATCGCCGACGTGGACGGCGACGGCCGGCACGAAGTGATCTTCGGCGCCGCCACCATCGACGACAACGGCGCTCGCAAGTACGTGAGCGGCCTAGGGCATGGCGATGCGCTGCATGTCGGCGATTTCATCCCGTCGCGCGCGGGGCTCGAGATCTGGGGCATACACGAGTCGAGTTCGCAGCTCGGCGCGGACCTGCGTGACGCCAGCTCCGGCGCGCGCATATTCGCGACACCCAACAACAATGGCTCCGAGGGACCCGGACGGGGAGTTGCCGCGGACATCTGGTCCGGCAACGCCGGTGCGGAATACTGGGGCTCCGGCCCCAACATGACCTTCCTGCGCAATGCCTCCGGCGCGAACATCGGCCGCAACCCGGGATCGGCCAACTTCCTCGCCTGGTGGGACTCGGACACGGTGCGCGAACTGCTGGACGGCAATTACATCGCGAAGTACGGCACGGCCGGCGACACCACGCTGCTCACGGCCAGCGGCGCGGTTTCCAACAACGGCACCAAGTCCACACCGGCGTTGAGTGGAGACTTGTTGGGCGACTGGCGTGAGGAGGTGATCTGGCGCACATCCGACAACTCCGCGCTGCGCATCTACACCACGACGAATGTCGCTTCGAACCGCATCTACACACTGCTGCACGATCCGCAGTACCGCGTGGCGATTGCGTGGCAGAACGTGGCGTACAACCAGCCGCCACATCCGAGCTTCTTCATCGGCGCGGGCATGTCCACGCCGCCCACGCCCAACATCGTGCTCGTGGGCGGAAGCAATCCGCCGGATCCCGTGTCGCACGTTTACCAGGCCGAAGCGGGAACGGTGGGTGGAGGCACGGTGTTCGAAAGCACGAATGGCGGCTTCAACGGCAGCGGCTATGTGAATGCATCTTCCAGCGGCGGCTTCTCGCAGTCGGCCAATGTCGATGGCCGCGGAGGCGGCTCGAAGACGCTGCGCATCCGCTTCGCGCTTGGCGCCACGGCCAATCGCACCGGGCGGCTCGTGGTGAATGGCGCCGCGCAGAACATCACCTTTGCACCCACAGGTAGTTGGACCAACTGGACTACACAGGACGTGGCTGTGACGCTCAACAACAACGCAAGCAATGTGATCCGGTTCGAGTCCACCGGCCAGGATCTCGCGAACATCGATCAGATCGAGATCTTGTAGCGCGGGCAGGCCCTGCCATGCTCCCCCCGCGTGGCAGGGCCTTATTGCGCCAGCGGAACCCGAGCGCGCCTGGCGCGTCCCAATGGCATGCGCCACATCATTGCTTCGACCTTCGCCACCGCCTTGCTCGGCTTCGCGCTCTTGCAGCCCGCCGATGCGGCCTCGGACCCTCGTATCACCTACCTCGAGCAGGAGATTCGCGAGCTCAGACGGCAGGTGCTGTCGCTGACCCAGCGGCTCGACCAGGCGACCACGCGACCCTCACGCCCGGGCGGCGTTCCGGCCGGCGATGCGTTCCAACTGCGACCGACGCCGGACACCAGCCTTCGCTGGCTGGACGCCGACAAGTGGCGATCACTGAAGCTCGGCATGAGCGAGCTCGAAGTGATCGAAACCCTAGGCAAGCCCAACGCCACCCGCGCGGAGGACGGTACTCGCGTGGTTCTCTATGCGATGGAGATCGGGGAGTCGGGATTCCTGGGCGGCAGTGTGCGGTTCCGCGAAGGCAAGGCTGCCGAGATCAAACAACCTTCGCTGCAGTGAGGCTCCTCAGCCGTAGCGAAGCTTGAGCGCGAGGATCGTCGACGCCAGTCCCAGCGTCACCGTGTTCGCGAGGATCATCGGCCAGGACTCGAGCGCGATGCCGTAGACCAGCCACGCCGCCACACCGATCGTGAACATGAAGTACATGCCTTTCGAGATGCCCTTGGTGTTCTTGGTGCGGATCGTCATCACCGCCTGCGGCAGGAACGAGAACGTGGTGAGGAAAGCCGCGGCGTAGCCGAACCATTCGAAATTCATGGCGCGCATTGTAACCGCGCGCTCTGCTCACATTCCGAAAGTGCATTGGTCGCGCCCGAGTCGACTTGGAAGACTGGCCGCCCCTCTCCTGATCCAGGTTGATCCCGTGAGAATCCCCGTGAAGTTGCTGGCCGCCGCCCTGCTCGGTTTCGGTTTTGCCGCCAGCGTCCGCGCCGCCGACAAGGTCGAGCTTCTGAATGCGTCCTACGACGTCTCGCGCGAGCTGTTCGTGCAGATCAACCCGGCGTTCCAGGCCGCATGGAAGGCGAAAACGAGGCAGGAGCTGCAGATTCACCAGTCGCATGGCGGATCTTCACGGCAGGCGCGCGCCGTGGCCGAGGGGCTGAAGGCCGATGTCGTCACGTTCAACCAGGCCACGGACATCGACTTCCTCGCCAAGTCGGGCGTCATTTCCGCGAACTGGGCGAAGAAGTTTCCCAACAACTCTTCTCCTTATT
Organism: Pseudomonadota bacterium; assembly: GCA_046733635.1. Classification (GTDB taxonomy): domain Bacteria; phylum Pseudomonadota; class Gammaproteobacteria; order Steroidobacterales; family Steroidobacteraceae; genus CADEED01. The sequence continues at coordinate 3,272 of JBKPPO010000032.1, read as the reverse complement.
ATTCGCTGCCCGTCTTCCTGGTACGCGAGGGGAATCCCAAGGGCATCAAGGACTGGAACGATCTCGCGCGCGCGGGGATCAAGCCGGTGTTCCCGAATCCCAAGACCTCGGGCAACGGTCGTTATACCTATCTATCTGCGTACGCCTACGCGCTGGGCAAGAACGATGGCAATCAGGAGGCGGCGAAGAAGCTGGTCGCGGATCTGCTCGCCAACGTGCCCGTGTTCGATACCGGCGGCCGAGGCGCCACCACGACATTCGTGGAACGCGAGATCGGTGACGTGTTCGTGACGTTCGAGTCCGAGGTGATTGCGATCCGCAATGAGTATTCGAAGGCGAAGCTCGACATCGTGTATCCGTCGGAGAGTGTGCGCGTGGATTTTCCAGTGGCCGTGGTGGATCGCGTCGTGCAGACGAAGGGGACGCGTGAGTTGGCTACGGCCTATCTTCAGTTCCTCTACACAGAAGAATCGCAGGAGATACTGGCGAAGAAATACAACCGCGTTCGGAATGAGAAGGTGGCGCAGAAGTATGCGGCGCAGTTTCCGGCGGTGAAGCTGGTGGCGGTGGAGGATGTGTTCGGGAGTTGGGACAAGGTGACGGCGGAGCACTTCGGGACGGATGGGATATTGGATCAGTTGTTGGCGGGGAAGCGGTGAGGCCAACAACGCTGGTAGAGCAACGCTCTGAGCCGCGTCCCCGTTTCCTAGAAAACGAGGAATGTCCCCATTTGAAATGGTGGCCGGGGTCGGAATCGAACCAACGACACGCGGATTTTCAATCCGCTGCTCTACCAACTGAGCTACCCGGCCACAATTGGAACCCCTCGATCGAAGGGGCGCGTATTAAAACGGCCGGCCCGGGGGCCGTCAAGCAAGAACCACCCCAAACCGATGATTTTCCGGGCCTTTACGGCCTGGGCGCCTATCGGCCGCGCGCAAGCGCTTGACCCGTCTACAGCTTCACACCCGAGGCTCGCGAGCTTCCATTCACGAGGAGCCGCACATGCCCACCCCCACGCTGTCGCCACGAATCATCCGCACCTACGTCCAGCACATCGACGCCAGCCCCGAAGTCGTCTTTCCCCTCCTCTGCCCCGAGCTCGAGAAGGCTTGGCTACCCGGCTGGGACTACCGAATGATCCACTCCGCCTCGGGCGTGGCCGAGCGCGGCGGTGTGTTCGAAACCTTGCATGAGCTCGGCAAGACCCGTTGGGTCGTGACCGACCACGAACCCTCCAGGCGCGTCGGCTTCGTGCGCTTCCAACCCGACGGCATCATCGTGCAGATCCGGATTTCTCTGGGGCGGCACCACCAGGGCGCAACCGCGGTCTGCATCGAGTACTCGTACACACCCACCGACGAAGCCGCTCGCGCAATACTCGCCGCGTCCACCGATGCCGAATGGCTGGACGACATGACGCACTGGGAAGGGAGCATGAACGCATGGCTGGCAAAGCAGCCCCGGGCATATTGAGCGAGGCGCTCACGATCTCCGCACTGGCGAAACGATTCGGGCTCTCGCGCAGCACGCTGTTGCACTATCACCGCATTCACCTGTTCAAACCCTCGGGTCGTTCACCCGGTGGCTACCGGCTCTATGGCGCCGAGGCCATCGCCCGACTGAGCCGCATCTGCGAACTGCGCCAGGCCGGACTCGCGCTCCGGACCATCAAACGCGTGCTGGATTCGCAGACGCCCCTGGCGGAGGTGCTCGAAGAACAGATCGGCGTGCTCAACCGCCAGGTCTCACAACTTCGCATCCAGCAACGCGTGGTGCTGTCGCTGCTGGAGCTGACCTCGAAGCAGCGCACGCATCGCGCGTTGTCGAAGGAGGCGTGGACGGAGATGTTTCGCGCCATCGGCATGAGCGACGACGAAATGCGCCAATGGCACGCGAACTTCGAGAAGAACATGCCAGCCGCGCATGCGGACTTCCTGCACTCGCTGGGCCTGGAGCCCGAGGAGATCCGGCGCATCCGAGCCTGGTCGGCGGCCTGACCCGGCTTGATTTGTAGGCTTCTGCCTCCAGATCGGGCCGACCATGAACACTGAAACGCAGGTCACCCCCACCGCCACTCGTGCGGTCGTCCAGAAGTTGCAGGGCATGCCGGCCTCGGACGGCGCAGGCGTGAAGCTCACGCGTGTCATCGGCCAGCCCAAGCTGCCGGACCTCGATCCGTTCCTGATGCTCGACGAGTTCGGCACGGACAAGGCGGAGGATTACATCGCGGGCTTTCCGGCCCATCCTCATCGCGGCTTCGAGACAGTCACGTACATGCTCGACGGCCGCATGCGTCACAAGGACAACCACGGCAATGAAGGCGTGCTCGAGCCGGGCGCGGTGCAGTGGATGACCGCGGGTCGCGGCATCGTGCACTCGGAGATGCCCGAGCAGACCGAAGGCAAGATGCGCGGCTTCCAGCTCTGGATGAACCTGCCGGCGAAGGACAAGATGACGGCTCCTAACTATCAGGAGTTCGGCGGCGAGAAGCTGCCGCTCGTGGAGCGGACCGGCGTCAGCGTCAAGGTGATCGCGGGTGCGCTCGACGGCGCCGTGGGCCCGGTGAAGCAGCCGGCCACGGAGCCCACTTACATGGACATCCGTATCGACGCTGGCGCGAATTTCACATTGCCGCTACCGGCGGGTCATTCAGCCTTCATCTACGTGTACGAAGGTAGCGCCTCCGTGGGCGCGGGCCGTGAGGCCGCGACCATCAACGCGCAGGAGCTGGCGGTGCTGGGAGACGGCGACGAGGTTCGCCTCGAAGGCCGCGCCGCGCGCAGTCGCGCGATTCTCGTGGCAGGACGTCCGTTGCGCGAACCCGTGGCGCGTTACGGTCCGTTCGTCATGAACACGCGGGAAGAGATCATGCAGGCCTTCGCGGACTACCAGTCCGGGAAGTTCTGAGCGAGAAAAAGGCTTCGGGCAATCCCCCCCCCCGCTCGCAGCCTTCACTGGACGGCGCAGGAAACTGCGCCGTTTTTTTTGCCGGCGTCAGCCCGCCTTCGTGGGATCCACGAATTCCTTCGGCTTCGTCGATCCCTCGCCGAAGAAGAACTTCTCCATCTCGAATTCGAGGCGCTTGCGATGTGCGGGTTCGACGGGCGTCAGCCGGTACTCGTTGATCAGCATCACCTGGTGCTTGACCCACTGCTGCCAGGCCTCCTTCGACACGTTCTCGAAGACACGCTTGCCGAGCTCGCCGCCGTAGGGAGGTTTGTCGCTGTCTCTTATACACATCTGACGCTGCCGACGACGATACCATCGTG
>JBKPPO010000031.1:0-4563 GCA_046733635.1 Pseudomonadota bacterium | reverse complement strand
GAGGCGAACTGACGCTGTCGGTCGTCAATCTCGATCCCCGGCGCGACGCCAACATCCGTATCGAAGTCGTCGGCCGCGTCGTGAAGGCAGCCCGCGGTCGCGTGATCACCGCCGCTGCGATGGACGCGAGGCCGGAATTCGACAGAGCGGACCCGCTGGCGCCAGCGGCGGTGGAGAAACTCGCGACGCGTCGCGGCGTCGCCGACCTGGTTGCGCCGGCGAAGTCGGTCACGGTCGTCAAACTACATTGATCCGCCTGACTCAGCGCTGATCGGCGTGTTCGAGGATCAACGCGGCGAGCTTCTGGTATTCGCCATCGAAGTGATGCCCGCCCGCCAGCGCGCGCGCCTGCACGCTGGTCTTCGGTAGTAGCGGGCACAGCGACGCCATCTCTTCCCTGCCGTACAGGCAAAGCGTCTTGCTCGCGTTGAGCTTCAGCGCTTCGGGGCGGACGGGCAGCGCGTCATCGTCGCTGCCACCCGCCCAATTGGTCACGTGGAATTCGAACGAGGCCTTCTGGCTCAGCGCCATGAGCACGGTGTGCGTGACGAGCCGGCGTGACGCGGGCGGCAGGCGATTGATGGCGAATGGCAGTACGTCCGCGCCCTGTGAGTAACCGATGAGGATCACGCCGTTCTTGCGCCACTGCGCGGCGTAGTAACGCACGATGCGATCCACGTCCTTCGCAAGTCCCGCCGGAGTGCGTTCGCTCCAGAAGTAACGCAGCGAGTCCACACCCACGACGTCGACGCCCTTCTCCGCGAGCGCCGCGGCGACTTCCTTGTCGATGCCGGCCCAGCCGCCATCGCCGGAGAGCAACACGGCGTATACCGGCCCCGGCTTCTTCGCCCGGACTTCGACGAGCGGCAGGTCGGCCAGGCTCGCGGGCGGTGGCGGCAAGGACGCCGCGGCCTTGGCCGTCATCTGATCCAGAGGCCCAGTCAACTGCGGCAACCAATCCGCCGACGGCGCATAGTCGTGACCGCGCTTCGGCAGCTCGATGAAGCGTGCGTTCGGTACCTGCGTGACGAAGTTCTTCGCCGCGGGCATCGGGCAGGTCCTGTCGAGCGAGCCGTGTAACGCCACCCAGTCCACACCCGCCCGAGCCGGCAGCAGATCCATGCCTTTGCTGTCCTTGCGCTTCGTGAAGTGCACGCCTTCGCCATGGCACAGCGGCTTGCCGAGCTCGAGGTCCACGCAGAAGCCCAGGGAAAACGCGCCGAGGAAAGTGCCGGCCGGCGCCTGCGCGATCATCGCGTAGGCGAGCGTGGCGCCCGAGGAATAGCCGACCAGCACGGGAGTGTGATAGGTCGGTAACCTCGCGTAGCCCTGAAGGTAGTGGGCGAGATTCTCGAGGTCACCATCGGGGAATACACAGGAGCCTCCGTCGGATTCCAGCGCGCCAAACAATTGTGGCGTGTCGATGCCCGCCACCATCGCGCCGCGCTCGGCGAGTTTTCGGGCGATGCCCGCGACATCGCCCTCCCAGCCGTTGTCGCCCGACAGGAAGAGCACGAAGCTCTTCACCTCGCCTTGCGGCCGGTACAACGAGATGTCCTTGAACCGGCCGTGCGAGAGTCTCTCCTGCGCGGCCAGCGGCGCGGCGACGCCGAGAAACGTCACGAACATCACGAGCCCGCCGAGGATTGCGCCACGCACTTTCATGTCTTGCTCACCGGGTGATGACGCCACGCACGCCGCCACTGATCAGCGTCGCCACATCGGCGAGCACGAACAGCGGCGCGAGTCCGCCGGGCGAGGCGAGATACCGCGCCTCCCACTCCGGGCTGAACTTTTCCTTGAACGCGCGCAGGCCCTGGAAGTTGTAGAAATGTTCGCCATGCGCGAACAACAGCCGCCCGACGCGATGCCAGCGCGGCGCGAGCGGATGCTTCGCCATGCCGGACATCGGCGCCATGCCGAGCCCGAAGCGCTTGAAGCCCTGGGCCTGGAAATGCAGCAGAAGCTTCGCGAACAGGAAGTCCATGGTGCCGTTCGGCGCGCCGGGCACGTGCCGCATGAGGTCCACGCTCGCCTCCTGCGCCGCGTCCGTGGTCATGAGCGTGGCGAACGCCACGGGGCGGTCGTGGGAACGCACGATGGCGATGGGACTGCGCAGTAGATAGGCGTCCGCGAACGAACCGAGCGAGAAGCCCTTCTCGGCGGCCGCATGTTCGGCGAGCCAGGAGTCAGAGATCTCCCGCAACTGCGTCAGCATGTCCGCGGGCACGCCCGGCGGCAGCACTTCGAGCGACATGTTCTCGCGTTCGCCGCGATTGAGCGCCGCGCGCAGATCCTGCCGCGCCTTCCCCTTGAGCGAGAACTCCGGCAGCGGCACGTAGGCGTATTCGCCGAGCTTGTACACCCGCAGCCCTGCGTCCAGGTAGACGGGCAGCGTCTGCGGCCGCACCTGGTAGAACGACGCGCGGCCGCCCTGCTCGCGAGCGCGCTCGAGGAAGCGCCACACCAACTCCGGCCACTCGGACTGCGGACCCACCGGATCGAACAGCGATACCCAGGAGCGCCCGCGCCGGCTGTACATCACGAAGGCATTGCCGGAGTCCGAGAAGAGGAAGCTCTTGTCACCGGTGAGCGCCACGCAGGCGTCGGCATTCGGCTGGCGCTTGAGGATAGCTTGCGCGCGCTCGAGCTCCGCCGGCTCCGGTGGCGGTAAAGGCGTGGCCTGCGGACGCAACAGCTGGCGCAGCGCGAGGATGCCGGCGAGCAGGCTCACGGCGACGAGCGCGCGCAGCGAACGCGGCGCGTTGGCGTCGAACTCGAACTGCCACCACATCTGCTGCGTGTAATCCACGTCGCGATAGACGAAGAACAGGAGTCCGGTGAGCGCCACGAGGATCAAGGCGACGGACAGCAGCCAGCCGCCCGTGAACGGCGCGGAGAGGAGCGACGCGCGGCGCGTGAACTCCTTGCGCGAGAGCATGAGCGCCAGCACCAGGAAGGCGATGAGCACGGCCTCGGAGATCGCGATGCCCTTCGGCAGGCACAGCACCATGCTCACGAGCCCGAGCAGCAATCCCGCCCACCAGGCCGCATCCAGCCGCAGCAACATGCCGCGCGCGACGAACAGCAGGCACAGGCCTGCGATGCTGCCGATGAAGTGCGAAGCCTCGACCACCGGCAGCGGCACCTTGAGCGCGAGTAGTTCGGTGGCCTCATCGGTGGCCGGTGTCACACCCGAGATGAGCAGGATCACGCCGACGACGAACGTGTACGCGGCAAGCAGCATGGGAGCGAGGCTCACGGCGGCGCGGGTCACTGCGCTCAGATACCCGCGCCGCGCCTCGTGCACCAGCAGGAAGCCCAGCGCCAGCGCCAGCGGCAATAGATAGTAGATGACGCGGAACAACACCAGCGCCGCGGCCAGCGCCTCCGCCGGCACGCGATCTTCCAGCGCCACCAGCATGATGGCTTCGAACACGCCGAGGCCACCGGGCACGTGACTCAGCACGCCGAGCACGATGGCTATCGCGAAGAAGCCCATGAAGGCGGGGAAATCGATGGAGCCCGCCGGCAGCAGGAACCACAACACCGCCGCCGTGGCCGCGATGTCGATGGCCGAGATCAGGAGCTGCTGCAGCGCCAGAGACGCCGAAGGCAGGCGCAGCTTGATGCGGCCGAACAGCAGCCGCTCGCGGCCGTCGCGGCACAGCCAGATCAGGAACGCAGCGACCAATAAAATGAGTGAGGCGCCTGCCTGCAGCGCCAGCGGCGGAATCCGCAGCGCGGGCGCCACCTGATCGGCGCCCCAGAGCAACGCGGCCGCGCCCACCACGGAGATTCCGAGCGTGAATGCCAGCGCGTTGAACGCGATCGCGCGCGTGATCGCGCCAGCCTCGACGCCGGCCGCGCCGTAGAGGCGCAGCCGAACCGCGCCGCCGGTGAGCACGCCCAGGCCGACGGTGTTCGCGAGTGCGTAGGCGATGAAGGAGGTCTCCGCCGCCACGGGATATTTCACGTCCGCACCCACGTAACGCAGTGACGAGGCGTCGTAACCCGTGAGCGAGACGTAACTCACGATGGTCGCCAGGACCGCGAGCCCGATCGCCGTGGAACTCGTGTTGCGGATCGAAGCAACCAGATCCCGATAACTCAGGTTCGCCAGGAACTCGTGCAGCGTGATGACCAGCAGCGCCGTGATGGCCAACACCGCCCCCGCAACGAGCCAGGGCTTGAGCCGCTGGAAGATCCGTACGGGCTTGAGTTGTTCCGGTTCCGTGGACATGGAGTGGCCGTAAACTAGTCGAATCGCGCCAAACTTGTCACTCCCGGTTCTCCGCGCTTCTCCCGGAGACTGGGCCTCTTCACTCGACAACGGAGAAGCACATGTACGACATCCTGCACCGCGTGGGCATCCAGGCGCCGATGAGCCGCGTTTATGACGCCATCGCGACACCCGAAGGTGTCGCCGCCTGGTGGACGCGAGACACCACCGGTGGCCGTCGCCCGGGCGAGATCGTGAGCACGAAGTTCTACGCCGACGGCAAGCTGCTCGGCGGCTTCGATCTCAGGATCACCGAGGCGAGCCCGGGCTCACATTTCGTC
>JBKPPO010000030.1:0-2520 GCA_046733635.1 Pseudomonadota bacterium | reverse complement strand
AACAATCCAGCCGGGCGGTTGTTAGGGCGGATGAGCCCTTTTCTCCCGCTTTCCCACGCCTGTAATCCCCGTGGATTACAGAAATGTCGTCCAGCACCTACAAGCTTCCCGCCGCAAAACCGGCATTTCCGCCCGCGGCCCTTCTCCATCATTCGCCTCGCCGGCACCGGACGTGGTGCCAACACATGCGGAGATATCGATGCTTCATTACGCAGTCATCTTTTTCGTCATCGCGCTCATCGCAGCCGTGTTCGGCTTTGCCGGCATTGCCGCGGGCGCAGCGGGTATCGCGAAGATACTGTTCTTCGTCTTCCTGATCCTCGCGATCGTCAGTTTCATTGCCAATACGGCTCGGAGATAAGAGGTTTATATGCAGAAATCCAAAGGCTTTGTCAGTGCTGTGATGCTGGTCGCCAGCATGGCGATGGTCGCTTGCGCATCCACGCGCACGACCAAGTCCGCCGGTGAGCAGGTCGATGATTCGGTGACCACGGGCCGCGTGAAGGCCGCGCTGATCGCCGACCCGACCACCAAGGCGCACCAGATCGACGTGGAGACGTTCAAGGGCACCGTTCAGCTGAACGGCTTCGTGGACACCGCGGCGAGCAAGAGCCGTGCGTCTGAGGTCGCGAAGAACACCAAGGGCGTGACCGCGGTTCGCAACAACCTCACGGTCCGCAGCGACGGTGGTCCGTCGGGATCGGAGCGCGTCGAGGACGCCGCGATCACCGCGAAGGTGAAGGCGGCTCTCGCCGGTGATCCGCGCACGAAGGCGCACCAGGTGAACGTCGAGACGCGCGAAGGCGCGGTGCAGCTCTCGGGCTTCGTCGATAGCACGGAAGCGAAGTCGACGGCGGGTGAACTGGCCCGCGCCGTGGACAACGTCAAGTCCGTGGACAACGAGCTCGACGTCAAGAAGTAAGCTTCGTCGAAGCGGATCTCTGAAGATCGTGCGGGCCGGAGGTGGCGACATCTCCGGCCCGTTTATTTTTTGCGCTTGTTTGCTGTTGGACTACAGGTCCTCGCGGAGCGTTCCGACTCCTGCATTTCTGCTGCTGTTGCACACTGGGTCATCCGCGGCGAGCCGCGGAAGTCACCTTCCAAGGAGAAAACCTATGGCACGCGAGAACCGCATCGAGAAGTTCACGGCTCATTTCCGCGACAACCTGCGGAACGAGCCTTACTACGACGCGCGTTACAACTGGGATGACTACGATCCCGCCTACCGTTACGCGCACAAGTCATACGAGGAGAACCCGAACGCGCGCTTCGAGGACCTCGAAACCCGCCTCGAGGCCGGCTGGGACATTGCCAAGGGCAAGTCCAAGCTCGCGTGGCTGGATGCGAAGGAAGCCGTGCGTTCGGCCTGGAACCGCTTCGAGCGGGCGATGCCCGGCGACTCGGATCGCGACGGCCGCTAGTCGATTGGGGTCACTCCCCATTTGCTGGCAAAAGGGGTCAGGCCTGCAGGTCTGACCCTTTTTTCTGGCAATTGGGGAGTGACCCCATTTCCGTTACAGCCAGTACTGCAGGGGCAGCCACATCCATTCCTTGAGGCGCTCTTTCAGTCCACGCTTCTTCCACGCCGCAAGCGTGATCTCCCGGGACTCCCTGAGGTCGTCATCGAAGGTCTTTGCCATGGCCCGGGCGAACTTCTCGTCGATCACGCAGACGCTGATCTCGTTGTTGTGCACGAAGCTCCGCCAGTCGAAGTTGGTGGAGCCCACCGATGACCAGATGCCATCGACGACGATGCTCTTGGAGTGCAGGAAGGCGCTGTCCAGTTCATACAGTTTCACGCCGGCTTCGAGCAGCTCCTGGTAGTGAGCGCGGCCGGCGTAGAAAACGCCCGAAAAATCGCTGTACGCCGGCAGGATGATCCGCACCTGGACTCCGCGCCGTGCGGCGGCTTCCAATGCATCCTCCAGCGTGTCATCGGGCACGAAGTACGCCATCGTCACGTCAACGCTCCTCTGCGCATAGGCGAGCACCGAGAGCAGGGTGGTGTAGATGAGATTGGTCTCGTCGTCGGGGGTGCTCGCCACGATCTGCACCACGGTGTTGCCGCGGCTCACGGCGGCCTCGTTCCACGCCGGCTGGATCTCGCCTTCGCACTCCGCGGTCACCCATGTCTCGCGGAACAGCTTCTCGAGTTGTTTGGCGCCGGTGCCATGCACGCCGATGTGTGTATCGCGCCAACCCTGCTCGATGGCCTTCTGCTTGGAGAACCCCCCGCTGCGCTTCAGTTGCCGCGACGCAATCTGATACGCGTGGCTGAAATTGATGCCACCGGCGAATCCGTATTCGCCATCCACGACCACGATCTTGCGGTGATCGCGGTGATTCAAGCCGGCGAAACGGTCATCGAGCGGATTCAGCGGGTTGAAACTGCACAGGGGGATGTCCGCCGCGCGCAGGCTGTCCAGGAACTCCCGGTCCGTCGTGAGCGAGCCGATGGCGTCGTAGATGATGTATACGCGCACGCCGCGTTTGCGCGCGGCAGCCAGCAGTTCGCTGAGC
>JBKPPO010000029.1:0-1723 GCA_046733635.1 Pseudomonadota bacterium | reverse complement strand
ATTTCGATCCTGCCGTTTCTCGCCACGGCCGGCGTCGCCGGTATTGCCGTTGCTTTCGGCGCGCAATCGCTGGTCAAGGATTTCTTCCGCGGCTTCTTCCTGCTCGCCGAGAACCAGATCCGGCAGGGCGACGTCGTCACGATCGCCGGCAAGAGCGGTCTCGTCGAGGATCTCACGCTGCGGTATGTGCAGCTCCGCGACTACGAGGGCAACGTGCACTACGTGCCCAATGGCGAGATCGCCGTGGTCACGAGCTCGAGCCGCAGTTATGCGTACGCGGTGGTCGACGTGATGATCGCGCTCGAGCAGGACATCGCGCCCGTGATCGATCTCATGCGCGAGACCGGCGCGCAGTTGCGGGCAAACTCGGTGTTCGCGCCGAAGATCATCGAGGATCTCGACATCGCGGGTGTGGAGGCCTGGAACGAGCGCGGCATCACGCTGCGCGCGCGGTTCAAGGTACTGGCGCTCGAGCAGTCGAGCGTGAAGCGGGAATACCTGATGCGGCTCAAACATGCGTTCGATAGCGCGGGCATCCAGCAGCCGCGCTCGACGACGATGTTGATCGGGCCGGAGGCGCCGGCGCTCGTGGCGCCTGCCCCCGAGGGCCCTCCCAAATGATCACAGCGGGAGCGTGCCCTTGGCTCCCGACAAAAAGGGCCCACGCATCGCTGCGTGAGCCCCGTTCCTCGGCAGACGAACGCCAAGGGGGAGAAACGGCCCTTCCGGGCTGTCTCCCATTCCTGTCGACTCAATGCGCGGTGACGGCGCTCTGCGTCGCGGGACCGCTGCGGCTCGCACCGCCTTCGCTTTCCCAGCGATCGCGTTCGATACGTTCATCGCGACGGCGTCGGTCTTCTTCATCACGACGCTGGATGCGCGCCGCCATGTACGAAGCCACGAGCACCGCGACACCGGCAATACCAAACAACTTGATGATACGCATGGTCAGCCTGCTGTTCTCCGTGGTGGTCATTTCTGCAATCTCCTGAGTTCCGCAAGTTGGTGCTGAAGTAGGGGAAGCGTGTCGCGTGCATGTTTGCGCAGCTCACGATCCTCACCGGCCTGGGCCTGGGCGCTGTACAGCGCCAACGAACGCTCCTGGGCCAGGATCATGTCGTCGGTCCAGTTGGCATCGAAATCGGCATTGGCGCGACCCGCGGGCGGCGCGTCGGCGCGCGGCGGCGCCGGCACGGGCCACTCCCGCGCAGTGGCAATGCGCTCGAGCGCGGCGTTCGCGCCGTCGCGTTCCCGGGCCAGCGATTCCGCCAGCCGCTTGAGTTCGGGATCCTGAAGCTGCGGCAACGCATCGCGCACCGACTGGATCTCCTGGCGGCCACTCTGCATGGCGCGCGCGACGAACGCGATGTCGTCGACTAGTTTGTCGGCGCCGCCACTCGAAGGAGTGCTGGCGTCGATGGTGCTGATCTGTTGCGCGGGCAAGTCGGCCGCCATGAGCGGCACGATCGCGCCGGAGCCTGCGGCCAGCGCGCCACCCGCCAGCAGATCCGGCATGAAGACGTCAGGCGGCACGGAGGCCGGGCCGTTCGAAGAAGCACCCACGCTCCACGCGGGCGACGTCGCGAACACGGCCATGCCGGCCAGGGCGATCATCTTTTTCGACGAAAGGCTGAAAGGTTTCATTTTCCATCTCTCCCAAAACCCGGCGGCGGTATCACCCGCCGCCGGAGGTACGCGTGTGAAGGGGTGCCGGGTCTCGCAG
>JBKPPO010000028.1:0-21224 GCA_046733635.1 Pseudomonadota bacterium | reverse complement strand
TGGCACAGGGATGTAGCCTCACCTGACACGCGCGCATCCGCGGGCCCTCCCCTCATCCTACTTCGACAGGGGGAAGTCATGTCTCATCGCATGTGGATGCGCCGCGCTCTCGCGGCGCCGATGTTCATGTTGTTAGGAGCGCTGTTCACGCAGGCTGCGCTCGCCCAGAGCTTCAATTACGCCGAGGCTCTGCAGAAATCCTTGTTCTTCTACGAAGCGCAACGCTCCGGCGATCTGCCGCCGAACAACCGCGTCAACTGGCGCGGCGATTCCGGTTTGCAGGATGGCGCCGATGTGGGCCTCGATCTGACGGGCGGCTGGTACGACGCCGGCGATCACGTGAAGTTCGGACTGCCCATGGCGGCTTCCGCCACGATGCTGGCCTGGGGCCTCGTCGATTACCGCTCGGCCTATGTGGCCACAGGCCAATTGAACACGGCGCTCGATCAACTGAAGTGGGCCACCGACTACTTCATCAAGGCGCACCCGTCCGCGAACGTGCTCTATGGACAGATCGGCACGGGCGGACCGGATCATGCGTGGTGGGGTCCCGCTGAAGTCATGCAGATGGCGCGGCCGTCGTATCGCGTCACGACCGCGTGTCCCGGCTCCGACCTCGCGGGTGAAACCGCGGCGGCCATGGCGGCGGCTTCGATCGCATTCCGGCCGACGGACGCGACTTACGCGAACACACTCCTGGCCCATGCGCGCCAGCTCTACACGTTCGCCGATACCTATCGCGGCAAATACTCGGACTGCATCACCGATGCGTCGAGCTTCTACAACTCCTGGAGCGGCTACAACGACGAGCTCGTGTGGGGCGCCATCTGGTTGTACCGCGCCACGAACGAGCAGGCCTATCTCGACAAGGCGACGAGCTACTACGCCAACCTCTCGAACCAGCAGCAGACGACCCTCAAGTCGTACAAGTGGACCATCGCCTGGGACGACAAGTCCTATGGCGCGTACGTCCTGCTCGCCAAGCTCACGGGCGCGTCCAACTACCATGCGGATGCGCAGCGCTGGCTCAACTGGTGGACGGTGGGCGGCACCGCGCATGGCGCCGATGGCACACGCGTGAACTATTCGCCGGGTGGCCAGGCCGTGCTCGACCAGTGGGGTTCGCTGCGCTACGCGGCCAACACGGCATTCGCCGCGCTCGTGTATTCGGATGCGATCACGGATGCGACGCTGAAGACGCGTTACAAGGATTTCGCCAAGCGCCAGATCGATTACGCGCTGGGGCAGAATCCGCGCAACTCGAGCTACGTGGTGGGTTTCGGCACGAATCCGCCGAAGAACCCGCATCACCGCACGGCGCATGGATCCTGGACGGACCAGCTCACGTTCCCGGTGGAGAGCCGGCACGTGTTGTACGGCGCGCTGGTAGGCGGACCTTCGTCCGCCAATGACGCATACACCGATGACCGCACCAACTACGTGAACAACGAAGTCGCCACGGACTACAACGCGGGCTTCACGGGCGCGCTGGCGCGGCTGGCGCAGGAGTACGGCGGCACGCCGCTCGCGAACTTCCCGGTGCCGGAAGCCGTCGTCGGCAACGAGATGTTCGTCGAAGCGGCGATCAACGCCACGGGCTCCAATTTCACGGAGATCAAGGCGCTGGTGAACAACCAGTCCGGCTGGCCCGCGCGCATGGGCGACAGACTCTCGTTCCGCTACTACTTCACGCTGGAATCCGGTGTGTCGCCCAATCAGATCACCGTGACCGCCAACTACAACCAGTGCTCGGCGCCTTCGGGCCCGGCGCTGCACGCGGGCAGCGTCTACTACGTCACCATCAACTGCACCGGTACCAGGATCTACCCGGGCGGCATGCCTCACTACAAGAAGGAGGTGCAGTTCCGCATCGCGAGCTCCGGCGCCTGGGATGCCAGCAACGACTGGTCGATCACCGGTGTGAACACCACGCCGGGCGGCACGCCCGCGCTCGTGCAGCGCATCCCGCTGTATGACAACGGTGTGCGGGTGTTCGGCAATGAACCGGGTGGCTCGACTCCCGATACGCAGCCGCCCACGACACCGGGGAATTTCCGTGTCACCGGCGTGACGACGAGCAGCGTATCGCTGGCGTGGAATGCCTCGACGGATGACGTTGGGGTCACGGGATATCAGGTGTTGCGCGGAACGACGGTGGTGGGCAATCCCACCGGGCTCACATTCACGGACACCGGTCTCACGGCGGGTACGGCCTACTCGTACACGGTACGTGCGCTCGATGCGTCGGGCAAACAATCCACGGCGAGCTCTCCCGTGACCGGGACGACGACGAGCGTGGTCGGTGACTACGAAATCGGCTCCTCCACGGGCACCGCCGTGACGGTGGTTCGAGGTTCGACTGCCACGACGACGATCAACATCGTCCGCAACAGCTTCACGAGCGCGATTGCGTTCTCGGCAAGCGGATTGCCCAGTGGCGTGACGGCCTCGTTCAGCCCTTCTTCGACGACCGGGAACTCCACTACGTTGACCTTCACGGCCTCGGGCACGGCGACCGTGGGCACGTCGACGGTAACGATCACCGGAACTTCCGGTTCGGTGTCGAAGACCGCAACCCTCACGCTCAACGTGAACGGCACGACGACCAGCGACTTCACGCTGGGCACGCCGGCAGCCGTGTCGGTGGCGCGTGGCGCCAGCGGGGGCACGAGCATCGCGATCAATCGCACCAACTTCACCGGTGCGGTGAGCTTCGCGGCCAGCGGGCTCCCGAGCGGTGTGAGCGTCGCGTTCAATCCATCGACGGCGACCACCGGCAACAGCGTGACGGCTACTTTCGCGGCGTCGGGTACGGCCACGGTCGGCGCAGCCACGGTAACGCTGACGGCGACGTCGGGCTCCGTATCGCGTACCACGACGGTCTCACTCACGGTGACTGGTGGCGGTGATACCGGCGCGGTCACGGCCACACCGGTGGTGTCGACCAACAGCCCCTGGTTCAACGAGCTGCAGCTACGGCTCGCCAACACCAGCAACATCACCGCGCTGACGGTGATGGTGGTGGTTCAGCGCACGCCGGGCGTGGGCTACTCGGGCCAATACAACACCGTGGGCGGACAGGTCACGCAGTCGTACGTGGCGACATCGAGCACGGTGACGTACACCTTCACGCTCAACTCGGGCCAGACGCTGGGCGCATCCACCGGCCGCACGTTCGCTGTGCAGACCAGCGGCAATGGCACTGCGCATCCGACCTCGGGCGACACGTACACGGCAACGGGTACCGCGGGAGGCCAGCCGTTCTCGGTGAGTGGAACCTTCTGAGGATCGCAGCAAGTAACGTCCTGCGCGCAAGCAGTGGGTCAGGACTCGAATGCTGTTTGCGGGCAAAAGGGGTCGCACCTGAAAAGGTGCGGCCCCTGTACTGCGGAACGGGGCACCTGCCCGGGTGCCGCACCCAGCTTCAGACGCGCCGCAAACTCAGCGCGAACACGGCCGCCGCCGCGACGGCCGCCACCGGCACCATGTAATACACCACACCGGTGGCGCTGGTGCCGCCGCTCATCATGATGCCCGCGAGCAACGGACCCAGGATGGAACCGATGCGGCCCACGGCGACACTCGCGCCCGAGCCCGTACCGCGGATCGCGCCGGGATAGTAGATAGGCGCGACGCCGTACAGCGCGTAGTTCGCTCCCAGCAGGAAGAACCCCACCGCGGCGCTCAACGCGATGGTGATCGCCTGTCCCTGCGCCTGCGCCAGCCCGAGCAACGCGGCGATCAGTGCAAGGTAAGCGAACGTGATGGGCCAGCGGAAGTGATACCGGTCGGCCAGGTGTCCGAAGGCCAGCGCGCCCGCCACGCTGCCGAAATTGAACGCCATCGACGTGCGCGGCGCGGTCGTGGCATCGAAACCATTGGCGATCACCAGCGTCGGCAGCCAGTTCAGGAATAGATAGAGGATCAGCAGCGTCGGCAGGAAGGTCAGCCACAGGAGCAGCGTCGACCCGGCGCGCCCCTCGCCGAACAGCGCGTGCAGCACGGGGGCACGCGGCGCCGCGCCCGCGCGGGCGCGCGCCAGCGTCTCGGGCATGAGACGCCACAACACGGGCACCATGATCACGGGCAGGACGCCGCCGATGAGGAACAACACGCGCCAATCGAAATCCGCCGGCAGGAGCTGGGTGACGAGAGCCGAGAGCCCTCCGCCCACGGGCATGCCGCAGAACATCATGGCCGCGGTGGTGGCCGCCTTCTCGGGACGGCTGATCTCTGCGGCGATCGCCATCATGTTGGGCAGGGCAGCCCCGAAGCCCAGGCCCGCGCAGAACCGGACCAGCAGCAGCACCTCGTACGAATCGATCGCCGCGGTCAGCAGCGTGAATGCGCCGAACGTGGCCACGGCCGCGATGAAAATCGGTTTGCGGCCGGTCTTGTCGGCCAGCCATCCGCCGAACATCGCGCCGATCACGAGCCCGATGTTGCTGATGCTGAAGATCCAGCCCATCTGCTGCGGCTGGAAGCCGAACTCGCGCGCCAGCCGCGGCGCGGCGACGCCCATGGCCTGGATATCGAAGCCTTCGATCACCGCGATCAGGAAGCACAAGGCCACCGTGACCGGAACTCTGTGTGGGTTGCTCAAGACTTGTGCTCCGATGTGATGTCGGCCACCAGCGGCCCGGGCGCGGCCGCATACAACTGATCGACCAGGCCCGGATGGTTGTTCAACACCGCCCGCTGGTTGATGGAGCCCTTGTCCGTGACTTCGCCATGATCCAGCGAAGGGGGAAACGGCAACCACAGCGCGCGGCGGATACAGCGCGTACTGGCGGGATTGTCGCGCGCGTGCGCTCCGAGCCGCTCCCGCAGCCAGCCGACGAGTTTGGGATTCTGCGAGAGTTCCGCCCAGGTCAGCTTGCTGAGACCCAGGAAACCAGCGCACGCCGCGAGGTCGGGAATGACGATGGCCGAGCAGTATTCGGTATCGAGTCCCGCGATCACCACGTCCTGCGCCAACGGCGACAACACGGCGATCACCTCGGCGCGCAGAGGTCCCACGCTCACCCAACTACCGTTGGCGAGCTTGAAGTCCTCACCGATGCGGCCGTCGAACTTCAATCCCGCGGTGGGGTTCTCGGGATCGATGAGTCGCACGGCATCGCCGAGGCGGTAAAAGCCTTCCTCGTCGAAGGCCTTGCTCGTGAGCTCCGGCTGCCGCCAGTATCCGGGAGTGACGGCCGGTCCGCTCACGCGGATCTCGAGCTTGTCGGCGACGCGGGCCAACTTCACCAGGGTGCCCGCGGCTGGCAGGCCGATCACTCCACTGCGCGCAACCTTGGGAGTGGTGAACGTCACCGATGGACCGGTCTCGGTCGCGCCGAGGCCCGACAGCATCGGTGTCCGCTCGCCGCGCTCGCGCAGCGAGGCTGCATCCAGCCGGTCCCAGGTGTGTTGCGCCAGCGACGCGCCAGCGAAGAAACAGGCGCGCAGCCGGCGGTAGAAGTTGCGGCGCAGCTGCGCATCGTCCTGCAGGTGCACCGCCAGCATGTCGAAGCCTTTGGGCACGTTGAAATAGACTGTGGGCGAGACTTCGCCGAGATTGCGCAAGGTTTCGGCGATGCCGGCCGGAGTGGGCTTGCCGTCATCTATATATAAGGAGCCGCCATACGCCAGCGACAGGCCCAGATTGTGACTGCCGCCGAAGGTGTGGTTCCACGGCAGCCAGTCGACGAGCACCGGCGGCTCTTCCCGGAGGAAGGGCATGGACTGGCTGAGCATGGCCGCATTGCTGCAGCACATGGCATGCGTGGTGATCACCGCCTTGGGATTCCCCGTGGATCCGGACGTGAGCAGGAACCGGACCGTGGAGTCCGCACGGGTGGCGTCATGCGCTGCGCGAACCGCGCTGCTGACATCGCGCTCGAGTGCGTACAGCGAGGACACCTTACGATCTTCCACCGGCGCGTCGCCGATGAACTCCACGTCTCCGCCGATACGCGCGAGCGCGCGCTCGAATCGCTGCGTGTCGAACGCAGCCACCATACCGGGCGTGAGCAGGTCGATGACGTAGCGCAGCTTCACCAGTTCACCCGCCACCTGCGAGTAAGCCGGTGACACGGGGCAATACGGAATCCCGACCCAGATCGCCGCCAGTGCCAGCGTGAGGTGCTCGATGCTGTTGCCCGAGAGGATGACCAGCGGCCGCTGCGCCGACAGGCCGCGGTCCATCAATCCCGATGCCACGCGCAGAACGCGAGCGAACATCTGTGAGTAGGTGACGCGGTGCCACTCACCATCCGCGAGCCGTCGCGCGACCATGACTCGATCCGGCGCGGCGTTGGCCCAATGCTCGAGAAAATCGCT
Organism: Pseudomonadota bacterium; assembly: GCA_046733635.1. Taxonomy (GTDB): domain Bacteria; phylum Pseudomonadota; class Gammaproteobacteria; order Steroidobacterales; family Steroidobacteraceae; genus CADEED01. The sequence continues at coordinate 14,900 of JBKPPO010000028.1, read as the reverse complement.
CAGGCGCGACGGCGTGGGCGCCAGCGATCCGAGCGGCCGCAGGATCAGCGAGCCATCGTCGCGACGATCGACCTGCGTCGCGAATGGATCCGCAGTCCAGCTCGCCCCCCCGCCATTCATGTCAGGTCTGCTCTAGTCCAAGGGCCCGGATGGCGTTCTGCTTGAGGATCAGGTCGTGCACTTCCGGCTTGAATCCCGCTTCCTTGAAATCCTTGATCCAGCGATCCGGCGTGATCAGTGGATAGTCGGAGCCGAACAACATGCGGGTCTTGAGCTGCGAATTGGCGTGTTGCACGAGCTGCGGCGGGAAATACTTCGGCGACCAGCCCGACAGATCGATGTAGACATTGGGCTTGTGCAGGCACACCGACAGCGCCTCGTCCTGCCAGGGCCAGGACGGGTGCGCGATGATGATCTTCATGTCGGGAAAGTCCGCCGCGACATCATCGAGGTGGATCGGGTTCGAATACTTGAGCCGCAAGCCGCCGCCACCGGGCATGCCCGTACCCATGCCCGAGTGTCCGCTGTGGAATATCGCCGGAAGCTTGTGCTCCGCGATGACCTCGTAGAGTGGATAGGCCATGCGGTCGTTGGGATAGAACCCCTGCAGCGTCGGGTGGAACTTGAAGCCCCGGATGACGCCGTCCTTGAGCAGACGCCGCGCCTCGCGCACGCCCATCTTGCCCTTATGCGGATCGATGCTGGCGAAGGCCAGCATGATGTCCGAGTTCTCGCGCGCCGCGTCCGCCACTTCTTCATTGGGGATCCGGCGCGCGCCGATCTCGAACTCCGAGTCGACCGTGAACATCACGAGGCCGATCTTGCGCTCGCGGTAGTAGGCGATCGTCTCGGCAATGGTCGGACGCTTGCCCGCTTTGAAATACTTCGCGGAGGCGTCCTCGAACTTCTTCCATTCCTCGTCGGGTTCGTGCCGGCACGAAACCTCGGCGTGGGTGTGCACATCGATGGCAACCAGTTCATTCACGTTCATGACTGCACCCTCTTCGCCTGCTGTTCGCGTTCCCAATCGGCAATCGTGATGCCGCGCTCGACGAGCTCCACGAGCAAGGGCGCGGGCTGCCAGTGCATGGGACCGAACAACTCCCGATAACGACGAATGCCGTCCAGCAAGGTTTTCAGACCGAGGGTCTCCGCGTAGAACATCGGCCCACCGCGATACCGCGGAAATCCATAGCCGGAGGTCCAGACCACATCGATGTCCGCGGCGCGCGTCGCGACGCCCTCGCCCAACACGTGGAAGCCCTCGTTGAGCAGTGGGAACAGGCAGCGCTCCTGGATCTCGACGGTAGTGTGCGAGCGCTGCGGCACCTCGAGATCGCGGGCCCGCTTGCGAAGGATCTCGAGGGCTTCCGGATCATCGAAGCGCGAACGATTTCCCGGCTCATAGCGGTAGTAGCCCCGCCCGGTCTTCTGGCCCAGTCGCCCGGCCTCACCCAGCGCGAAATCCGCCTGGTAGTAGGTGGGATCCGGGGGATACCGCGAGGCGTTCGCCTTGTGCACGTTCACGCCCACGTCGATGCCGGCCATGTCGAACACCGCGAGGATGCCCATGGCCATGCCCCAGTCTTCGAGTGCGGTATCGACCTGGCGCGGCGTCGCGCCTTCGAGGACCATGCGCTCGGCTTCACGCGCATAACCCTCCATCATGCGATTGCCGATGAATCCGTAGCAGACGTTGGCGAGCACCGGCGTCTTGCGGAGTGGTTTGCTCAACGCCATGACCGTCTTGATCGTCGTGGCGGACGTACGATCCGTACGCACGACTTCGAGCAGCGGCATCACGTTTGCCGGCGAGAAGAAGTGCATGCCGATCACGTCGCCAGGCCGCTTCGTCACCGCTGCGATCTCGTTGATGTCCAGCGTCGACGTGTTGGTTGCGAGTATGGCGCCGGGTTTCGCGACCTCGTCGAGCTTGCGGAAGATCTGCTGCTTGAGCGAGAGGTCTTCGAACACCGCCTCGACGATGACGTCGGCCCCGGATAGCGACTGGTAATCCAGGGATGTAGTGATCGATCCGAGGCGCTGCTTCCGCTCCGCGTCGGTGAGGCGGCCGCGATCGACCATCGATTGGTAGATGCGTTCGATGCCCGCCAGGCCCTTCTCCAGCGACGCAGCGCTGGCATCGACGAGCGTCACCGGGATTCCGGCGTTTGCGAAGCAGATGGCGATGCCGCCGCCCATGGTGCCCGCGCCGATCACCCCGGCCGCTCGAACCGGCAGCGTCGGCGCGTCCTCCGGCAGCCCGGAAACACGACGGCTGTCGCGCTCGGCGAAAAAGACATGCACTGCGCCTCGCGATTCGGGCGTGAGCTTGCACTCGTTGACGAGCGCGGTCTCGAGCTCGAGACCCTCGGCGAATCCGAGTTGAGCGCCCCTGCGCACGGCCTCCACCGCGACCAGGCCCGCATTGCGATTCGGGTACAGCTTGCGAGCATGCGCCGTCATGCGATCGAACAGCTCGGCCGACGCCGTGGCGGCGTCCACCTTCCGCTCGCCGGTGCGCCGTGGGCCTTTGCCCGACGCGATGAGTTCGCGCGTGTAGCGGAGCGCGGCCTCGCGCAGGTCGCCTTCCACCACGGCATCGATGAAGCCCACCTCGATGGCCTGTGGCGCGCCAATGGGTTTAGCGGACAGGATGAATTCCAGCGCTTTCTCGGCACCGACGAGCCGCGGCAGCCGCTGCGTGCCGCCCGCTCCCGGGATGATGCCCAACGTGACTTCAGGCAACGCGAAGCGCGTGCCGGGCGCTGCCACCCGGTAGTGACACGCAAGTGCGATTTCGAGACCGCCGCCCATGACGGTGCCGTGCATGGCCGCGACGACCGGCACCGGCAGCGCCTCGAGCGCGTTGAAGAGCTGCCGGTATTCGACTTCGCGCGGCGGACCGCTGAACTCGCCGATGTCCGCGCCCGAGAAGAACGTGGACCCTTCACACAGCAGCAGCACGCCACGGATGGAATCGTCCGCGCGGATTTCCGCGAGCGCGGCAGACAGCCCGGCGCGTACGTCCGCAGTGATGGTGTTGACAGGAGGATTGTGAGCGACGATCAACGCCAGCTCGCCATTGCGCTCGACGCGCACGATCTTGGAAGACATGTTCGACCCTTCGTCGGTGACGCGCGCGGCGTCAGCCGGGATTCTGGAAACGCTTGAGCGCCTCGACCAGCGCGGCGAGTTCGGACGCGGTGAACATCGCGCGGAACTTTTCGTCGTGCTCGGCGATGCGCGCCTTGCACTTCTTGAGGATGCTCTGGCCCGAGGGCGTGAGATAGAGCTCCTGGCGGCGACGATCGACGGACGACCGCTTGCGGATCACGAACCCGCGATCCTCGAGACGGTCGGTCAGCGCCATCATGGTGGCGCGGTCCATGCCCAGCGCCGCTGCCACTTCCGCCTGCGACGTGCCGGCGTTCGCCTGGATGAGCCACATCGTGGCCGCCTGCTTCTGCGTCAGCTCGAAGCTGGCCACCGACGCCATGAAATCGCGATGCATGGCGCCCTGCGCACGGCGCAGTAGATAGCCCAGCAACCCATCCAGTTCCGCGAAGGCGAGCTCGCTGCCCGCTTCGTCTTCCGGCAGCTCCCGCCGCTTCAGATTCGACACTCGCGCCATCTCATTCCTCGGACAAAAAAAGCTGCGTGGAATTTACGCGCTTGCAAAGTGGCCCGCAATACAAATAGTATGTGTTGCATACAACATTTCCTACACTCGGGGGGGCTCATGGAACTGTTCGATGTATACGGCCGCGCCAATGAAGCGCGGACTCTCAAGGCGGGCCGGCTGTCGCTGGCTTCTTTCACCCTGCTCACGTTCACCGGCGTCGGCGCGGCGCAGACTCCGCCGCAGCCGGCGGGCACCGAAGACGCGGAAGCCATCGAGTCGGTGATCGTCACCGCGCGCAGGCGTGCCGAAAGCCTGCAGGACACGCCCGTCGCGATGACGGCGCTCAGCGCAGATGCGCTCGAGCGGCAGCAAGTGATCGGCACCACCGACCTCGACAAGGTGGCGCCCAACATCCAATTCCATTCCTACGGCACCTTGACCGGCAACAACTCGGCCGCGCAGGTGTTCATCCGCGGCATCGGCCAGAGCGACGCCACGCCGGCCGTCGATCCGGGCGTCGGCGTGTACATCGACGATGTCTACATGGGACGCGCGGTCGGCGCCGCGATGGAATTCCGCGACATCGCCAGCGTGCAGATCCTGCGCGGCCCGCAAGGCACCCTGTTCGGACGCAACACCATCGGTGGCGCAGTGTTGCTGACCTCCAATGAACCCGGTACCGATGCGGGCAATTCGGTGCGCGTGGGCCTCGGCGACGACAATCTTCGCGAAGCCTTCGGCGCCTTCGACCTCCCGCTGGGCGGCGACTGGTCCGCGCGACTGGCGCTGGGCATGCGCCAGCGCGACGGCTATGTCACCCGCGCCTTCGATGGCAAGGATCTCGGCGACGAAGACATGCAAACCGGCCAGGTCGCGGTGAAGTGGCAGCCCTCCGATGCGGTGAAGCTGACGCTGCGTGCCGACTACACCAAGGAAGACGAAAACGGTTCGCCTTTCGTATTCCGCGAGATGAACGAAACGGCCACGTTCGTGGGCGCCGCCAGCCAGGCGGCCGGATGCCCCAACATGCTGGATCCGCTGCCCCCGCCGGTGCGCGTGGGTCCGCTCGCAGATCCTCGCTGCGGCAACGACGCCCAGGCGCTCGGCGAGTTCCGCAACGGCGGCACTTACCCGGCGAGCAGCACGCTCGAGAATCGCGGCGCTTCGCTGGTGGCGAGCTGGGACATCAACGACGTGTTCACGCTCAAGTCCATCACCGCCGACCGGCGGCTCGAATGGACCGGCACGCGCGATGCCGACAACACGCCGCTCCTGATCCTGCACACCAACTACCGCAGCGAAAGCGAGCAGTTCAGCCAGGAGCTGCAAGCGGTGATCGACACCGATCGCCTCGACGGCGTCATCGGCGCCTACTACTTCGACGAAGACTCCTACGATCGGCTGCTCGTGCCGCTGGGCAATCCGGGCACCTCGTACGACACCCAGCGCGTGGCCATGGATAGCAAGGCGCGCGCTGCGTTCACGGAGTGGACGTTCAAGTTCACCGAAGCGCTGAGCGCCACCGCGGGTGTCCGCTACACCAAGGAGACGAAAGGTCTCCAGTCCGTGATGTTCAATGTCTCACCGGCGACGGCGCCCGAACCCGCGCAGCCCACGGCGCTGTGCCCGTTCGCCGGCGCGCCGCCGACCCAGACGGGTTGTCTGTTCCTCACCACGAACCGATTCGCGCGGGACTTCTCGGCGACGACGAAGTCGGCGAGCGTGCAGTACCGCTTCAATGAAAGCGTCATGACCTACCTGAGCTGGTCGGAAGGCTTCAAGAGCGGCGGTTTCAACCAGCGTTACAACGCCGCGCCGCCGGGCAACGCGCCGATATCCTTCGGCGCCGAAACCGCCGAGTCGTTCGAAATCGGTTTGAAACTCGATCCGCTCGATTCGCTGCGTATCAACGTCGCCGCGTTCAGCACGGACTACGACGACATCCAGATGACCTATCGTCTGGGTGTCGTCCCGTTGTTGTTCAACGCGGGCGTTGCGTCCATCGACGGCGGCGAGATCGAACTGGAGTTCGCGCCGACGGAAGACTTCCGCCTGGATGCCTCGCTGGGATATCTGGACGCGAAGTTCGACAGCATCACGCCGCCGCCACCGTTCGGCCCGGTGAATCCCACCGCCACGGCCACGCTCTCGAGCCGCTTGCCGTTCACGCCGGAGTTCCAGGGCCACCTGGGCTTGTCGTACACGTTCCATCCGGGCGCGAACTGGCTGCTCACGCCGCGCGTGGACATCAGCTACACGGATGATCAGTTCTTCGACGCTGGCAACTCGCCCGAGATCGCACAGAATGAAGCCATCACGCTGTACAGCGCGTCGCTGGCGCTGGTGTCGGCAGACGACAAGTGGCGATTCGTGCTCGGCGGAAGCAACCTGAGCGACGAGTTGTACCCGGTGGCGGGCACCTCCTCCCTCACTACCGCGTCGGGCTACTCCGAGATCATCTACGCCCGGCCGCGCAGTGTGAGCCTGAGCGTCACGCGCAACTTCTGATCGACCTCTCGGAAAGCGACGCCGTGGCGGGATGAATCCTGCCACGGCGTCCATTCGTCAGGGCGGCGTCACCGGCTGACAACTACGCAGCCATCGGGCCGTGCGCAAGAATCCGCCCAGCGAAAAGACGTGCACGCCATCGAACAGCGCATCCTGCTGCAACTTCGCCACCGAGAGGTCCAGCAGCAGTGCCTGCGGCTCGTGATCGGCCAACAACCCCATCAGGGAGGACGGACGCGACGTGAGCGCGCGCAGCGACGCCCCCACACCACAATGCCGCGCGAGCCGGATGAGCTTGCCCAGGCTGGTCGGGCCGGCCACACCCGCGAGCAGCCGCGCCTCGACACCGGAGGCGCGCAAGAAGCGCGCCCACTGCACGAACGGATCGGCCGAAAAGAAGAACTGCGTGACGAAAGTGGTCTCCATTCCTGCGCTCGTCGCCACTCGCCACTTGTCCACCTGCGCCTGGCAGATGAGATCCCATGGCACGCGCGGATGGCCCTCGGGGTGCCCTGCCAGTGACACGCGCGTGAAACCGTTTGCCGGCAACGCGCCCGCCTTCAAGACTTGCAGGACCGTTTCGAAGGGACCGCGCGCTGCCGGATAGTCGCCGGAGATGAGCAACGGCTCGCGCACACCCGTATCGCGAGCGGCCGCGAGAATCTCATCGAGATGCCGGTTGCTCTCGATCAATCGCACCGGGATGTGCGGCACCGGATCGAATCCCGCTGCGAGGATGCCGGAGCAGACCTGGAAAGTGCGGTGCCAGGCCTGCCCCGGAAGGTGGCTCACGAAGACACGTTGACCCGGCATCAGATGCTCGCGTGCGCTCGCCAGCTCCGGGAGATCCGGACTGCCGATCTCGATCGAGGCTTCTTTCACCAGACGCGCCGCCACCCCCGCCGCATCCAGCCGCAACGCCAGGGTCTCCGCGCGCGACGCCATCAGCGTTGCTGGGTGCGCCAGCCGGCGTGATAGGTGTTGCGTGCGTCTCGTGAATACGGCGCGGGCGCGACCTTGACGCGCACCTCGCATTGCCGGTGGCGTTCGACGGTCGGCTTGGCGGTGCCGCCATTCTCTTCGCCCCAGATCAGCGTGAGCTCGGTGCCGACTTCGATGTCGGGGTCCACCACTCCGAGCGACAGTCCACACCGCTCGTTGTGGCTGTATCCCGTGAACATCGACAGCCCCACGGGCCTGTCGCCTTGCTTCACGAGGTCATACGACGAAGACGCGTAGTTGGCGATCGGGAGGTCGAAGAACTTGCAAGGCAAAGAATCGCGCTCCGTGAGCGAGGAGAAGATCCGTGCGAGGTCCTCGCCATGCCATTCGAAGGTGACCTTGCGGCGGTGTCGATGGCCGTCGATGACCTTCTTCTCGAGCGCCTGCCGCCCTATGAACTCGTGGTCGAATTTCACGAACGGCCCGTAGCCGAGATCGAACGGTGTGAGGTAGTAGTCCTCGATGTTCGACGACACGAAGCTCCCGCCCAGCGAACCCGTGCCTTCGTATCCGCTCGCGGGCAACCACTCGCGGTAGCTGCGCATGCTCTCGCCCGTGTACACCGCCGGCAACGGCGATGGGATCCAGCCGGATTCCAGCGTGTTGCTCGCGTAAGTCCGGGAGCCCACGGCCACGATGCCCTCCTCCTTTCCGGCCTCGAGGATGGCCGCGCGGATTTCGTCGCGTAGTTCGTAGGGTCCGAAAACCTCCAGCCCCGGCTCACCGGCCATGCCGTGACGCAGCGCGCGCACGCGATGTCCGGCGATGTGGATCCAGTCGAAGTTGAAGAAGCGGATATCGGGCAGTGGCCCGCCGTTGAGCTTCTCGAGCACGCGCGCCGCGCGCGGACCCTGCACTTGATAGCGGAAATGGCGTCGCGTGACGGCACGCCCGTTCGGCTGCGAAGGCGACCGGTCGTCACGGATCACGCGCACGTTCGATCCGCTGGTCTCCGCGTGGAATTGCAGCCAGTTCACCGTCGGCGCGCGGCCGACGAACAGCAGTTCGTCCTTTTCGAGATGGAACAGGATGCCATCGCCGATGACGTACCCGTCATGACTCACGGGAATCATCTGCTTGGCCTTGCCCGGCACGAACCCGGCGAAGCTGTTGACCGTCGAGCGCGAGCACAACTCGAAAGCATCCGGCCCCGACAGCGTGATCTCGGCCATGTGATGCGACTGGTCGAACAACACCGCGGTTTCACGCCAGGCCTGCTGCTCGGTCCGCCAGTTGCTGAACTCGGTCGGCACCACCGGGTACACGTACGCTCCGATCGGTGAATTGCGCAACATGCGCACGACATCGCGCTCGGTATCGAGCAGGTCTTGCAGGCTTCGGGATTTCATTGCTTCTCCGTATCAGCGAAAAACGACGGTGCGATTGCCATTGACGAGCACGCGATGCTCGACGTGCCACTTCACGGCCCGCGCCAGCACGGCGCACTCCACATCCCGCCCGGTGTTCACGCAGTCTTCGAGCGTGGAGGCATGATCCACTCGAGCCACGTCCTGCTCGATGATCGGCCCCTCGTCGAGCTCGGCCGTCACGTAGTGCGCGGTCGCGCCGATGAGCTTCACGCCGCGGTCATGCGCCTGGCTGTAGGGCCGTGCGCCCTGGAAGCTCGGCAGGAAGGAGTGATGAATGTTGATGGCGCGCCCTTCGAGGCGCGCGCAGGTCTCGGGCGACAGCACCTGCATGTAGCGCGCGAGCACGACGAGATCGCAGCGATGTTCGTCGACGAGATCCAGGAGCTGGCGTTCGCGCCGCGGTTTGTCTTCGGGCGTGACGGGCAGATGATGAAAGGGAATGTCGTGATCCGCGGCCAGCCGGTAGAAATCCCGGTGGTTGGAAACGATCGCCGGGATGTCGACCGGCAAGGCGCCGATGCGAAAGCGGTACAAGAGATCGTTGAGACAATGTCCGAACCGCGACACCATGAGCAGCAGCCGCTGCTGGATGGCGAGGTCATGGATCTCCCACCACATGCCGAAGCGACCGGCCAACTCCGCGAAGGCGAGCCGCAGCGAAGGTATGTCGCCGCGGTCCGCTTCGAAACTCACGCGCATGAAGAAGCGATTGGAATCCGGATCGCGGAACTGCGCGCTCTCGACGATGTTGCAGGCGTTTTCCAGCAGGAACGCGCCGACAGCCGCCACCAGTCCCATCCGGTCGGGGCATGAGAGCCGGAGCACGCCGCGCATCGTCTGTGGACCAGTCATCGCGCGATCATCGGGTCCCCCACCCGATGTCGGCAACGCGATACCATTGATTCACTGTATTCGGAAAACGGATAACCCATGACGGAGCTCGATCTCAATCTGCTGCGGGTCTTGACCACCCTGGACCAGGAACGCAGCGTGAGCGCGGCGGCCATCAAACTGCAGCGCAGCCAGCCTTCGGTGAGCGCGGCGCTGGGGCGATTGCGCACCTTCTTTGCAGACCCCCTGTTCGTGCGTAGCGGCAATCGCATGCAGCCCACGCCTCGGGCGATGGAGATCATGGAGCCGGTGCGCGATGTGCTCGCCCGCATCGGCCTGCAGATCGTGGCGGCGCCGGTGTTCGATCACACGCTGAGCGAACGCCCGATCGTTCTCGCCCTCTCGGACGTGGGTGAGGTGGTGTTCCTCCCCTCCTTGATCGCCGAGCTGCGCCAGAGTGCACCGCGCGCCAATGTGCGGTCCGTGAGCTTGCCCGCCGAGGACGTCGCCGGCGGACTGGAAGACGGCACCATCGATCTCGCGCTCGGATATTTCCCGAACCTCACGCGCCAAAACTTCTACCAGCAGGCCCTGTTCTCGGACTCGTTCACCTGCCTCATCCGCGCGGATCATCCGGTCAGGTCGGCGAGGCTCAGCCTCGCGCAGTTCCTGCAACTGGAACACGCGGTCGTGCGCGCCGAAAGCCGCACGGAAGAAGTCATCGAAAGATTCCTGGTCCGGCGACGCATCGAACGGCGCGTGGTGCTCACCACGCCGCACTTCGCGAGCATCCCGCCCATCGTCGAACGATCGGATCTCGTGGTGACCGTGCCGGAGCCGCTGGCGCGGTATTTCTCGACGGTGTCGGCGCGCATCCGCTGTGTGCGCCCGCCGTTCGACCCGCCGCGCATCGACCTCAAGCAGTTCTGGCATCGCAAGTACCATCACGATGCGCGCAATACCTGGCTGCGGAATCTGATCTGCCGCCTGTTCCAGAAACAACCGCGCGTTACGGCGCGCCGATGAAAAAAGGCAGCCCGTTGCCGGGCTGCCTTCGCTCCTCGCTTCTACCGGGGGGGCATTCGCGAGTTACTACCACTTCTTGCCGAGCGTGAGTCCGATGACGCGTCCGATCGGATTGCTCAGCGTCGGATCGAATCCACCGCCGCCATTCGGGCTCTGCGCGATGTTGACGAAAGAGGGATCGCTGTCGAACACGTTCACCGCGTCGATGCCGATACGCAGACCTTTGCTGAATCCCTGACCCTGGAATGAATAGGAGAGGTTCATGTCCACGGTGGTGCGGTCTTCCACTTCCTGCACCGGCGTCACGAGATTGTTCCGGTACGAATCGAGGTGATTCACGAACAGCGCGCCCAGCAGCCCACCCTTCGACCAGGTGAGATTGGCGCGGGCCTTGAAGCGCAACGGGTTGTAGATCGTATTGAGCTGGTCCACGCGATCCGCGGCCGGCGTGATGGCTACTTCATAGGTATCGAAGTACGTGCTGGTCAATCCCGCCTCGAACCTCCCAGCGGCGCCAAGCTCGAAAGCATAACTACCCGTGAGATCGAAACCGGAGGCGATCGTGGTGCCGAGGTTGTTCGTCCGGCCGTCCACGTACAGCGTCACCGGATTCGGCAATACGCCGCGGATGGGCTTGGTCGCCACCAGGTTCGCGATGAACGCCGGATCCGGGTTGCGAACGATGATGCTGGTGCCGGCGAACTGGTTCTCGCGATTGAGGATGGTGAGGTCTGATAGATAGGACGTGATCTGCTTCTCGTATTCGATGTGGAAATACGTGAGATTCAGGCGCACGCCATCCGCCGGCTCGATGTCGACACCGAAAGTGTACGTGCTCGCGGTCTCGGGCTCGAGCTCCAGATTGCCGCCGGACAACGTGACGCCCTGGGTGATGGCCCCGCCGCGCGTGGGGTCCGAGTAGTTCTGCACGTAAAGGGCCGATGAGTTGCCGTAGATCTGCGCGAACGTCGGCGCGCGGAAGGACTCACCGTAGGTGCCGCGGAATTTGAGCCCGTTCATCGGCACCCAGTCGAGGCCGAACTTCGGATTCACCGTCGAGCCATCGGCGAGATCGCTGTAGTGGTCGGAACGAACCGCCAGGTCGAGCGTGAGCTCACGCAATCCCGCTCGGGCGTTCTCCGCGCCGAACAGCGGCACGAGGATTTCCGCATAGGCGGAGTTCACCGTGCGGTTCACTTCGGGCGTCATCGCCGTGACCGGCGCCTCCCAGGTGCCGGTGATGAGCCCGGACCGACTGGACAGCGATTGCCCCTCGTAACCGATCGCGGCGCGCATATCGCCGCCGGGCATCGACAGGATCGGGCCGTCCAGCTTGAGTTCCCAGCCCTGGAAGCGCGTGTCTCCGGGGGCGATGAACAACTGGTTGGCAAGCCCCTGGAGCGCCGCCGGGTTGTTGGGCGCGGCGCTGAAGGGATTCAGTGCGGTCGCAGGATCGGTGCGCGCCAGCGCCGCGGCCAGCGCCGCGTTGTTGATGCCGTACTCCGAAGTGCTGCGCTCGGTGTCGCGGCCGTAGGTGTACGAGGTCTCGAGATTCCATTCGCCGAACACGTTGAAACCGGCGCCGATCGTGGCCTGGTACGCCTCCGAGAAGCCGTAGGTGTCGTTCGACGGCAACTGATCTCCGAACGAATAGTTGACCGTCACGGAAGTCGCAGTGCTGCCGACCGGGCGGACGAAGTACGGATTCACATCGCGCACCGTGAGCGCGGCCGCCTGGTTGCCGACCTGATTGACGAATTCGCGGCGAGTCCAGAAGCCGTCCGCAAACAACTTCACGCGATCGTTGATCTCGTGATCGAAGGTGCTGATGAACGAGTGCCGCTTCTGTTCGGGCAACAGGTCCTGGTACTGCGCGTTGTCGCAGCGATTGGTGGTGCCGGGCACCAGCGATGCCGCGGTGGCCGGAGTGACACCGCCGGCGGGAATGGCGTGACTCACGCCGCCGACCACGATGTTTCCCGGGCTGCACTGCACGACCCGGAAGTCGTGGCCGCCCCGCCCCGTGAGGTCGCCCCGGAAGAACTCGCGATCCAGACCACTCAGATTGTCACGCGAGGAATATTCATATGCGGCCATGAGGTTTCCGCGTTCCCATCCGAAACCACCGATGAGCGATGCCTGCTCCTCGTTGTAGTCATCGCCGAAGCCGCCGCGGACGCTGGCTTCCACACCTTCGAAGTCGCGGCGCAGGAGCAGGTTCACGACACCCGCCACCGCGTCCGAGCCGTACAACGCGGATGCGCCGTCGGCGACCACCTCGACGCGGGCGAGCGCCACGGTGGGCACGATCGACGGATCGATCGCGAATCCTGTCGTGCCCTGCGGCACCGCGCGGCGTCCCTCGAGAAGCGTCAGCGTGGAGAACGGCCCGAGCCCGCGCAGATTGATCGCGGACCCATAGGTGATGTTGCCGGAGCCGCCGGACTGGCCGCGCGAGCTCTCCGACACACCGAGATTGAACACTTGTGGCAGCCGCTGCACGAGCGCGGTGGTGGACACCGGCGCCGCCAGCTCGATGTCCTGGCGCGAGACGGTGGTCACGGTGGAGCCCACGGGAACCGCGCCACGGATGCGGCTGCCGGTGACGAGGATCTCATCGAGATCGTCGGACGCCGGCGGCGCAGCTTCCTGCGCGTTGGCCGCCACGGCCAAACTACCGAGCGCCGCCGCGGCGAGTGCGGCGCGCACGGCGCGCCTGATGGCGAAGTGACTGCCCTCGCGTCCAATGGCACGAGGATCCCGATACGCTGCTACGTGTTCCATCTACCCCCTCCACGTGTCTCGCGCCGCTGATTGCTGTTGTTTGCGCCGGCGCTTCGCAATCGCTTCATCCGACGCGCCCGGGCAGGACCCGGGGGCGCCGGATCAGAGTGCGCCGCGCCCGCCGCCGTTGTCAATATCGTTTGTGTTGCCAACCATTTTGCGCTCAACGGTTTCAGCGGCGTACCGTCAGCCCGGCGCGACGGGAAGCGGCGAATTCGCGCGTTTCGGCGCGGCGTTGACCCCACCCGGTCCGTTGAGTAGGTTTGCGGGGCCGACGCTTTCCCAGCCCTCCCTCCTTCCCGCCCGGACATCCATGGCCCCCACCCGCCCCGCGAAACGATCTCGCCGCAAGAGCGAATCCACGACCGTTGGACTCGATCTCGACTGCCTGCCTTCACTGATCGGCTTCAACATCCGCCGCGCGCAGATCGCCCTGTGGCGCGACTTCAACCGGCAGTTCGCCGACGGCGACGTCCGGCCCGGCGTATTCAGCGCGATGCTGTTGGCCAACGCGAACCCGGGAATCGCCCAGACCGACATCGCGAGCCAGCTCGGCATCGACAAGGCGAGCGTCGTGTCGCTCATCGATCGCCTCGAGAACTCGGGTTGGGTCGAGCGTCGCCGTTCCACCGAGGACCGGCGACGCCAGGGCATCTTCCTCACGCCGGAAGGCGTCAAGGCCTGCCGGTCGCTGCGAAAGGAAATGATCGAGCACGAGCGGAAATTCGTCAGCCGCTACACCGAGCAGGAGCTGCGGGTGCTCATCTCGCTGCTGCGCCGGCTGCACGACGCCAGCTGAGAAGCGTCGCGGCTATCGACGACGCCCCGGTTTTGGTGGTAATACTGAATTAGTTGAACTTGTAAACTAATTTGCCGGCGCGCGCGAAACGCGCCGCCGGGTTTTGGGGGGTCGGATGTCCATGGGTGCGGGAGCGGCGCGTGCCGCCCACAGGCACGATGCTGCGCGATCGCGGCGAAGCGCATGAGCCTCGATCTCGTATTCACCGGCGACCTCGTACTCGACGAGCCGCCCCCGGATCATTGGCTCGAGGGCATCGCTCCGGCATTGCGCGCTGCGGACGTCGCCATCGGGCATCTCGAGGTGCCGCACACCCATCACCGTTCCGAGATGCGCAGCGACGTACCCGCGCCCGGCGCCAATCCCGCACACGTGGCCGCTCTTTCGCGCGCCGGCTTCCACGCGGTCTCACTGGCAGGCAATCACATCGCGGACTGCGGCCCCATCGGCATCGCGGACACGATCGCCGCGCTGGATGCCGCGGGCATCGCCCACTGCGGCGCAGGGGCCGATCTCGATCGCGCGCGCACGCCCTGTGTGCTGACGCGCGCCGATCGCCGAATTGCGCTGCTGAGCTACAACTGCGTGGGGCCGGAGGAAAGCTGGGCCACCGGGACCCGCGCCGGCACCGCGTTCGTGCGCGTCGAAACTGCCGATGGCTCACGCATCGCGCCCGCGGCGCCCCTCGAGCGGGCGAACGTCGCGTCGCTGGCTTACATGGCCGAAGACATCCTGCGGCTGCGGGCCACGCCCGATGGCAGACGGACCCTGATCGTCGTCGCGCTCCACAAGGGGATCGTGCACACCCCGTCGAGGATCGCCCCCTATGAACGCGAGATCGCGCGTGCAGCGATCGACGCCGGCGCCGACATCGTGGTCGGCCACCATGCTCACATCGTGCGCGGCATCGAGTTCCATCGCGGCAGACCCATCTTCCACGGGCTGGGCAACGGTT
>JBKPPO010000027.1:0-11504 GCA_046733635.1 Pseudomonadota bacterium | reverse complement strand
GGCCAGCAGCGACCTCTCCAGCGACGAACTCAAGCCGGTCAACGCATTTGGCCAGGCGGTCTCCGCGCGCACGCGCGCATTGATCCAGACCCAGGACATGCATCGCGAGCCGGCGACGTCGCCCGAGCTCGAAGTGAATTCCGAAGCCGTGGCGAGACGCATCGCGCGCCTGGCTCGCGGCGCCGAGAAAACGCAGCGGGAGAAGGCAGCACAACAACCGGTGACTGCTCCGGCTCCTCCCGCCCCGCCCCCGCACGTCGCGGAAGTGTCGCTGCCGCCACCGCCCACGGCGAGCAACACTCCGGGCCTGCAGGCGTTCTGCCGTGGCGCGGGCATCGGCGTGGAATCGCTGCCCGTCGAAGCCCATGCGCGCATGCTGCATCTGGCCGGCCAGCTCCTGCGCGAATCTCTCCTCGGCCTCAAGGAAGGCAGCCGAAGCCAGCAGGCGCAGCGGAGCAAGCTGCGCGTGACGTATGAAAAGGAACCAGTCGACCTGCTGCCATCGCTCGAACGACATTCCGTCGAAGAATTGATCCAGGAACTGCTGCGCGCACATGACAGCCGGCGCTTCGACGCCGTGCAATGGCTGCGCGGTTCGTTCACGGACGCGCGCCGGCATGACGACGCCATGATCGAAGCCATGCGTGCGGCGTTCGTGGATTTCGTCAGCCGCCTCGATCCGCGCGATCTCGCGACGCGCTTCGAACGCAGCGCGCGTCGCAAGACCATGGGGAACTGGGAGCTGTACGGAGACTTCTACCGCAGCCTCTGCGAGATGCAGCCGGGCGCGCTGCCGCATATCTTCGTGGAGACGTTCGCGCAGAACTACGAGAATCGCGCGCGCGAAACCGACGACGGCTCCCAGTCCATCGACGCCGCCTGATCGAGGCGGCCGCCGCTCATCCGGCGACCGCGCTGTCGATCACATCCGCGGAGCATTCGTACCGGACTCATCGTCCTCTGAATCGTCGACATCCACTTCTTCGTCGGCCTCATCATCGACTTCGTCGTCCACCTCGTCGTCCTCGTCCTCGAGGTCCTCGTCGGCGTCTTCTTCGGCGGCCAACCGGACGTCATCGAGGTCCTCGTCAGCCGTTGCACGCGTGACATCTTCCAGTTGAGCCTCGTCATCGTCCGGCGACGTGGTGGTGGGATTCAGCCGCTTTCCATCCCGCGGCGTAGGGAGTTGTTCGCGATTGGCCATGATTCCTCTCCTCTGAAATGGAGGATCACGCTAGCAACGGGCACGCCTTCACCATAAGTTGCCGACCCGGAGTGATGCGGATAGTCGAAAGACGACAGCGGGTGGGACGGGCTGTCGAATTCGAGGCGGGGCATTCGTATAAGAGCCAGGAGGACACATGAAACAGTACTTGCTCACCGTTTGTTACCCCGCCGGCAGCACGCAACCCGAGCCCGAAGCCCTGCAGAAAATCATGCGCGACGTTTCCGCCGTGCAGAAGGACATGCAGGCGGCGGGGGTCTGGGTATTCAGCGGCGGCCTCTATCCCGCGAATACCGCGACCGTCCTGCGAGAGCAAGGCGGCGAGATCCTGACCACCGATGGACCGTTCATCGAAAGCAAGGAGCAGATCGGCGGCATCACCGTGCTCCAGGCGCCAGACCTCGACGTGGCGCTGGGCTGGGCCCGGAAACTCGCGCGAGCCACGACCACCCCGATCGAAGTGCGGCCCTTCTTGGAGGGCCACTGCTGAGCTCTCGTCGATGAACGAGACCATCGCGGAGATCTTCCGCCGCGAGCACGGTCGCGCCGTGGCCGTGCTCGCGAGGAAGCTCGGAGACCTCTCTCTGGCCGAGGACGCCGTGCAGGACGCTTTCGCGAAAGCGATCGTGCGCTGGAGCGTCGAAGGCGTTCCGCCCTCGCCGGCCGCCTGGATCCTCACCACGGCGCGAAATGGCGCCATCGACCGCCTGCGACGCGAATCCACACGCGATGAGCGTCAGCAGGCGGCGATGCGCCTGCTCGAGGCCGACGACGCCGAGGAGCCCGACGTGCGGGACGACCAGCTTCGACTGATCTTCACCTGCTGCCATCCGGCGCTGGCCCCGGAAGCGCAACTCGCGTTGACCCTGCGAATGGTCGGCGGCCTCACCCCCGCGGAGATCGCCCGCGCATTCCTGGTCCCGGAACCCACGCTGGCGCAGCGCATCTCCCGCGCCAAGGCCAAGATCCGCGCGGCCGGCATCCCCTACCGCGTGCCCGAGGCCGCGGATCTGCCATCGAGGCTGCGAAGCGTGCTCGCGGTGGTCTATCTACTGTTCAACGAAGGTTACGGAGCCACGTCGGGTGACGACCTGCAGCGGCGCGAAGTGGCCGATGAGGCTCTGCGACTGGCGCGACTGCTCGGCGAGTTGATACCCGGCGATCCGGAGGTCATGGGGCTGCTCGCGCTGCTGTTGCTCGTGGACTCGCGGCGCGAGGCGCGCCTGGACGCCCAGGGCGGATTGCTCACGCTCGCGGAGCAGGACCGGACGCTCTGGCTGCGCCACCAGATCGATGAAGGCCAGGCGCTGGTGCGGCGGTGCCTCGCGATCAACCGGCCGGGGCCCTACCAGATTCAGGCGGCGATCAACGCGGTGCATGCCGATGCTCGCGCCGCTGCCGACACGGATTGGCGGCAGATCCTGGCGCTCTACGACCAGCTCATGACGATCGGCCCCACGCCGGTAGTGGCGTTGAATCGCGCAGTGGTGGTGGCCGAGATCGACGGGCCCGGCAAGGCGCTGCAACTGGTCGAGGAACTTCGGCTCGAGCGGTATTACTTATGGCATGCGGTGAAGGCGGACCTGTTTCGGCGGCTGGGGAACGCGAAAGAGTCGGCTTTGTCTTACACCGCTGCGCTGGAGCGCTGTGAGAACTTGAAAGAGAAGGAATTTTTGGCGCGCAGGCGCGCGCAAGCGGCGGGGGCCGCGAAAAGCTGAATGTGTGTGGCGGGTCAGGTTTTGAGGACGGCGTGGGACAGTAGAGCCCTGTCGCGATGGAAAAGACCTGAGAGTGAGCGCCGCGGGATCGGGACGAAGGGCCGGGTGAAGGACCGGAAGAGAGAAGAGATAGGTCACCGCTGAGAGGGTGAGATTGCTCGCGGCGGGGGACCGCCGCTCGTCCCGCGCGAAGCGCGGGACCGGATTCGCGAAGCGAATCCGTCCGGGTTTGCTCTGCAAACCCGTCGAACTCGCTGCTCCATGCACGTGAGTTCGAATCTCACCCGCGATGACGGTAGGAGATTGAGTGGCGGAGAGGGTGAGATTCGAACTCACGTGCCGGAATTACCCGACCATCCGATTTCGAGTCGGCGCCGTTATGACCGCTTCGGTACCTCTCCGCGCGAGAAACCGGAACGAACCTCGAACAAGGGCCGTCCCACGCGGGGCGCGTATTGTAGACGAGCAATGAACAAAGCCAAGGGGCGAACAATCAGGATTGGGCTGGCGTTCCTCGCCATGGCCGTTACCGCTCTGGGTATATCCCTGGGGTCGGGGCTGGCTCGCGCCGACGACGCTCCCAAAACTCCCGTCAAACCCCCTGTCCGGGCCTCTCAGGACCCGGCGCCCGCTCATCATCAACAAAGGGCCCGCCTGCCCCGCCGCCTGGCCGCGGCCTTCCACGATCACATCGAATCCCGGCTGCCCGAGATGCGCCCCTCCTTTGAGGCTGCGGCCCTGGAGACCGGCATCGACTGGCGGCTGCTCGCGGCCCTGGGCTACCAGGAGTCCAAATGGCGGCCCACTGCCGTGTCACCGCGCGGCGCCCAGGGCGTGATGATGCTCATGCCCGTCACGGCGACCAAGATGGGCGTGAAGGACGTCTTTCACCCGGACGAGAACATCATGGGCGGCGCGCGTTACCTGGCGTACCTCAAGGAACGCATCCCCAAGCGGATCATGGATCCCGACCGCACGCTCATGGCGATGGCCGCGTACAACATGGGCATCGGCCATCTCGAAGACGCGCGCATCATCACGCAGATGCGCAAGAAGAGCCCGGACAAATGGGCCGACGTGCGCGCCAACCTGCATCGCCTCTCCGATCCGGCCTGGCACACGCGCGTGAAGCGCGGTTACGCCAACGGACGCGAGACCGCGCAGCTCGTGGAGCGCGTCACCCAGTTCGCGGCGATCCTGGAGACGCGCTTCCCCGAAGCGATGGTGGCGAAGGAGTAGCTAGTCGAGCTGGCGGACCTTGATGCTGCGGAAGCTCACGGCATCACCATGATCCTGCAGCGAGATGCGGCCCTTCGGCGCTTCACCGAACGACGGTGACGCCTTGAACTTGCTCGCCGCGACGCGCGCCCGGTAGTCGTTCGAGCCGCGCTGGAATTCCAGCACCTTCACACCGTTCAGCCAGTGCTCCACGCTGCCATCGGCACGCGCGACGATGCGCGCATGCTGCCACACGTCCACCTTGGGCCCGATGCCGAGGTTGGTCATGAGCTTGGCGCGCGGGTACAGGTCGTACAGCGAAGCCAGCGTGCGATTGCCGTCGGTGCCCTGCTTGGCGTCGGGATGCCGCTCGTCGTCGAGGATCTGGAACTCGAGCGCATTGGGCGCGCGCGACGTGGGATCCACGAGCGGCGATGCCAGGTAATAGAAGATGCCGCTGTTCGCGCCGGCGCTCACCTTGAACTCGATCTGCAGCTCGAACGCGCCGAATTCCTCTTCCGTCATGATGTCGCCGCCGCCGCCCTTGGCCTGCACGGCGAGCTCGCCGTTGGCCAGCGACCAGCCCTTCGACGGGAATCCTTCACCCTGCGTGCTGCGCCAGCCCTTGCCGGATTTGCCGTCCCAGAGCAGCCGCCAGCCCTGCGCCTTCTCTTCGGCGTGGAGGTCGTTGGGGATGTTGTTGCGAATGAAGATCCCCATGGGGGGATTCGCCTTGAGGCCGCGGGTCTGCACCGTGAGGTTCTTCCAGCTCACCGTGCGCCCCGCTTCCTCGGGTTTGCCGATCGAGTGCACCTGCAGACCGATGAAGCCGGACTTGCTCACGTCGTCGATCACGTCCGCTGCCGCGCCGCCATTGATCCACACGCGCAGTCGCGGGCCAATGGCTTCGACGCGGTAGTGATTCCACTCACCGAACTTGTAGAGCTGCTTGGCCGGCGGATGTGTTTCGCCCGTCGAGAACCAGCCGCGCTGCGCCTCTTCATAGATCTGCCCGCTCCACTGGCGCGGGCTGGGATCGATGTCGGTCTGGTAACCATGCACGCGTCCGTTCTCGAACTCGGGCTTCGAGTGGCTGCGGAACTGCACGCCGGAATTCGTGGGACCCACGTCCTGGCGCACGTCGAACTCGAGTACGAAATCGCCGTACTCCTTCTCCGTGACCAGGAACGCGTTGGGCACGTTCGGCTTCGTCGTGCCGACGATGGCGCCCTCCTTGACCTGGTAGTCCGCGGCGCCGCCCAGCTGCTTCCAGCCCGTCAGTGTCTTGCCGTCGAACAAGGCTTCGCCATCCTTCGCGAGCGCCGTACTCATCATGGCCAGCGACAGGATCGCCGCGCGCGTTACCCCTCTCATGGATGTCTCCGTCATTCTTCGGTGGCTTCGACCTGGATCTGCAGCGTGACTTCCATCTTGAACCCGATGTTCTTGAGGAAGCCGATGCCGAACTCCTCGCGATTCAATGAACCGCTGGCGTCGGCGCCACAATAGTCCTTCTGCTTGTTGTTCGGCTTGCACTTGAAGCTGTCGATCTTGAGCTTGAGCGGCTTGGTCACGCCATGCAGCGCGAGTTCGCCGTCCACTTCCGTGGGGGCGCCGTTCTTGAACCCCGTGAGCTTGCCCTTGTAAGTGGCCGTCGGGAATTTCTCGACGTCGAACATGTCGGCGCTGCGCGCGTGTTTGTTCATGTCATCGAGACCGAAGTCGATGGAGGCGGCGTCGATGGTGATGTCCACGGTGCCGGTGCCGGCCGCCTTGTCGAGGACGATCGTGCCGCTCGTGCTGTTGAACTTGCCGCGCCAGTGCGACATGCCTCCGCCATGATCGGCGGCGAAACTCGGAAAGGTATGTTTGGGGTCCACCTTGTACGTCACCGGAGCGGCGACGACGGCAGTGCTGGCTGCGCCCAGCGCAAGGAGGGCGAGATGACGAAGTGCATTCATGAGAGTTCTCCCGGTTGACGAGGGCTGGGACGCTATCACAGACCTCTCGTCGAAGACGCGCCGAGCCCCCAGGTCCCGCTATGTCGGTTCTTTCCGACGGGCCGCGAAGAAGCCGCTCAACAGCGCCGTACACTCTTCCATGAGCACGCCGCCGAACACGTCCACGCGATGATTCATCGCCGGCATCGTGAATACATTCGTGGTGCTGCCGGCCGCGCCCGCCTTGGCATCCCAGGCGCCGAACACCACTCGTGACACGCGTGCGTGGATGATGGCCGACGCGCACATCACGCAAGGTTCCAGCGTCACATAGAGCGTGGTGCCGTTGAGGCGATAGGAACCCGTCGCCTTGCCCGCGGCACGCAGCGCCTCGATCTCGGCGTGCGCCGTGGGATCACAACCCGCGATCGGACGATTCGCGCCCGACGCGATCACCTCGTCACCACGCACCAGCACGGCGCCCACGGGCACTTCGCCCGCGGCCTCCGCGCCACGCGCGGCGTTCAGGGCAAGTCGCATGAAATCGGTGTCACCCAGCCTGTTCATTCGCCTCTCGAGAATCATTGTTCATATGGGGGATATCCCTAGTGATTTAGCCCCATCAAACTACTACTGTTCATTGCATCATCGCTGCGGAGGGTGGCAATGGACGCGACACGATCGCGGTACTGCCTGGCTAACAATGCGTCCCGGCTCGCGGAGCTCCCTGAGTGAGCGCCGCTGTGCTGTCGAGCCAGACCCATTGGGTTTGCTTCACGGTCGAAGAACAGCGCTTCGCCCTGCCGCTCGACTCCGTCACCCGCATCGTGCGCGCCGCCGAGATCACTCCGCTGCCCCGGGCGCCCGGCATCGTCGCGGGCGCCATCGATGTCGCCGGCCACATCCTGCCGGTGTTCGACCTGCGCCGCCACCTGCACATCGCAAGTCGCAGCGTGGTCCCCGGCGACCATTTCCTGATCGCGCGCACGGCGCGGCGCGAACTTGCGCTGATTGTCGACAGCGCGCAGGGCGTCGTCGATGCAGCAGCGTTGCCTCCCGTCGCCACCACCGCGGCCAGCCCCGGACTCGCCCATTTGCGCGGCGTACTGTCATTGCCGGACGGACTGGCGCTCATCGAAGACCTCGAGAGTTTCCTCTCCCCCGACGAAGAATCGGCCCTGGACTCGGCGCTGCGCGCCGCGGAAACGGATCATGCCGGCTGACGCCACCGCGCCGCGTTGGGATCGCCTGAGCGAACTCATCGCCGCCCGCACCGGGCTGCATTTCCCGCCGGAGCGCCGCGCCGACCTGCGACGCGCGCTCGACCAGGCGGCTCCGGAATTCGGCCATCCGGACAGCGAGGCCTGCGCCGAGTGGTTGCTGTCCGCACCGCTGTCGCCGAAGGACCTGGCGCAGCTCTCACGCCACCTCACCATTGGCGAAACCTACTTCTTCCGCGAGCGGCCCAGCTTCAATGCCCTGGCATCGCATGTGCTGCCGCTGCTCATCGCGCAGAAACGCAACGTGCGATCGCTGCGCCTCTGGAGTGCGGCCTGCAGTACGGGCGAAGAAGCGTATTCGCTCGCGATGCTGATCCAGCAAGTGCTGCCCGACTGGCGCGAGTGGGAGATCAGCATCCTGGCGACGGACATCAATCCGCAGGTCTTGCGCAAGGCCGAAGCCGCCGTCTACGGCGAATGGTCGTTCCGCGAGTGCACGCCCGAGATCCGCGAACATTTCTTCAGACCCGTGGGGGACCGCCGCTACCGCGTGCGTGACGACGTGCGCGCCATGGTGAAGTTCGCGGAACTCAACCTGTCACAGGACACCTTTCCCTCGACACTCAACGGCACGCAGGCGATGGACCTCATCCTGTGCCGCAACCTGCTCATCTACTTCACGCCGCAGCATGCGAGCCGCCTCATCCGCAACCTTCGCCGTTGTCTCGTGGACGATGGCTGGCTCATCGTGAGTCCCAGTGAGTGCTCGCAGGCATTGTTCACCGGATTCGAGCCCGTGAACCTGCCGGGAACGATCCTTTACAGAAAGAAGGACGCCGCAACGGCTTCCCCGGACTCCGCGACCGCATCTCTCCCGCGACCCGCGCGTCCGCCCGCGACGCCGGCTCCGGCGCCGCTGAGCGAAGCGCAGGTCGACACATTGCTCGTGAGCGGACCCGCGTCCGCGCCGCTGCCAGAGACTCCAGAGACCGGCTTCGCCCGCGCCCGGTCCTGTTTCGCAGAAGGCCGATACGCGGAAGCGGCGAGCCTGGTGCGTGCAAGCCTCGCGTTGCAGCCGGACGCCGCGACGCCGCTCATGCTGGCGCTACTCACGCGCGCGCTCGCGAACCAGGGAGAGGCGCAGGAGGCATTGGCCGCGAGCGAACGATGGCTTGCAGCCGACAAGCTGGATCCGGCAGCTCACTACCTGCACGCCCTGGTGCTGCTCGAGCTCGGCGATCGCAACCGCTCCCGAGCGTCACTGCTGCGCGCCGTCTATCTACAGCCGGACTTCACGCTGGCGCACTTCGCCCTGGGCAATCACGCGCGCGCCGCGGCGCGGCACGGGGAGGCGCTCAAGCACTTCGAGAACGCGGCCCGCCTGTTGCGCGGGCGCGGCGCCGACGAGCCGGTCGCCGAGTCCGAGGGACTCACCGCCGGAAGACTGCGCGAGATCATCACCGCGCTCACCTCGGGACGCGAAGCATGAGCGCCGACGGCAGCAGCGCCTCGATCCTGCGTGAACGCGCCCGGGCGCTGGCGCGTCCCTCGGCGGCGCCCGTCCGACGCGAAGACGAACTCGAGCTGCTGGAACTGCGCGTCGCGGACGAGCGGTACGCCATCGAGACCCGCCACGTCGCCGAGGTGCACGCGCTGCGCGATCTCACGCCGCTGCCCGGAACGCCGGATTTCGTGCGCGGCATCGTCAACCTGCGAGGCCGCATCGTGCCGGTGTACGACCTGCGGCGTCTGCTCGGGCTCTCCGAGCAGGGAATCACCGACCTGCATCGCATCGTGCTGGTGAACACCGGCGATCTGGAACTCGGGCTGCTGGCGGACGTCGTCACCGGCGTGCGGTGTCTGCCGCGCGCGGCGATTGCGCCGCCGCCCACCACCGTGTCGGCGATCGCCGCCGACTATCTCGAAGGCGTGAGCGAGGAACGCCTGGTCGTACTCAACCTCGATCGCATCCTCAACGATCCCCGAATCGTCGTTAACGACGGAGACATCGAATGAAATGGAACGTGGGTACCAAGATCGGCGCCGGCTTTGCAGTCACGCTGCTGATCTTCGTCATCGTCGGGATGACCTCCTGGCGCAACGTGGAAAAGCAGATGGAGGATGCGGAGTGGGTCGCCCACACCCATGAAGTGCTCGCGACGATCTCGCGCCTGCTCACCGCCCTGCAGGATGTGGAGACCGGGCAGCGCGGCTACATCATCACGGGTGAACAGAGTTACCTCGCCCCCTACACGGCCGGCCTCACGGCGGCCGAAGTCCAGCGTCTCCATCTGCTGGAGCTCGTGAACGACAATCCGCGCCAAGCGGCACGCGCCCAGGCGCTCGGCCCGTTGATCAAAGAGAGGCTCGCAGCAATCGATCAGGGCATCGAAGCGCGACGCTCGAACGATTTCGCCGCTGCCCAACAGGTGGTTCTGTCGGGCCACGGCAAGAAGGCGATGGACGAGATCCGCGCCGTCGTAGGAGCGATGCAGCAGGCCGAGGAGACGTTGCTCGCGCAACGCGCCGCGATTGCCAAGACCGCCGCCGATACGGCGACCAACACGATCTTCGTCGGTACGGCGCTCGCATTCCTGATCTCGACGCTGATCGGCGTGATCATCGCGCGCGCCGTGTCCGGGCCGCTGCGCCAGCTCACCGCGGCGGCGGAACGGATCACGGTGGGTGACCTCGGCGCCAACGTGAACCTCGGTGACCGAAGCGATGAATTGGGAGTACTGGCCCGCACATTCGACCGAATGACACTCGCCCTGCGCAACACGGCAGGTGCGGCCGAGCAAATCGCACAGGGCAACCTGCGCGGTTCGCTTCAGCCGCAGTCTGCGCAGGACGCTTTGGGACACGCCTTCGTGAAGATGTCCGCGAACCTGCGCGCGCAGATCGGCAGCATGGTCGAAGGCGCAACGGTGCTGGGATCCGCCGCGAGCGAGATCGTGGCGTCCACGGCGCAACTCGCCTCGAGTGCGAGCCAGTCGGCGGCCGCGGTCAGCGAGACCACCACGACGGTGGAAGAAATCCGCCAGACCGCGCAGATGGCGAGCCAGAAGGCTCGCGTCGTGTCCGAGACCGCGCAACGCGCCGCGCAGGTGACGAGCAACGGACGCAAGTCCGCCGACGATGCCGCGGCCGGCATGGGGCGCATCCGGACGCAGATGGATGCGATCGGCGCCAGCATGATGCGGCTCTCGGAGCAGACCCAGGCCATCGGCCAGATCATCGCGTCGGTGGAAGACCTGGCCGCGCAATCCAATCTGCTCGCGGTGAACGCCGCCATCGAGGCGGCCAAGGCCGGCGAGCAAGGCAAGGGGTTCGGCGTGGTGGCCCAAGAGGTGAAGAGCCTGGCAGAACAATCGCGCGAAGCCACGAATCGCGTGCGCGCGTTGCTGAGCGACATCCAGAAGGCCACCACGGCCGCCGTGATGGCCACCGAACAGGGCAACAAGGCCGTCGAAGCCGGTAGCCGCCAGGTGGAGGTCGCCGGCGAATCCATCCAGTCGCTCGCGGGCAACGTCTCCGAAGCGGCGCAGGCCGCTACACAGATCGCCGCTTCCAGCCAGCAGCAGCTCGTGGGCATGGACCAGGTGGCGGGTGCGATGGAGAACATCAAGCAGGCCAGCACGCAGAACGTCGCGAGCGCGCGTCAGCTCGAGACCGCGGCCCGGAATCTCAGCGACCTCGGGCACCGGCTCAAACTACTGGTGGACAACTACCAGATCTGATCCATGGCCCGCCACGACGACTTCATGCGGCAGCTCCGCGCGACGTTCCGCGTCGAGGCCGACGAGCATCTGCAATCCATCGCGTCCGGCCTGGAGCAGATCGAGAAGTCGACCGACGCGGCGACCCTCGCCCCGCTCGTCGAAGTCGTATTCCGCGCCGCGCACAGTCTCAAGGGCGCCGCACGCGCGGTGGACCTCGGCGAGATCGAGAACATCTGCCAGACGCTGGAGACGCTGTTCTCTTCGTGGAAGCGCGGCAAGAGCGAACCGGATCGCGCGTCGCTGGATTCCGGGCATGTCGCGCTCGGCAAGATCGGCGCGCTGCTCGCGGACGCGGCGCACGCCGCGCCGGGGCCGGCGAAGACCCCGCCGCCGCCCACCGCGCCACCCGAACTACTCGTGGCTGTCCCAGCGCCGCCGCCGGAGCCGCCCGCCCCCCTGGC
>JBKPPO010000026.1:0-1841 GCA_046733635.1 Pseudomonadota bacterium | reverse complement strand
GGGTATCGGGTGGGACCAGCGTTTTATGCATCACGACCAGCGTGCGCAAACGCTTCATAACGCGAGTGTCGGACTTTCACCCTGCGCATACAAGCGCGTTAGGTAGACCATCATCCACTTCGCGTGGCGCAAGGCGTCGCGTTGACTGCCCCGGACCCACAGCCGCAGCTTCTCCGCGCGCTCGACCACCATCCGCAGGATCTGTTCGGCGCCGTAACGTTCGGCATTCAACTCGCGCATGGTGCTGCTCACGAGATGCGCCTCATGCGCGCGCAGGAAGGTGCTGGCGCGACGCGCGCTCGGCCGCAGTTTCTCGGGCGAGAACACGCGTTCGAGCAAGTGATCCGTGACCGTCCGCCGATACATGCTGTGCCGTGCGAGCTTGCGACGGTAGTGATCAGCCAGCGTGCGCGTGTTCTCGCGCAGCGGCTCCACGACTTCGCGATTGCGCACCAGCGCGCGAGTCTGCTTCACGCCCGCCAGCAGTTCGTCCACGAACTCCAGTTTGTGGAACGCCGGCCATTGCGCATACGTACGGCGCCAGGAGGAGTTCGGCTTGAGCCAGACCGCGAAGGTCTCGGCGAAGTCTTCGCACGGATGCGCCTGCGCGTACCACTCGCCGAGGTGCTGCACGTAGCGGCGGCTTCCGGGGCGGGCCTTGTAGGTATCGGGATAAGGCAGTGACGCGGGGCCGAAGATCTCGCGCCAGCGTTTGCGGCGGCGAAGCCGGTACGCGGTGTCGATCGCGTGGCCCGCCTCGTGACGCAGGATCCGCATCGAGCTCTCGGCGCTGCCGCCTTCGACATTGCGCATCATGCGGCGCTCGAGGCGCTCGAGACGCGGATGCGCCAGGTAGAAAGGCACCGCGATGCCCGGCACGCCATCCGGCGAGAACCACTCCTCCGACAGCCACACGTGCGGCCGGAACTTGATGTCGCGTTTGTCGAGCTCCTTGTAGAGACGGCGCACGCGTTTCGCCACCGGCGAGCGCTCGATCTTGAGTTTCAGATCGCAGAAGCGCAGGCCCAGCAATTGTTCATCGGACATTCGCGTCCAGGAGCGCGAGGCCCGCCGGACGCGGGTGGTTCGCGTGGTCGACATGGCCCGGAATGTAAGCGAGTCCGGAGGGTCTGGGAATCAGGTTCCGAGCGCCATCAGGGCGTGAGTGAGAACCCGGTCGGCCGTGTCTATGACGACCTCTTGCCTCATCAAACTGTTACGCCAGATTCCGGGAATGGCGCTGACACCGTAGTGCGCGCCGGCCAGCGCGCCGTACACGGAAGTGACCACGTCCGAGTCGCGGCCGAGGTTGGCGGCGAGCAGGGCGCCCGCCCGGTAGCTGTCCGTGCGATTGAAGGCCCAGAGCGCGGCTTCCAGCGCCTGGATAGCCTGCCCTCCCCCGGTGATGTCGGGTGGCTCGCGGCGGGCATAGGACCCGTCATAGACGACGAGGATCTCGGGCCGCGTGCTGTTCCCGAGCCACCACTCGCGTGGCGGCCGCAGGACCGTGGCCTTGTCCCTCCCGGAGAGCGCCAGATGCAGCATCGCGGCCAGCAGCCGGCAGCAATCCAGCACGGCGGGCGCCTGCGCGGTGATTCGCGCGGCTTCGGCGGAACGCGCGATCGCCTGTGTGGCATCGGCGAAATAGAACAGGACCACCGGCGCCACGCGGCACAGGGGCTCCTTGTCCATCTGGTCCGGATCATGGGATCCGGCGAAGGGCTGGCGCTTGTACTGGGCGGTCGCCAGCGCGCGGGCCACGCTGGCGGAGATTCCCACGCACTGGCCCGTGGAGCTGCCATGCCCCTCGCGCTGCCAGCGCGCGTAACGCTGCACCTGGT